>CAZCCL010000034.1:19767-22518 GCA_964497095.1 uncultured Gaiellales bacterium | reverse complement strand
CCCGACATGCCCGCATGCGCCGCGCCGAGCGGCACGGTGCATGGGTGAGTCTTACTCCAGTTTGCCGGCCTTTCCCAGCCACGGCATCATAGCCCTTAGCTGCCGGCCCACCAACTCGATCTCGTGCTCAGCTTCTTCGCGCTTGATGGCGTTGTAGACCGGGCGCCCGGCCTGATTCTCGAGGATCCACTCCCGGGCGAACTCCCCGCTCTGGATCTCCTCAAGGATGTACTCCATCTCCTCCCGCACATCCTCGCTGATCACCCGTTTGCCTCGGGTCATGTCGCCGTACTCGGCGGTATCGGAGATGGAATAGCGCATCCCGCTGATGCCGTGCTCGTGGATCAGGTCCACGATCAGCTTCAGCTCATGCAGGCACTCGAAGTAGGCCACCTCCGGCTGATAGCCGGCATCGACCAAGGTCTCGAAGCCGGCGCGGATGAGCTCGGTCACGCCGCCGCACAACACCGCCTGCTCGCCGAACAGGTCGGTCTCGGTCTCCTCCTTGAACGTGGTCTCGATCACGCCGGCCCTCAGAGCGCCGATGCCCTTAGCGTAAGCGAGCGCCCGGTCCCGAGCCTTGCCGGTCGCGTCCTGGTAGACGGCCAAGAGGGCGGGCACACCCCCGCCTTCGGTGTACACCCGACGAACCAGATGCCCGGGGCCTTTGGGGGCGATCATGGTGACGTCCACGAAAGCCGGGGGGACGATCTGGTTGAAGTGGATGTTGAACCCGTGGGCGAACATGAGCATGTCGCCCTCTTTGAGGTTGTCACGGATGGCGGTCTCGTACACCACCTTCTGCACCTGATCGGGCACCACCATCATGACCACGTCGGCCATGGCCGCAGCAGCGTTGGCCGTCAGTACCTCGAAGCCGGCCGCGGCTGCTCTGTCCCAAGCCGCGGTCCCGGGCGCTTCGGCCACCACCACCTTGACCTCGCTGTCCCTGAGGTTCTGCGAATGGGCGTGCCCCTGGCTGCCGAAGCCGATGACGGCCATCGTCTTGCCGTCCAGAAGACCCAGATCGGCGTCCTTTTCGTACAACATCTCTCTCTTCTACCTCCTGTGCTGGTGCGTCATGGCTCTAGGTCGGCCGTTTTCCCCGACTCATGGCGACGTGCCCGGTGCGCATCAACTCCACCACCCCGAAGGGGGCGAGAAGTTCCACGAAGGCGCTCACCTTGTCGCGCGTGCCGGTCATCTCGATGATCAGCACCTCGCTGGAGACATCCACTATCTTGGCCCGGAAGATCTCCACCATCTGCATTATCTCCGACCGCGCCTCGGCGTTTGCCTTGACCTTGATAAGCAGCAGCTCCCGTTCGACACTGGCAGCCGGTTCAAGGTCGATGATCTTGAGAACGTTGATGAGCTTGTGCAGCTGCTTGGTGACCTGTTCGACCGGTTGATCCTGCTCGTACACGGTGATGGTCATGCGGGAGACGGCCGGGTTCTCGGTTTCGGCCACAACGAGGCTGTCGATGTTGAACCCCCGCCGGGCGAAGAGCCCGGCCACCCGGCTGAGCACCCCGGGCTTGTTCTCGACCAGGACGGAGAGCGTATGCTTCATCGGTCCCCCTTCGACAGGATCATGTCACCCACCGTCCCCCCGGCGGGGATCATGGGATAGACGTTCGCCTCCTTCTTGACCCGGATGTCGATGACCGCCGGTCCGTCGGCCGCCAGGCCGACCCTCAAGACCTCTTCCAACTCCTCCGGCCTGCTGGCCCGCAGACCCAGCGCCCCGTAGGCTTCGGCCAGCTTGACGAAATCGGGCTGGCACTCCATACAGGTGTGACTGTAGCGTCCCTGCCAGAACAGCTCCTGCCATTGACGCACCATTCCGAGGTACTGGTTGTTGATGATGCACACCTTCACCGGCAGCTTGTGCTGCACCGCGGTGGCCAGTTCCTGCAGCGTCATCTGGAAGGAGCCGTCGCCCGCGATGTCGACCACCAGAGAATCGGGGCAGGCCACCTGAGCGCCGATGGCCGCGGGGAAGCCGAAGCCCATAGTCCCCAGCCCTGCCGAGCTGATGAACCGGCGGGGGTACCGGGCCAGATAGTGCTGGGCGGCCCACATCTGATTCTGGCCCACCTCGGTACACACCACAGCCTCGCCTTGAGTGACCTCCCAGATCTTGTTCACCGCGAACTCAGGCATGATCTGCCCGTCCTCCGATTCTCTGATCACCAGAGGATGATCGCGCTTCCAGCCCGCGACCTGCTCCATCCAGGGAAGATGTCTGTCGGGAGAGAGCTCCAGCTTCTTGAGCTCGACCAGCAACGCGGCCAGCACCCATTTGGCGTCTCCCACGATAGGGACGTCCACCTTTACGTTCTTGGAGATCTCGGCCGGGTCCACGTCGATGTGCACGAACCGGGCCTCCGGGGCGAACGCTTCCAACTTGCCGGTCACCCGGTCGTCGAATCGCACGCCCACCGCCAGGATGAGGTCGGACCGGCTGATGGAGTAGTTGGCGTATGGAGTCCCGTGCATGCCCAGCATGCCCATGGCCAAAGCGTCGTCCTCGGAGAAGCAGCCCTTGCCGGTGAGGGTGGTGGTCACCGGGATGTGCCCGTAGAAGGCCAGCTCGCGGAGTTCCTCCGAGGCCTCGGCCGAGATCACCCCGCCGCCAGCATAGATGACGGGACGCTCGGCCGCCGCGATGACACGCGCGGCCTCCCGGATCTGTTTGGGGTGTCCTTTGACCGTGGGCTTGTACCCGGGAAGCTGCATCGCGGGTAG
>CAZCCL010000034.1:0-19757 GCA_964497095.1 uncultured Gaiellales bacterium | reverse complement strand
CCATGTCTTCCCTGCTCACGTCGACGGGGATGTCGATCAACACCGGGCCGGGCCGGCCGGTGCTCGCGATGTAGAAGGCCTCCCGGATGATGCGCGGGAGATCCCCGGCGTCCTTCACCAGATAGCTGTGCTTCACGATGGGAAGGGTTATGCCGGTGACGTCGGCCTCCTGGAACGAGTCGAGACCGATGAGCGGCCGGCTCACCTGCCCGGTGATGGCCACGATGGGCACGCTGTCCATGTAGGCGTTGGCGATGGCGGTGACCAGGTTTGTAGCCCCGGGGCCGGAGGTGGCCATGCACACCCCCACTTTGCCCGAGGCTCGGGCATACCCGTCGGCGGCATGCCCTGCTCCTTGTTCGTGCCGCACCAGTATGTGTTTGAGGTCGAAGTCGTAGAGGGCGTCGTAGATGGGAATCAGCACGCCGCCCGGGAATCCGAATATGGTGTCGACCCCTTCGCGCTTCAGCGCTTCCAGGATCACTCTGGATGCTTTCATAGCATGCTCCGCTTCTGCAATATCCTGCGTCTGCCAAAGACTACCGGCCGTCATCGACCGGGCGAAGCCGTAGCCGCGACGTCCGCGGCGCTGGAGATCAGGAGCCGACGCGCTCCCCGCCCAACACCGCCCCGGTCTCGGCTCCGGAGACGAAGGCTACGTAGCGGCGCAGCACGCCCGAGTACTCTCGAACCGGACGCTGCCACGCCGTCCTCCTCCCAGCCATCTCTTCTTCGGTGACCTCCAAGGTCAGTTGCCGACTGGGGATGTCGATGCTGATCAGGTCGTCGTTCTCGACCAGAGCGATCGGCCCGCCATCCAGACCTTCGGGGGCGACATGGCCTATGCTGGCCCCTCGGCTCGCGCCGCTGAAGCGCCCATCGGTGATGAGGGCTACGCTGTCCCCAAGACCAGCCCCGGCCAGAGCCGAGGTGGGAGTCAGCATCTCAGGCATCCCAGGGCCACCCTTCGGCCCGACATAGCGGATGACCACGACCGAGCCGGGCTCGATGCTCCCTGCCTCGATCGCCTGCATCAGAGTGGGTTCGTCGTCGAACACGCGCGCCGGTCCGCGATGCACCAGCATCTGCGGCAGGACGGCGGATTCCTTTACGACGGCGCCTTTCGGAGCCAGATTGCCGAAGAGCATCGCAAGCCCGCCGGTCGAGCGGTGCGGTCGGTCGAGCGGCCGGATCACTTCGTCGTCCCGAGCGACTGCGGTCTCGTACTGAGCGGCGAGAGAGACACCCGAGACCGTGGGGACCGTCCCGTCGACCACGCCGCTGCCGGCCAGGCGGTTGAGCACCGCCATGATGCCTCCGGCCCGGTGAAGGTCTTCCATGTGGTCGCCACCCGAGGGGGAAAGCTTGACCAAGTTCGGCGTAGCATCGGCCACTTCGTTGAAAGTCTCAAGCTTGAGTTCCACTTGAGCTTCGTTGGCTATGGCCATCAGGTGCAGGACCGTGTTGGTCGAGCAGCCGAGCGCCGCATCCACCGCCAAGGCGTTGCGCAGACTCGCGGGCGTCAGGAACCGCCGGGCCGTCCATCCCTTCTTGGCCACCTCCACGGCCGCCGCACCGCTTTCCCGGGCGAGCAAGAGCCGGGCCGAGAAAGGAGCGGGGATGGTGGCGTCGCCGGGTAAGGCCAGTCCCAGTGTCTCGGTGACGCAACTCATCGAGTTGGCGGTGAACAGCCCGGCACACGACCCGCAGGTGGGGCAGGCGCAATCCTCCAGTTCAGCCAGTTCCTCTTCCGTGATGTCCCCGCGGAAGTAGCGGCCCGTGCCTTCGAAGACCTGACTCAGACTGACTTTGGCGCCCCGATAGTCGCCGGCCAGCATCGGACCCCCCGAGGACACGACCACGGGGATATCCAGGCGGGCCGCGGCCATGACCATGCCGGGGACGACCTTGTCGCAATTGGGGATGAGCACCAGACCATCCAGGGCGTGCGCTCTGGCCATGATCTCCACCGAGTCGGCGATCACTTCCCGGGAGACCAGAGAGTAGTTCATGCCCGCGTGGTTCATGGCGATGCCGTCACAGACGCCGATGACATTGAACTCCAGGGGAACGCCCCCCGCCTGCCACACTCCGAACTTGACCTGCTGAGCCAGGGTGTTCAGGTGCATGTGGCCGGGTATCAGCTCGTTGTAGGAATTGGCGATACCGATGAGGGGCCGGCGGACGTCGTCCCGGCCCACCCCCAGGGCGCGCAGGAGGGAACGGTGCGGTGCCCGGGCGGGACCGGAGAAGAAACTCTGACTGCCGTTGTTCAAGACATGCTCCTCGTGACGGGGGCGCCGGCTCACTTCAGCGCGCTGAACGCTTAGTTTACTAGACATGTACATCGAATCAAGGCGTGAACCGGACCGACTCGGCCCCGGAAACCGCTGGGTCCAGCGGGGACCGACTTATCTGGAGGGGCCGATCATCCCCACGGAGACTCCCCGGTCCAGCGCGGCCGCCTCGTCCAGCAGAGCCTTCGTCGGAGCGAGCCGCGCGCCCTCCGTCTAGAGCGAGCCGGGCGCCCTCCGTCTATATGGTCACCCTCCGCCGGCTCGTGGTACGCTCGCTGGCAACGAAAGTGGCGTTTCGCGGGCGTCCAGTCGACGGACAAGAGGTGGAGAGATCATGACCAACGCCGAACTCAGCGCTCTGAGAGCCGACACGGTGCCCCGGGGCGTGCCCATCACCGCTCCCGTCTACGTCGCTAGAGCCCGCAACGCCATGATCACCGATGTCGAAGGCCGGGAATACATCGACTTCGCCGCCGGGATCGGGGTCATGAACGTCGGTCACTGCCACCCGAAGGTGGTCAAGGTCGTCCAAGACCAGGCGGAGCTGTACTCGCACATGTGCTTCGGGCTGTTCGGCTACGAGTCGTACCTGCGTCTTGCCCAGAGACTGAACGAGTTGGCGCCGGGCGACTCCCCCAAACGGACCTTCTTCATGAACTCCGGCGCCGAAGCGGTAGAGAACGCCATCAAGATCGCCCGTGTCGCGACCGGTCGGAAGGCCATCATCGCGTTCGAGGACGCCTTCCACGGCCGGACCTACATGACCCTCAGCCTCACCTCTCAGGTTAGCCCTTACAAGGTCGGGTTCGGACCGTACGCCTCCGAGGTCTACCGGATCCCCTACGCCTACTGCTACCGTTGCCCGCTGGCTCTCTCCTACCCTGCATGCGGCTGCGAATGCGCGGGACTGCTGGAGCAGGCTTTCGCCAAACACGTGAACGCGGAAGAGGTAGCCGCCCTGATCGCTGAGCCGGTGTTGGGCGAGGGCGGGTTCATCGTGCCCCCACCTGAGTACATGGGCAAGATCAAGAAGATCTGCGAGGAGCACGGCATCCTTCTCATCGCCGATGAGATCCAGACCGGCCTCGGCCGGACCGGAGCCTGGTTCGGCATGGAACACTGGGGAGTGGCCCCCGACATCGTGACCACGGCAAAGGCCCTCGGGGCCGGCTTTCCGATCTCCGGTATCACCGGCAGACAGGAGGTCATGGATTCGGTCCACCCCAGCGGCGTGGGCAGCACCTTCGGGGGCAACCCCACCGCCTGCCGGGCCGGCTTGGCCGTCCTCGACATCATCGAGAGCGAAGGGTTGCTGCAGAGGGCGACCGCGCTGGGCGAACGGATCCGCGACCGGTTCCGGGACCTGCAGGCTCGGCACCCGATCATCGGCGACGTGCGCGGCATCGGGGCCATGGCCGCCATGGAGTTGGTGGAAGACCCTCATACCAAGAAGCCGGCGGGCGATTTTGCCAAGGCCTTCCGGCTCAAGCTGTTCGAGAACGGGGTGGTGAACGTGGGCGCCGGGACCTACCACAGCGTGGTGCGTATCCTGGTACCGTTCACCATCGAGGATGACACCCTTGATCGGGGTCTGGACATCGTGGAGGAGACCATGGCTCAGGTGAGCTCCACCCCCGGCGTGGTCTGAGACCCAGCGAGATTCCTGGCTTACAGAAAGCAGGCTTCCTAGGGGGCTGAGGTGGCTGAGAGGCAGAAGGTCCTGTTCGTCGATCTGACCTCGGGTGGATCGCGCATCGACGACATCGACGTCCCGGGTCTGCTCGGCCTGGGCGGCAAGGCCCTCGGCGTGCGCCTCTTGGAGAGATACCTGGACCCCGAGGTTGACCCGCTGGCTCCAGAGAACGTGGTGGCCATCACTCCCAGTCTGCTCGCGGGCTACGCGATGTCGGGCTCCAACCGGTTCGGCGCCTTCACACGGAGTCCCCTTACCGGCATCTGGCTGGAGTCGTACTGCGGGGGCACGTTCGCCCGCAACTTCCGGGAGACCGGCTGGGACGCTCTGGTCCTGACGGGGGCAGCAGAGACTCCGATGCATCTGCACATCACCGCCGAGGGGGCGAGCCTACTGCATGCGCACGACCTGTGGGGAAAGGACTGCTTCGCCGTGGAGGCCGAGTTGCTCTCCCGCCTGGAAAGGCGATCTTCGGTGCTCTGCATCGGCGTCGCCGGCGAAAGACAGGTGAAGGTGGCTGCGGTCATGCACGAGCGCGCCCATTGCCTGGGCCGCGGGGGACTGGGCGCGGTCTTCGGCAGCAAGTCGCTCAAGGCCCTCAGCGTGACTTCCCCCGGTCCCCTCAAGAGCGAAGTCGAGGATCACTTCGCGGCGACGCGCAAAGAGGTGGCGGCACTGGCCGCGGACTCGCCCACGACCACGACCTACCGGCGCTTCGGCACCCCCGTCATGGTCGCCGTGGTCAACGAAGCCGGTGCCTTCCCCACCGATTTCTTCACCAAGGGCACGGCGCCCCACCGGGCGACCCTGGAGGCGGAGCGGTGGCCGGAATGGGCGGAGATCCACAACGAGAGTTGCCCCCCATGCGCAGTGCGCTGCCGCAAGCGCCTCATCTTGAAGGAAGGTCCGGAAGCGGGTCGCGAGCTCCATGGCCCCGAGTTCGAGACCCTCTATTCGTTCGGGGGCTCGTGCATGGTGGAGCACGCGGCCGATGTCGCGAGACTCAATGAGCTCTGCAACATATTGGGCTTGGACACCATGAGCACCGGCAATCTGGTGGCCGCGGCCATCAAAGCGGGAGAATTGGGCGTGCTCGATGACGTCCCCGCCGCCGGGGATGTCGCGGGCATCTCGCGGCTCCTCTCGGAGATCGCCACCCGCTCCACCCCGGTCGGGGAGGCGCTGGCCCAAGGCCTGGACGAAGCTTTGGCCGGCTTCGGCATGAGCGAGTGGTCCATCACTTCTAAACACCTCGACCCCGCCGGGTACGAGCCCCGCAGGCTGAAGAGCATGGCCTTGAGCTACGCGCTCAGCGTGCGCGGGGCCTGCCACCTCCGCGCGACCTACTACAAGGCGGAGCTGGGAGGCCTGCTGGCGGAGCTCGACGACGACGCCTACGTACAGACCTACATCGATTGGGAAGATCGCATGCTCATCGCGGACAGCCTCACCCTGTGCCGTTTCTACCGGGATTTCCTGACCTGGGACCGCCTGATCTCCTCCGTCTCCCAGCTGAACGGGACCCCCCTCGTCAAAGAGGACGTGGAGAGGCTCTCCACCGAGACCATCACCCGTATCCGCCGCCTCAATCTGGCCTTCGGAGCCACGCCGGCGGACGACACGGTGGCCGAGCGCTTCTTCAAGGACCCGACCGACACGGCTCCCGCACTCGACAGGGAGGAGCTGCTGCGGCGGGTCAGGATCTACTGGACGAAGCGGGGCTGGACCGAGGACGGTCTGGTGCCGGACGTTACCCGATGAGCCGGTCCACCTCTTCGGCGACGGCCTCGCCCATGTCCTTGGTGCCGGAGTCGCCGCCCAGGTCGTAGGTCACGCGCCGGCCTGCGCCGATGACCGCGCGCACGCCTAGGAATAGGGCCTGCGCCGCCCGCGTCTCACCCAGATGGCGCAGCATCAGGACGGCCGACAGGATGAGGGCGGTCGGATTCGCCCTATCCAGGCCGGCATACTTGGGGGCCGACCCGTGCACGGGCTCGAAGACCGCCACCTGTGAGCCGATATTCGCCCCCGGGGCCACACCGAGACCGCCGACCAGCCCGGCACACAGGTCGCTCAAGATATCGCCGTAGAGGTTGGGGCAAAGCAGCACGTCGTACGACTCGGGCTTCTGGACCAGCTGCATGCACATGTTGTCGACGATCCGGTCCTCGAAGTCTACGTCCGGGTAGCCTTCGGCGACCTGCCGCGAGACTTCCAAGAAAAGCCCGTCGGTCAGCTTCATGATGTTGGCCTTGTGGACGGCGGTCACTTTGCGCCGGCCTTCCCGCCGGGCGTAGTCGAAGGCGAACCTGGCGATGCGCTCAGTCCCCGCCCGGGTGATGATCTTGATCGACTCGGCTGCGTCCACGCCGACCATGTGCTCCACCCCGGCATACAAGTCTTCGGTGTTTTCCCTCACCACCACCAGATCGACGCCCTCGTAGCGGGACTTCACCCCAGGGATAGTCACGGCCGGGCGAAGACTCGCGTAGAGGTCGAGCTCCTTGCGTAGCGCCACGTTCACACTGCGGAACCCGGAACCGACGGGGGTGGTAATCGGGCCCTTGAGGGCCACTTTGGTATCCCTGATCGTGTCTATCACCGACTGAGGCAACGGTGTACCGTGCTCGGCCACAACGCCTGCACCCGCCTCCGCATCGACCCACTCGATGGGAACGCACGTGGCGGCCACGGCCACTTTGGCAGCCGCCATGATCTCAGGGCCGATCCCATCTCCGGGAATGCACGTGACTCGGTGCTTCGTCATCCCTGCCTTCCTCGGTCCTCTGAGCCGTCGACGTTTTTGGATGGAGTGGGCGTGGACGAACTCTGGTGCCTGCCCAAGTAGGCTCCAGGCGGAGCTTCCGGCAGAGACCCGGACTCAGGATCATCTTGCGGGGGATCTGTGAAGCCGAGGGGATAGGCCTCCTGCTCGGTGAACACGGAGACCTCCTCGAGGCGGCCCGCGTTCTCCGAGAGCAGCCGCACGATCTCATGTCTGAGCCCGCTGGCGCGAAAGCGAGTGTCGACCAGCACATCGAAGACCACCCGGTTCATGGGGCCCAAGCGACACGAGCGCCCGAAACCGATCAGATCACCGTCCAGCTTGCAGACCACCCACTCGATGGAGGCGGCGAGCACCCATTCCAGCTTGGCTTCGGCATTCACCTCTTTCCACCCGCAGCGGGTGAAGAACTCGCCTAGAACGGCGACGTCGACGGAGCTGTTGCGTTCGAATTCAAGCATGGCTCGGGCATGCTAGCAGACGGAGCAGGGGCGCGACCACCCAGGAGAACGCTAGAAGCCGATGTCCGCCGGATCGAGAGGAACGATGCCTTCGTCCGGTCGATAAAGCAGTTGACGGAGATCCTCCCACACCTGGGCCATGCGTTCCGTCTCCCGCAGGGTCAAAGGAACGTCCGTCTGAGCAAGGCCGCCAGGGAGGACTGGGAGGACCCGGTAGCGTACGGGAGATCCCCCTGCGGAGCGCTGTACGTACACCGGCAGATAGCTCACCCCCGTGACGACCGCGCGCAGGCCCCTCTTCTCGATGTGCACGTAGGCCACCAGACCGCTGTCGGAATACCTCCATCTTTGGTTCGAAACGAAGTTGCCCAGGGAGTAGGCGACGTACTTGCTGACCACCCTCCAACCCGAGTACTGCACCACGTGCGCGATGGGCTGGACAACATGAGGGCGAGACCCGATGATGACGTCCACCCCCTGAGAAAGGATCTCCCGCGACACCTCCACCTGCTCCTCGCTCGGCTCTCGCTCGTATTCGTCCCCGTAGTGCAGCAAGGCGATCACCACGTCCGCACCCCAGATCCGAGCGGTCATGGCATCCTCCGCCACCACGTCGGGGTCCAGGGTGTTGACGGCGTAATCTCCCTGCTCCACAGGCGGGAACAAGCCGTTGAGGCCGGCTGTGTAGTTGAGAAAACCGACTCGGATCCCGTCTATGTCGACCACCAGCGGGGTGCTTCTCTCTTGGCTCGACCGATTGGTGCCCACGTGGGCCAGACCGGCCGTGTCAAGTCTGTCCAGGGTACCCACGATCCCCTCCCAGCCCATGTCGAGGGAATGGTTGTTGGCCGTGGCCGCCATGTCCACCCCGGCGGTCTTCAAGGCGTAGGCCAGTTCGGTGGGGGAATTCATCCTGGGATAGCCGCTGTAGCCCTTCTCCGGACCGGCAAGCCGGGTCGCCAGGTTGGCGACCGTGTAGTCCGCGCCTGCCAGATAAGGGGCGATAGGGGCGAAGACGGACTCGAAATCGTACGATCCTGTCTCCGGGTCCCGCGTCGCTTCCAGGATGCTGTCGTTGGGCAGAACGTCTCCCACCGCCGCGACCGTGATACGGATCGGCTGGGTCGTGGTGGTGGTGGGTTCCGGCTCCGGTTCCGGTTCGGCGGGGGGTTCCGTGGTAGTGGTCGTTTCCGCGGCGGAAGCCGTGGTGGGTACGACCACCGTCGGAGGAACGGTCGCGGTCACCTGCGCCAGATTCTGTGAGTTCGGACGTGCGGGTTCGGCCGGCCAGAAGATCAACGGCGTACAGAGCGCGATAACCGCAAGGGCGGCTCCCACGGCCTTCAGCGTGTTTTTCACAGGCACGACCTCATCTGAGCTTCAGCGGCCCACTCCAAGCCGCCGCCGGGACACGTCGCCCCTTCCTCATCGTGACCCATTGTATCGTCCACGGTATGTACCAACCACAAAGCCTACTGGCGCTCCGCCGTCTAGAGATGCCGGGGACCGCCGCAGAGTAGTAGAATGAACAACGCCGCCGAGTACCTCGAGTGGTACGCGCTGCGCGCAGTAGCAGTAGTATCCTCCGTCGTCTTTCCTCTCTTGACGTGAGAAGACGTCCGCAGGTTGCCGAGGAATCATTCCGAGAGGACGTGTAGGTCAATGCTTGAGTCTCTGCTTCATCCCAACACGGTGGCCGTCGTGGGGGCATCGCGCACTCCCGGCAAGGTGGGTTACGAGATCGCGATCAACCTCATCGACAGTGAGTTCGAGGGCGACATAGTCCCGGTGAACCCTTCGGGCGGTGAATTGCTTGGCCGCCGGGTCTATACAAGCCTCGAGGAATACGGTAAGCCCATCGAGATGAGCGTCATCGCCGTGCCGACAGCGGCGGTCAAACAAGCGGTGATCAGCTCCCTTCACGCGGGAGCCAAGTCGATCGTCGTCGTCACGGCCGGCTTCAGAGAGGTTGGAGAAGAAGGTGCCCGTCTCGAGCGCGAGATAGCGGGCCTGTGCCGCGCTGCGGGTGCCCGGCTGATGGGCCCCAATTGCCTGGGTGTCATCAACACCCATCACCATATGAACGCGTCCTTCGGCAGATTCATGCCCAATCGAGGCGGGATATCCGTCCTGTCTCAGTCAGGTGCATTGTGCACGGCCATCTTGGATTGGGCCGCCTCCCGGAAGATGGGTCTGGCCACCCTGGTAAGCATCGGGAACAAGGCCGATCTGAGCGAGACCGATTTCCTGGCCGCCTTCGCCGCCGACGAAAAGACGAAGGTGATCATGGGGTACCTGGAAAGCATCGGCTCCGGTGACGAGTTCGTCCGCATTTCCGAAGCGGTCGCGGCGGTGAAGCCGGTGGTGATACTGAAAGCGGGGACCACTCCCGCCGGTTCCAAGGCGACCTCGTCCCATACGGGGGCGCTGGCCGGAGCCGACATCGCCTATGGAGCCGCCTTCAAGCGGGCGGGTGTGATCAGGGCCGACACCTTCGAATCGCTCCTCGACTTCGCCATGGCTCTCGCGATGCAACCCATCCCCAAAGGAGACAGGACGGCCATCATCACAAACGCAGGCGGTCCTGGAGCAATGGCCGCCGACGCCGTGGAGCTCGCCGGCATGCAGGTAGCGTCGCTGCACCCGACGACCGCTTACAGCCTCCGAGGGAAACTCCCCTCGGCAGCGAGCGTCGGCAACCCGATCGACGTCCTCGGTGACGCCGATCCGGAGCGTTACGCCGACGCCCTCGAAGCTGCGCAATCAGACCCTGAGGTCGACGCCATCATCGTCATCCTGACGCCACAGGCCATGACGAAGCCCCTTGAGACCGCCCGGGCCATCACCTCCCGTCTCACGGGCGAGAAGCCGGTGCTCGCTTCCTTCATGGGCGGCACGGACGTCATGCCCGGCCGCGAAGAACTGGTAGCCGCAAGCCTACCCGACTATCCGTCCCCGGAGAGGGCCGTGGCGGCCCTCAAAGCCATGGTGGACTACGCAGCCTGGCGTTTGCGCCCGCCGCGTGTGGTCGCCCGCTTCCCAGTCAACCGGCGCCGGGTGGACAGGATCATCTCCCGGCACCTGCGCACTGGAAGGCTCTACGTAGGCGAGGTCAAGGCCAAGGATATACTTCGGGCCTACGACTTCGTCGTGCCCGACGGCCGTCTGGTGAGCACGGTAGAAGAAGCGAGGGAAGCGGCGCCCCGTATCGGCTATCCCTTGGCCATGAAGATCGTCTCCGCCGACATAGTCCACAAGTCGGACATCGGTGGGGTCAAGCTCGACCTCAACAGCGCTCAAGAGGTGGCCGACGCCTTCGAGCTGATGATGCTCCGCATCGGCCGGCAGGCCCCCGAGGCCTCGTTGGAAGGCGTCTACCTCGAGCGCATGGTGCCCAGGGGCCGCGAGGTCATCCTGGGCATGACCCGGGACCCGCAATTCGGCCCCATGCTCATGTTCGGCCTGGGTGGGATCTTCGTGGAGGTCATGAAGGACGTCACCTTCCACCTAGCGCCTATCACTCACGACGAGGCTATGAACATGTTGATGGCGACCAGGTCCTACAAGCTGCTGGAAGGCGTCCGGGGTGAGGCGGGAGTCAACCTGGCGGCAATCGGCGAGGCGCTCCAGCGCATCAGCCAGCTGGTGACGGACTTCCCGCAGATCGCCGAACTCGACATCAACCCCTTCATCGTCAGAGGGCCCGGAGAGGAATCGGTGGCAGCGGACGCGCGCATTCAGCTGGTCGCGGGAGGTGCGCAATGAGCGATGCGCACATGCCCGTGTACGACACCAACTGGCAGGAGAGGTACAAGGATATGGTCATGACCGCCAAAGAGGCGGTCGCGAAGATCAGACCGGGGCAGAGGATCTTCATCGGGAGCGGAGGAGCCCAACCTCTGCACCTAGTGGAGGCATTGGTCGCCCGGCACGCCGAGTTGGCCGACACTCAGGTCCTTTCGTCCCTCACGCTGGGCGAGGCTCCCTATGCCTACAAGGAACTGGCGGACCATTTCTCGGTGAACACCTTCTTTGTTTCGGCGAACGTCAGGAAGATGATCCAGGAGGGCTATGGGGACTACACCCCCATCTCGCTCTCCGACATACCGGCCCTGTTCTCGAGCGGAGAGATGCCCCTCGACGTAGCCCTGATCCAGGTCACCCCCCCGGATCTGCAGGGTCGCTGCAGCTTGGGCATCTCCGTGGACATCGTCAAGTCGGCCACGGCGAACGCCGGTCTGGTGATAGCTCAGGTCAATCCGCAGATGCCCTGGACCCTGGGCGACAGCCTCGTGAGCGTCCTCGATCTCGACATCCTTGTCCCGGTGGACGAGCCCTTGATCGAGACTTCATACGCCGGCTTCATCGACGATGTCGAGACGGGCGCATGGGCCTCGGAGGCGGAGGGCATCACTCGGGCGATCGGCGAGAACATTGCGTCGCTCGTGGAGGACGGATCCACTCTGGAGGTGGGGATCGGACGCATCCCCCATGCGGTCGTGCCGCTTCTCGAAGACAAGAAGGACCTGGGCATCCACACCGAGGTCATCACCGACGCCATCATCAGCCTTATCGACGCAGGCGTCATCACGGGTGCCCAGAAGTCGATCGACCGGGGCAAGCTCGTCACTACCTTCGCCATCGGGACCAAGCGACTGTACGACTTCGTCGACAACAACCCGCTCTTCTCTTTCAATCCCACCGAGTACGTCAACGATCCCTTCGTCATCGGCCAGCAGAGCAAGATGGTTGCGATCAACACCGCTCTCGAGGTCGATCTGACCGGCCAGGTATGCTCGGATTCTCTGGGGATAAGGTTCTACTCCGGCATCGGCGGTCAGGCAGATTTCAACCAGGGAGCCGGCCGTTCGGACAGAGGACGGGCCATCATCGCCCTGCCGTCGACGGCCGTGGGGGGCTCGGTCTCGCGAATCGTAGCCACCCTGCAACCGGGCGCCGGGGTGGTCACGACCCGAGGGGCCGTCCACTACGTCGTGACCGAATATGGGATCGCCTATCTTCACGGCAAGAGCATTCAGGAGAGGGCCATGGCCCTGATCACCATCGCCCACCCCGATTTCCGCGAAGAACTGCTTTCCAAGGCCGTCGAGAACAAGTGGGTCCGGCCCGAGATGGCAGACGTGGAGGGTCGTCTTTTCGTCGGACCCAAAGAGCTCCGCACCACCATGCTCCTCGACGACGGCACGCTTGTCAGCTTCCGGGCGATGAACCCGACGGACGAGCCGGCCACTCGCGACCTCTTCTACTCCTTGTCCCAGGAGACCGTCTACTACCGCTATATGTCGCACATGAAGCGCATCCCCAGGAAACAGCTCCAGAACTTCGTCTATGTCGATCACCGCAACGAGGTGGCGATCGCGGGCACGGTGCCGGAGGCCTATGGAGAAGAGATCATCGCCATCGGGCGCTATTACCTCGACCAGAAGACCAACCGGGCCGAGGTGGCCTTCGTCGTGCGGGACGACTGGCAAAATAGAGGCATAGGCTCTTTCATACTCAGTCACCTGGTCAACATCGCCAAGCGCAACGGCATCGCCGGTTTCACCGCCGAGGTCCTTCGCGACAACAGGATCATGCAGGCCGTCTTCAATCACAGCGGCCTCAAAGTAGAGAGCAGATTGAGCGAGGGCGTGTATCACTTCGACATGGACTTCTGAGAGAGCCGAGGGGTCGAACGAGTCTCCTTCCGGCTGCGCGCAAAAGCCTGTGAGGGCTTTATCCTAGCCGAACAGGTCGCGGCGCCGATGGCGCTGCACGGGCATGCGCTCGCGTACCGACTGAAGGTACTCCATGTCGAGCTCCAAGCTGATGGTATCCAGCCCTTCGCGGCATTGAGCCACGACTACTCCCCACGGGTCGACCACCAGACTGTGGCCGTAGTTCTGCCTTCCGCGCGCATACAGACCCCACTGCCCGCAGGCGGCCACGTAGCAGCCGTTCTCGATGGCGCGTGCGCGCAGGAGGGGCTCCCAGTGACTGATGCCGGTGGGCATGGTGAAGGCAGCCGGCAGCAGGAAGAGCTGGGCCCCCCGGTCGGCCAGAGCGTGGAACAGCTGGGGGAAACGCAGGTCGTAGCAAATGGCAAGCCCGACCATCACCCCCTCGCAGTCGGTGACGACGACTTCGTTACCGGAGGTGAGCGCGTCGGACTCCGCATACACGAGACCGTCGGGCGTGCGTACGTCGAACAGGTGGATCTTGCTATAGCGGGCTATCTCGGTGCCGGTGCGATCGAACACCACGCTGGTGTTGCGTAGTTCGTCGCCCCGACGCTCGATGAGGCTTCCGCAGTGTAGGAAGATGCCGTGCTCCCGGGCTTGGGCGGAAGCCCACTCGGTGCTGAGTCCGGGGATAGTCTCGGCCGCGGCCGCATTGGCGTCGTCCAGGCCGTGGAAGTTGAACATCTCCGGGAGCAGGACCAGATCCACTCCTTGCCGGGCCAGACGATCGATGGCTTGTCCCCCCGCGGCTAGATTGGCGGACTTGTTCTGACGGGAGTTCAGTTGGGCCAGACCGATCTTCAACCGCCCGGGCCTCCTGGCGAAAGAGCCCCTCTCTTGCCCCCACGACTCGCACCCGCGCTGCCCTGGGGGGACGGCCGAGGAGCCTCCATGCTATTCGTTCTCGAGGTACTCCAGCGCCATGTGCCGCAGCAGCTCAGCGTTCTGGCTGCAGCGGTCGGCGATCGATTCCAGGCGCTCGATGATCGCCTTCAGCTGATGGAAGGTCTTGAAATCCGTGTCCATGTCGAACATGGCGCGGTACAGCTCGGCGAAAACATCGTCCGCCCGGCTTTCGGTGGCATCTACTTCCCCGGCCAGTCTGATCGCCTCTCGAAGATCGGTGCCCATCGCGACGACTGCATCCCGAAGACCCTGGACCGCCTCGACATCCACTTGGGCCATCTTGACCAGCTGCTCGTTAATGATGGAGGGGAGCGAGAATCTGCGCATGGATATGCGATCGGCGGCACCGGAGGCTAGATTGGCGATGCTGTCCATAGAGCCCACCAGGCGGGCAAGGTCGGCCCTGTGCAGGGGGAATACCGTGCCCAGCGAAAGCCGGTCAAGTATCGCTTCCTTCTTGTCATCAGCCTGACTCTCGAGTCTGTCCAACTCCCGGGCCGATTCTTCGAGCTCGTCGTAGCGGTCGGCCGCGAACAGCTCCACGACGTCGCGCAGCTTGACCACCATGACCACTACCCTGTCGGCAAACTCGGCCAGATGCTCGAGTACCTGCTCTTCACGTTCCTTTCCCATGGCGTCTATAGCCCCTTCGAGAGCGGTTTCGCCCCCCAACGTGCGGCGTATCTTCTTCAGTCGCGAATTCGCCATGAAGGCCTTTCTCTTCTTCCTGTTCTAGGGGTAAGCCGCCCGTCACATAACCAAGTTGAGGAGATAGTAGAACCCAGCTGCAACTACCGCGCAGAACGGCAGAGTGACCACCCAGGCGAGCATGATACCACGGAAGACTTTCCAGCTCACTCCCCCCAAATGGCTAGCAATACCGGTCCCCGTCACAGCCGAGGTCACCACGTGGGTAGTTGAGACGGGCAGCCCAAAAAGCGATGCCAATTGGATGATCAACGCCCCCCCGGCTTCGGCGCTGAACCCGTTGATGGGATGAAGCTTGGTTATCCTTTCGCCCAACGTCCTTATGAGTCGGAACGAGCGAACCGAAAGAAAGGTACCGACGGCCATCGCCGACGCCGCCGCCAGGATCACCCAGATCGGGAAGCCGTTTTGATCGACATAATCCGTGACCCCCAGTCCGTGCTGCGCAGCCAGGAAGATGACGATGATCCCCATGACCTTGGTGGCATCGTTCGCGCCATGACTAAACGAGACCCAACTTGAGGACAAGATCTGCATGCGCTTGTAGAAGCGGTCGGCCTTGGCCATGTCCATGCGCATCTTGGCGAAGAACAACCGGCTGAGACGCATGATGATGAAACCGGTCACGATCCCCAAGAACGGAGAGATGAGCAGGGAGGCGAATACCAGCACGAGTTTCTGCCAGTTGATGCCTCCCGTCCCCAAAGCAGCCAGACCTGCCCCCACCAGTCCTCCTACCAAGGCGTGAGAGGAACTCACCGGCAGGGCCCATAGCCAGGTGACGATCTCCCAGACACAGGCTCCCAGTAGAGCGGCGATCACCAGATGGGCGGTGGCGTCCTCGGCGTTGATGATGCCGCCGATGGTCTTGGCTACCGCCACCCCTACGATCAGCGGGCCGACGAAGTTGAACATGGCGGAAAGGCCGATGGCGAAGCGAGGCTTGAGAGCCTTCGTATAGATGACGGTAGAGACGGCGTTGCAGCCGTCGTGAAAGCCGTTGAGAAGATCGAAGACGAGAGCGACCGCCACCACCGCGATGAGCTGTGCGGTGCCGGCACTCAAGGCCTCATACCCTCCCTCCATGGAAAGAGCCGACGAGCGCTGTGCTCGGCCGGCTCTTTGTTGACGATCGGACTCGGCTTCATCCCGTCCAATACTAGACGAAGTTCGCTGGGGTCACAATACAAGCCGATGGACGGAAATCACCCTCTGCCGATACTTGGCCCGCGTGTAGTCGGGGCTCTGCCGCTAGCTATTCCTCCTTCGGCACCAGCGCGCGCAGGTCTCCAGCAACCTTCTGCAGGTTCGTGACCGGGCCCATGATGAGTGCAGCCGCTTCCAATATATTCGCGCCCTCGGGGATCGAGTCAATGGCCGTGGTCACATCCGTCCAGGCCTGCTCAGCCGCCGCGGCATCCGCCCCCTCGACGTCTTTGGCAGCCGCTATGACCGCTTCCCACTCCGGTCCGAACGACTCCAACGCGGCTTTGATATCGTCGACACTCGAGGTAGCTCCTATCGACGACGCGAACCCGCCCATAGAGGTCTCTGCCTTATCCAGGGCCGCACTCAGATTCGCTTTCGCCTCCTCGTCGGATCCACCGCAGCCGACCGCCACGATCACGGTCACCGCCAGCACGCAGACCAGCCCCAGAACCAACGCGTTTCTCAGTCTCACTCCTCCTCCTTCTCTAGTTCATATACAGGCCGACACACGCGGCCGTTTGCACCCTGCCTAACAAGCACTGTAAGGCACCGCGCGCCCGATATCAACCGGCCCGTCGGCGCCGTTTGGTCCCCGACGACGAGAGCGCCCAAACGATGTTACCGTTCTTGCATGCGGAAAGTGTTACTCTTTTTCGACCTGGCCCGCAGCAGGTCCGCGCTTCTTTCGATCGCTGAGCCGGCGCTTGGAGCCCTCCTCGCCGGTCGAGGCCTCCCTACGTTGAGAGTGTCGCTCCTTGGACTGCTGGCGGCTGCGGCGGGCTACTTCTGTGTCTATTCCCTCAACGATCTCCTCGACCTGAGGGCGGACCGGGAGGAACTGAAAGTGGCGGCGCCCGATCCCCAGGTCTGGCAGCCGGCCGTGGCCCACCTTGACATCACCACTCTGAGGCACCCCGTCGCGGCGGGAGCCATCCCCCTCTGGGCCGCCGTCGTCTGGGTGTCGGTACTGGGCCTGGTGGGACTCACCGCCGCTTACCTTCTTCGCCCGCTCTGCGCGGGACTCTTCGTCGCCTGCGGTCTTCTCCAGGTCCTTTACACCAGCCTCAGGCGGCGTACCTGGCTGAAGACCGTACCGGCCGGAGTGTTGGTGGCGTTGGGAGGCTTGGCCGGATGGTTCGCCGTCGGCGAGGCCACGTGGGGCGCGCTCGCCTTCTTCTTCCTGCTGTTTACCTGGGAGGTCGCCGGGCGCAACCTGTCGAACGACCTGGCCGACGTGGTCCACGACCGGGAAGTCGGGATAGCGACGCTGGCCGCCGGACACGGGACCCGAGCAGCGGTCGACGTCATCACCGCCGGGGCGGTGGTGGTCATGCCCGTGGTCGCCCTGCTTCAGCCGGGACCTTGGGCCTCGAGACTGCTTCTCATCGTCGCCGTTGTGGCGACGATGAGCGTTCCCGCGCTCCTCCTGCGAAGCCACGCTCAGAAGGACCTGGCCTTGCCGGCGGCAGAAAGAGACGCCAAGCTGCAAGGACCGGCACAGCGCTATTTCAACCGGGCCAGCTTGTTCCCGGCCACGGCAGCTGGGTTGATGGTCGCCCTGGCGCTGTGGGATCTCGCTGTTGGGAGGTAAGGGCCGCCAGCGTGAAAAGCCGGGGGCTCCGTCGGAACGACGGAGCCCCCGGTCGAGAGCGTTTGTTCGCTTCGGCCGTCGACTATGCGGCGGCGCGGGCCTTGAGTTCGTCGATGCGGTCGCCCCGCTTGCGGGCGATCAGAGAGAAGGCCCTGGGCACGTCGGCCATGAGGCCCTTGGATTGCTCGGCCGCGTCGACATAGAAGCGGACGATCGTCTCTTCCACGGCGACGGCTTTGGCCAGAGCGTCCGCTCGGTCGATGCCGTCGGGCAAGGTCACATCTATCGCGTAGTCATCGGGCTCGATGTTGAAGGCGTAGCAGCCCTCCAGACCATCGGTGATGACCCCGAAGTAAGTCCTCTGGACGTTCGAGACGTTCTTCTTGTTGATGGCGGCGTAGCCGTCGAAAGTCTCGGCGTCGGCCGGAAAACGCCGAGCCAGTTCCTCGTAGAACGTAGCTGAGGCCTCCTCCAGCTCGCGGCCGAAAGAGATGCCTTCAGAACAGGTGTTCAGTGTCATGTGCCAGTCATCTCCCTACTAGAACCAGCGCTGGATGACGACCTTGGTGTCCGTGAAGAACCGGATCGCATCCTTGCCCTGCGTGTGTAGCACGCCGAAGAACGAATCCTTCAACCCGCCGAAGGGGAAGAACGCCATCGCCGCCGTGATGCCGATGTTGATACCGACGTTGCCGCTGACTATGTTGTATTGGTAGTAGCGGGCACTCGCCCCATTCTGAGTGAAGATGGAATGGCCGTTGCCGAATGCATTGGCGTTGCTGATGGCAATGGCTTCGTCCAGGTCTTTCGCCCGCATGATGCACATGACCGGGCCAAAGATCTCCTCGGAGCCCACCCGGGAATCCGGACGCACGTTGTCGAAGATCGTCGGGCCGACGAAGCAGTCGTCGGGTAAGCCACCCTGAACGGTGAACTTCCGCCCGTCCAGGAGCAAGTTCCCGCCTTCCTCCAGGCCGATGTCGATGTACTTGAGAACCTTCTCCTTCTTGGCCTTGTCGCGCAGGGGTCCCATCTGGATGGATTCGTCCAAGCCGTAACCGACTTTGATCTTGGAGGCCATGTCGACGATCCTGGACACGAAATCGTTGTAGAACTTGTCGTCGTCACCCACGATCACGGCGTTGGCGGCGGCCAGGCAACGTTGGCCGGCATTCCCGAAGAACGAGGTCATCATGCCGGCGACGGTGTTCTCGACTGCACAGTCGGGCATGATGGTCATGAAGTTCTTGGCGCCGGCTTGGGCGATGACCCGCTTGCCGGTCTCACCGCAACGCTTGTAGATGACGTCCCGGGCGACCGGGGTCGAGCCGACGAACGTGATGCCTTTGATGTCGGGGTGCTCGAGCATCCCGTTCACCACGGTGCGCCCACCGTGCACCACGTTCCACACACCCGGAGGGAAACCGGCTTCCTCGGCCAACTCGGCGAGGAACTGCTGGCTGTTCGGGACCTCACTGGAGGGCTTGACCACGATCGTGTTGCCGGTAGCGACCGCGTATGGTGCGGACCACAGGGGGATCATCCAGGGGAAGTTGAAGGGGCCGATGATGCCGAAGACGCCCAAGGGGGTGGGCATGCACCACTCGTCGATGCCGTGGGCGACGTCCTCGGAGATGTAGCCCTGCATCAAGGTGGGGATGCCACAGGCCACTTCGACGTTTTCGATGCCGCGACGGGATTCGCCCCGGGACTCATCGATGCACTTGCCGTGCTCTTGAGTCTGGATCCGGCTTGCCTTTTCGAAGTTCTCCTCCAGCAACTCTTTGAGACGGAAGAGCATGCGCGAACGGGCAAGCGGGGTAGTACGGCGCCAGTCGGGGTAAGCTTCCTGAGCGGCCTTAACGGCTTCATCGATCTCTTCTCTGGTCGAGATGGGGACCTTGGAGATGGTCTTCATGGTCGCCGGGTTGACGACATCGACCAATTCACCCTTGGACTCGACCCATTCGCCCCCGATGTAGTTCTTGAGTACCTTTACTTCCTTGATCGGCTCTTCGAGCAGCGCCATCTACACACTCTCCTTTGGGATTCCTTGCTCGTTCTTCACGTCGAACGCCGCCCACTTCACGCCTACGTGCGGCGGCGATCGTCTCCTAGATTAGCATCTGATCCACTCGGGTCAGAGCTTTGTCCACGATATTCAGTTCTCCAGACACGTAGATTCTTCATGGTACGCGACCGGTCGGTGCCGATTCAACGGACAAAGTGTCAGAATCCGGGCAACGATCGGAAGATCATTCCCCAGGCACCTTCGGGGTCGACTACCGCGGACTCATCTTGAGCAGTTCCAGGGGCCACGAGCTGCTGACCAGGAGCTCGCCTCCCGACAGGAAGCGCCAGGCATC
>CAZCCL010000033.1:0-22670 GCA_964497095.1 uncultured Gaiellales bacterium | reverse complement strand
TCAGTATCGACCAAGGGGGCTGCGTGGCCACATCACGAGTGACCACCCACCGGGATCCGACCTTCATCAAGCACGGCTGCATACACTACTGCGTGGATAACATGGCCGGGGTGGTCCCCATCACTTCTACTCTGGCTCTCACGAATACAACGCTACCCTACATCTTGGCCGTCGCCGACAAGGGTGCGATAGGCGCCGCCCGCCTCGACCCCCGTCTGGCTCGAGGAGTGAACGTGATGGAGGGCAAGATCACGATCCGCGAAGTAGCCGAGGCGACGGGCAACCCTTACTTCCCCCTCGAGTACCTGCTGCCCATAGAGTACATGTAGCTGCCCGGTCCAGGTCTCCCCGCCATGGCGCTCCAGCCTGAAACAGACTCGGCCCTATCACTTCACCTACGCGCCCTCCGCCTCGAGAGAGGTCTATCCGAGCGCACAGTGGAGTCGTACCAGCGCGATCTGGTGCAGTTCGCCGCGTTTCTGCAGGAGCGAGGCATCCGCATCGAGGATGCTTCCGTTGATGACATCCGCGACTTCCTTGCAGAAGGTCGATGGCGCGCTTCGACCCGGGCCCGGAAGACCGCCGCCATCCGGTCCTTCTATCGCGAACGCCTGCTTGCCGGCCTCGCCCCATCCGATCCCTCCCGGACTTTGTCCAGCCCCCGATTGGAATCCGAGCTGCCGCTCAGCCTCACGATCGACCAAGTAGCTCGTCTGCTTGCCGCTCCAAAGCCCACCCCCAGTGGTCTCCGCGACCGGGCTCTGCTGGAGACCCTTTACGGAGCGGGACTGAGAGCCTCGGAGGCGCTGGCTCTTCGCCTACAGGACATCGACCTCGACGTGGGCTTCGTACGCACGGTGGGGAAAGGCGACAAGGAACGCGTCGTGCCCCTGGGCCGCAAAGCTGTCGAGGCTCTGCGCATCTATCAGGAGAGGGGGAGACCCTTCCTAGGCAAGCCCGGGACGCTGAAGGCGCCGGAACTCTTTCTCAACAATCGCGGCCGTCGGCTTTCCCGACAGGGGTTGCATCTGATCATCAAGCGTTACGCACGCGAGGCCGGCCTTCCTGACGACGTCTCCGCCCATACGCTCCGCCACTCCTTCGCCACCCATCTGCTCGAAGGGGGCGCGGACCTGCGGGCGGTCCAGGAGATGCTCGGGCATGCCGACCTATCCACCACCCAGATCTACACGCACGTGACCACCGCCCATCTCCAGAAGGTCTATCGGGACGCCCACCCTCGAGCAAGAAAGGAATAGAGCCCCGTGCCCCGCTTCGTCCTCATGATCCTCGACGGTGCAGGTGTGGGAGCCCTGCCCGACGCTGCCGACTACGGTGATGCGGGCTCCGATACGTTGGGCAACCTCAGTCGCGTGGTGGGACTCCGCCTGCCCTTTCTGGAAAGGCTGGGCCTAGGCAACATCCTGCCCCTGCATGGTGTCCCGCCTGCGGAACGGCCCCTCAGCCTCCCGGGGCGTCTGCTCCCTCTGTCCGCCGGCAAGGACACCACCGTGGGCCACTGGGAGCACATGGGCATCATCACCCCTCGACCGTTCCCCACCTATCCCGAGGGCTTCCCGGATGAGATCCTCTTGCCCTTCAGAAATTGGATAGGAAGAGACATACTCGGCAACAAGCCGGCTTCCGGCACGGCCATTATCGCCGAACTCGGCGAGCGCCATGTGGAAAGCGGTGAGCCCATCGTCTACACATCGGCGGACAGTGTGTTTCAGATCGCCGCTCACGTGGATGTGGTCCCTCTCGAACAACTGTACGGCTGGTGTCAGATAGCTCGAGACCTCCTACAGGGGGAGCACGCCGTAGCTCGAGTCATCGCCCGCCCGTTCGCGGGCCCGGTAGGTAGCTTCACCCGCACCAAGGACCGCCGCGACTTCTCCCTTCCACCCCCCGGGCCCACCTATCTCGATCTTCTGTCCCAAGAGGCCGTACCGGTGCTCGCCTTGGGAAAGGTCAGCGAGATCTTCGCGAACAGGGGAGTCACCTGCACTTTCAAGGTGGCGTCCAATGCGGAGAACCTGGCGGCGATCCTAGACCTCTTGCGGGGAAGATCTCAGGACATCGAGTTCTCAGAAGGGCTACTGTTCACCAACCTTGTGGACTTCGACACCATCTGGGGCCATCGCAACGACGTCGACGGCTTCGCCCGAGGATTGGAGGCGGTGGACCGGGCCCTGCCCGCGATAGTGGACGCCCTCGCCCCCGAGGACCGGCTCATCATTTCCGCGGACCATGGAGTCGACCCGACCACCCCGAGCACCGACCACAGCCGCGAATACGTCCCGCTGCTCCTTCACCCGCCCCCGGCGGAGGCTCCCACCGCCGTGTACGAGGGAGGTTTTGCCGACATCGGGGCCACCATCTACGAGTACCTCACCGCGCGCCGGGCCACTCTGGCCGGAAGGTCGGTCTTGCGACTGCTTCCCGAGCGTGGTTGGCGTCGATACACGCCCGCACGGCCCTCCCCGTCGGGAGCAGGACCCGGCCTGCCTGGAAGAGTGGGACGGGAAGAGGCCGAAGAAGCGGCCCGATGGCTGGGGGCGCGTCTGGGAACGGCGCCCCAGGTAGCCGTACTGCTCGGGTCGGGACTCGATCTGCCCGATGTGCATGCCATCGGGCTTCCTATCGCCTACGCGGCAGTGCCCCACTGGCGGACGGGATCGGTGTCCGGACACACCCACGACCTGGCTGCAGGCGATTGGAGGGGCTGTCCCCTGGTCCTTTTACGAGGGCGGATCCACGGATACGAGGGCTTCGATGTGAGTGAGCGCGAACTGCCGCTGCGGACTCTCGCCGCCTGGGGAGTGAGACACGTCGTCTTCGTATCTGCCGCCGGCGCCGTTGCCCCGGGACTCGACGTGGGCGGCATCGTGGTGGCTCGGGAGATCATGGATCTTCAGAATCTGTTGCCCGGCGGAGCGCCCACGAGGTTTCCCGCCGCCGCGCCTGGTCTTCTATTCAACGTCTTGCATGAAACGGTCGAGCATCCCGCCTGGGCCGTCGGCGTGCACGCAGCCGTTCCCGGACCGCAGTACGAGACGCCGACGGAGGTCGTGGCGCTTCGAGAAATGGGCGCCACCACCGCGAGTATGTCCGGTGCAGTCGAGATCAGGGCGGCTCGTGAGGAAGCCCTTGAGACGGCAATGGTATGCGTCGTCACGAACGTCGGGGACACCTGCCACGAAGAGGTGCTGCGGCGCACCGCCGCCGCCGCGCAAACGCTGGCCACGGCCGTCGCCACCATCCTCTCCGCATGGGAGCTGCCGGCCCGGCTCGGGGGCGCAGGTGCGGCCGACCCCGCCTAGGGTCTACGAGGCCGCCCCTGCGCCCCTCCTCCGGACCGACCGGTTCCGCTACTCCCTGGAGACGACGCCGACCACGTCTATTTCCACCAAGAATCCCGGCTTTGCCAAATCGACGCACAGAAAAGTGCTCGCCGGGGGATCCTCCACCAAGAGGGGCGCATACTTCTGGTAGTACTCCAGCTCCGTCTTGCGCATGCGCGGATAGTCCTCCAGGTTCTTCAGCAGCATGAGGGTCTTGATCACGTTGTTCATGGAGGAGCCGGCCTCCTCCATGGCATGCCTGACCTTGTCCAAGGCGATGATCATCTGCTCTTCGAAAACATCGGTCTCGAGTTCCACCGTCTCGTCGTTCTGCCCCTGGCAACCCGAGACGAAGATCAAGTTGCCGGCTACTACGGACCGCGAGAACTTGGGCGATTCGGCAGGAAAGTTGGGATGGGCCAGTTTCTTACCGCCCCAGTACTCCGGATAGAAACGTACCTTCTCACTCACTTCGGGTCCTCCTTGGCGGATGAACGGGTCTTAGAGGTCGTTTCAGAATGACCTTTTGCCAGCAAGGTGAGATTGGCACGCCAGAGGCAAGGATGCAAGAAGCGGGCATAGCGGAGCTACGGACGCGACGAAAGGACGAAGTGTCCGGCCGCCAAGCGCGGCCTCGGTGGCCGAGATGTCATTCTGAAAAGAGTTACTGGTCCATCATAACCAGCCCGACGCAGCCCTGGAAGCTCCACGGAGCGGGACCTTCCTCTCAGACCGAGGCCCCCGAGGACCGGTGATAGCGGTACGCCTTAGCCCCGGCGGTATACTAGCCGACATGACTGCCCCGCCTTCATTTATCGAGGTACCCACGGTCATAACGACCCACCAGAACGCCGATTTCGACGCCCTGGCCGCGGCGGTGGGGGCCGCCCTCCTCTACCCGGAGGGCCGTATCGTCTTCGCCGGGTCTCTCAACCCCAACGTTCGCGAGTTCGTCTCCCTGCACGGTGAGAGCCTACCCATCCTCAACCTGCGCCTGATCGATCAGAACAAGATCCGGCAGCTCATCATCGTCGACACGGCCGACCCCGAGCGTATCGGCGACTTGAGCCGACTCTGCGGACGACCGGACGTGGAGGTCGTGGTGTTCGACCACCACGAGGCCGAGGGCCCCCAGCGCCCTTCCTTCGTCAAGGGCGAGAACTGGGTCCTTTCCCCCGATGGCGCGCAGGCCACCTCCATGCTGCACATCCTGCGGGAACGCGAGGTGGAGATCCCCCGCCTGGAGGCCACTATTTTCGCCCTGGGTATCCACGAGGACACCGGTTCGCTCACTTATCCGCGGACCACCATCCGCGACGCCGAGATGCTCGCCGCCTGTATGCGTTTGGGAGCCTCTCAGGCTCTGATCGAGCGCTATCTTCACAGCGCCCTTACCCGGGAGCAACGGGAGGTGCTCATGCGCATGGTGGATGGCGTGAGGGTCGAGCGGGTGAGGGGCATAGACGTGCACGTGGTGGATATCGAAATCCCCGCTTACGTCGATGGGCTCAGCGTCATCGCGCACAAGCTCATGGAACTCGTCAATGCGGAGGTCCTGATCCAAGCGGTGGGCATGATGGACAGGGTGTTCGTCACCGCGCGCTCGAGAGCCGGCTCCGTGGATGTAGGAGCCCTCCTGGAGTCGATCGCCGGAGGGGGCCACGCCCAGGCCGCGTCCGCCGTGACCCGGGACAAGACTCCCCAAGAAGTGACCTCCGCCCTGCTGGATACCCTTGCCCACACGAACCTGGGGGTACCGACCGCCGGGCAGATCATGAGCCGGCCGGTGCGCTTCATCGAGGCCGACACCCCGGTCACCGACGCGCTGGTGACGGCCCAGCGTTACGGGCACTCCGGTATCTGCGTCCAGGAAGACGGCCGAGTGGTGGGCATAGTGGCTCGTCGTGACCTCGACAAGGCCATGCGCCACGGACTGGGACACGCGCCCGTCAAGGGCGTTATGACCAGGAACATCACCTTTGCCCATTCCAATACTACAGTGGATGAGCTGCGGCGCATCATGGTGGAAGGGAATGTCGGCCGTGTGCCCGTCGTCACCGATGAAGGGTACGAGCAGGCCCTGATCGAGCGCGCTGCGCGGGTGGAAGATGTGATCGGCATCGCCACCCGCACCGATGTCTTGGCGGCCCATCAGGGACGATGGGAGCAGGACCAGGCTCAGACGGCGGAACCCCAGGTATACACGTTGCAGACTCTAGCCGATCACCCCTTCTTCGGACCGCTCTTCCGGGCGTGTTCCGCCCTTTCGGACGATGTCGCCGGTGTTTACCTGGTTGGAGGGTTCGTCCGCGATCTCCTCCTCGAGCAGCCCAACGTCGATGTGGACATCGCGGTGGAGGGCGACGGTATACAGTTCGCTCAACGTCTGGCGGCGCAACTGGGAGGCCGGGTGCGAACGCACAGGAAGTTCAAGACGGCCGTCGTGCTCTTGCCTCCCGCGGTCTTGGGCGAGGCTTCCGCTTGGCTGCGCCCCGCGGGCGAGCCCTTTCATGTCGACGTGGCCACTACCCGGACCGAGTTCTACGACTACCCGGCGGCCCTGCCCCGCGTGGAACACGCTTCCATCCGTCAAGATCTCTTTCGCCGCGATTTCACTATCAACGCCATGGCCGTTTCCCTCCGAGGAGCGGACTTCGGAGCCGTGATCGACTTCTTCGGCGGATACAGGGATCTACGGGAGGGAGTCATCCGCGTGCTCCACAACCTGAGCTTCATCGAGGACCCCACCCGCATCTTCCGCGCCGTGCGCTACGAGAACCGCTATGGGTTCCACATGGACGAGCAGACCAAGGCCTTTGCCAAGAGTTGTGTGGACATGCACCTGGTGGGGGACCTGTCCAGCGTACGCCTGCGGGAGGAACTCAT
The DNA here is from genome assembly GCA_964497095.1 of uncultured Gaiellales bacterium. Classification (GTDB taxonomy): domain Bacteria; phylum Actinomycetota; class Thermoleophilia; order RBG-16-64-13; family RBG-16-64-13; genus CAVPLM01. Next base: position 16,440 of record CAZCCL010000033.1, on the reverse strand, counting down.
CCCCTTGCTGAGCGAGTCCGACGTGGAGTGGACACTCGGCCGGCTGTATGAGCTGGGTGTGGCCCGCGAAGTCCATCCCAAACTGGCGACGGGATTGAGGACCATCGCTCTCGTCAAGAGGATGGACCATCTGGTTGCGGAGCTTGGGCTCGCCGCAGAGGTGGTAAGCTGGCGGCTGCGCTTGGCCGCGATCACTCGCAACATGAGCCACGACGAGTTGTATCTATGGCTCGACAAGCTGAAACTGAAGCGGTCGGACAGCACCGTCGTGCGCGCCGCGGTGGTGGTCGGGCCTTTGCTCGCCGACCGTCTTGCGAAGGAAGATATGAGCGATTGGGACATATACCGTGCGCTTCGCAGCACACCCGTGGAGGCGCTCGTCTTCGCTCTGGCCGGCATGAAACAGGAGCCGGCATACGCTCGAGTCCGGCGGTACCTCGCGGACATCCGTCATCGGACGCTTAGCATCGGCGGCGACGATCTCCTAGCTATGGGCATGAAGAAAGGCCCCGCGGTGGGTCGCGTGCTCGAGCGACTGAGGCAGTTGCGGGTGGAGGAGATCATCCGAGGCAGGGCGGGAGAGTTGGAGGCGGCACGGCAGATGGTGGAGAAGACCGGATGAACATAGACTGGCTGCTTCTCGCGACCTTGATCCCGGTGCTCGTCTTCTCCATGACTCTCCATGAACTGGCCCACGGCTTGACGGCCTATCGTTTGGGCGATCCAACGGCTAAGATGCGGGGGCGGCTGACCTTGAACCCCCTGAAACACTTGGACCCCCTGGGGACGGCGATGTTCTTCATAACCGCCATCGCCGGAGGGTTCATCTTCGGCTGGGCGAAGCCGATCCCAGTGTCCCCGTACTACTTCAAGAGCCGCCAGCGGGGCATGATGCTGGTGGGACTCGTCGGCCCCCTCACCAACTTCGTACTGGCCGTCGTGTTCGCGGTGGTGCTCAACCTTCTCGAGCCGGTCCTGAATCAGCCCGGCGCGGTGCGGGAGTGGCTCTTCACGCTTCTCCTGCTCGCCCTCCAAGTGAACGTGGTGCTGGGCATCTTCAATCTGATTCCCATACCACCCTTAGACGGGTCCAGGATAGTGGGCGGCTTCCTGCCCAGGCGCGCGTATGACGTCTGGGTGAGCATCGATCGGTACGGCATCTTCATAATCGTCATCCTTTTGGTTCTTATCAGCAGCACGGCACTGGGCGGCCGGATGAGCGACGGCTACAATGCGCTGTTCCGTGCCCTCCTACCCGCCTATTTCAATTAGATCGGCATGTCCAAAATGAGGCCAGCGTGATCCCCCGACCCCGGCACCATCGAGCGAGGCCTCTCTGAGAGCGCTGGAACTCGATCTGGACGTCTACCAGGGGCCGTTCGACCTGCTGCTCTCCCTGGTCCTCAAGGAAGAGATCGACCTCTTGGAGGTCCCTCTCCTCGACGTCATCCTAGCCTATCTAGAGGCGACAGAAGCGAGCGCCCCCTCCCAGTATTGGGACGAGATGACCGAGTTCTTGATCCTCATGAGCCTGCTGGTGGAGGTGAAATCCCGCCTGCTGCTCCCCGAGGCTTTCCCGGAACTCGAGACCGAACTGACGCCGGAAGAGGCTCGGGATGAGCTTCTCCGCCGCCTCTTCGAGTACGGCAAGTTCAGGTCCGCGGCCCTCCATTTGCGAGACGCGGCCGAAGCGGCGGCCGCCGCGCTACTGCGCGCGCCGGCCGCACAGCCGCGACGGAGACTGCCCGCTCTCGAGGACATCACCGGTACCGGAGACGTCATGGAGCTTCACGATTGTCTCGTCCGGCTGATAGCGAGCAAGCGTGCCCCCGATACCGGCCATATCACCCAGATCAAGGTCGAACTCCGGCGCCAGATCAGCATCGTCCGTAGGGTGCTCGCCAGGAAGGGCAGGTTCTCCTTCAACAACATCTTCGGGGGAGAAGAACCACTGGTACAGGCGCTGTCGTTGTTCGCCCTTCTCGAGTTGGTGTCCCGAGGCGAAGTGCGGGTCTCGCAGCCCCGACCGTTCGGCGATATCGTAGTGACCGCCCGCGTGCCCCGCGAAACCGCGTGAGGAGCCAGAGATGACCAACGGCGAAGGCGAAGACAGCAGATTGCCGACCATCAAGCGCGACGTCGAGGCCCTCCTCTTCGCCTCCGGCGCGCCGCTGTCCACCGACGTCATTCTGGAGGCCCTCTCTTTGAATCAGCCCGACGACCGTCATCTTCTCGAAGAGATCCTCGGCTCACTGGCAGTCGAGTTCGCCCCAGAAGGGGAGAGGGGCTTCGAACTGGTGCGGCTGGCCGGAGGCTGGGCCTTTCGCACCAACCCCCGCTGTCACGCCGTGGTCTCCTCGCTCTTCGAGCTCCCCGAGGATGCCGGCAAGCTCTCGCCCGCGGCCATGGAGACGCTGGCCATCGTCGCCTACCTGCAGCCCATCTCTCGCCCCCAGATAGGCGAGGTCCGCGGCGTGAACTCGGACTCTCCCGTCCACACCCTGGTCGAACGGGAGTTCATAACCGAGGTCGGCCGCTCACAGGCCGGAGGAGGGGCCGTCTTGTACGGCACGACCGATCGGTTCGAGGCCATGTTCGGTCTTTCCGGGCTCGACGAGCTCCCCGACCTCGAAGGCTTTTCGCTCACCGAGTCTCAGAAGGACGAGCTGAGACGCCGCTTGGGAATCCTCTCGATCCCGGAATGAGTCAGCGCCTGCAGAAGTTCCTCGCCGAGGCCGGCCTTGGTTCCCGTCGTCGGTGCGAGGAGCTCATCCGCTCCGGACGAGTGATCGTGGATGGTAGAACGGCCGAGCTGGGCGCTTCCGTCGATCCTGATGCTCAGGAAGTACTAGTGGACGGAAGCCCCGTGGTCCACGAACAGAAGGAGTACTGGCTCCTCAACAAGCCCGCGGGGGTCTTGAGCGCGGTCTCGGACAGCCGAGGCCGGCCCACGGTGATCGAGTGTGTCCCGGCTCGGGCGCGGGTATTCCCCGTGGGCAGGCTCGATCTCAACAGCACCGGTCTTCTGGTACTCACCAACGACGGCGAGCTCGCCGCGCGGCTCCTCCATCCCCGGTACCACGTGGAGAAGGAGTATCTGGCAACGGTACGCGGCGTGGTCGAGAGCTCGAATCTGGAACGTCTGCGCCGTGGCGTCTTGCTGGACGACGGCGTCACGGCCCCGGCCAAGGTGGAGGTGGTGTCGAGCGGCCGGTCCGCGCGCGGGGGCGCCAACAGCACTTTGCGCATTGTCGTCCACGAAGGGCGCAAGCGCCAAGTGCGACGGATGCTCGAAGCGATCGGGCACCGAGTGACGGCGTTGCACCGGAGCCGTTTCGACGGGCTGAACGACGCAGGCCTTGCCCTCGGACAGGCACGCACCCTCTCTCCGGCCGAGGTACAGCATCTTCGCCGGTCTCCGAGCCCCTCCTGACGCCGGGGCCACGGCGGCACGGCAACTACTCTAGAGCGTCGCTGCTCTATACTGGGTGCTCGCGCGATACTACTCCGGGCATCGCCCCGCAAGCGGCTCGGAGGCTCCCAAAGAGGTGACGGCGGAGAGAATATGCGACTGAATCCGGTTTTGGAAAGACTCACCCCGTATAGGGCCGGCCCGCCTATGGCCGAGATCCGCAGGCGCTACGGCTTGGAGAGAGTGGCCAGATTGTCGGCCAACGAGAGCCCCTATGGCCCGTTCCCCGAGGTGATCGAGGCCGTGAAGGCGGCTTTGGACGGGCTCAACCGTTATCCCGACGGGGGCTGCGCCGACCTGCGGGGTCTCCTGGCCGACCGCCTCGACGTTCCCGAGGAATGCCTGGTGTTCGGGAACGGCTCCTGTGAGTTGCTCATGCTTCTGGGACAGGCCTTCCTCAGCCCCGAGAATCACGTCGTCTTCCCGCAACCATCCTTCGTCATGTACCGGGCGATCGCGCTCGCCAACGGAGCTCCGTTCACGGCCCAGCCTCTGCCGGAACTCGACTACGATCTCGAGGCCATGCTGGCGGCGTTGGGGGAGAGCACGAGCCTCCTCATCATCTGCAACCCCAACAACCCCACCGGCAGCTACGTCGAGCCCCAGGCCCTCCGGCCCTTCTTGCGCAAGGTCCCGGTGGATACAGTGATCGTCCTCGATGAGGCCTATGGAGAGTTCGTGACCTCACCCGCCTGGGAAGACTCCGCCTCCTGGGTGGCCGACCATCCCAATCTCGTGGTCCTTCGCACCTTCTCCAAGATATATGGATTGGCCGGACTGCGGCTGGGATACGGCATCGCCCATCCAGACGTGGTCGACGCCCTGGACAAGCTCCGCCAGCCCTTCAACGTCGATTCGCTCGCGCAGGTCGCGGCCGCAGAGGCCCTTCGCCACCCCGATCTCATACAGAAGCGCCGAAAACTGCTCGCAGGGGAGAGGGACCGGGTGGCACGGAGTCTCGAGCGGATGGGCATCGGTTTCAAGCCGAGCGAGGCCAATTTCCTGCTGGTAGACGTGGCCGCCCTCTCCATGCCCGGCCCGGAGATCGCGCAATACCTGCTCGAGAACGGCGTGATGACCCGCTCCGGGTATGCCATGGAATGCCCCGGCTGGATTCGGGTTACCATAGGTGAAGCCGCGGAGAACGACCTCTTCCTCTCGCTCATGAGACGGCTACGCGAGGCCCCGGCGGCCCAGGTCGTCCCGCACGTGGTCGATGGTCTGAGTGCTGAAGCCTTGAGTCCGGAGAGTTGATGTGGAGAGCACAAGCACAGAGATGATGATCGTCATGCAGGAGACCGCCACCCCCGAGGATGTGGAGCGGGTCCTTGAACGCTTGGAAAGCGCCGGGGCGAGCGGTCATGTCTCCACCAGTGATGTAGTCACCGTCATCGGGATCATGGGGGAGCGCGATGTCATCGCCGGTCTTCCCCTGGAGGCCTATCCGGGGGTGGACAAGGTGGTGCCGATCCTCCGTCCCTATAAACTGGTGAGCCGAGAGTTCCGCCGCTCCGACACGGTTATCACCGTGGGCGGGACCAGTCTGGGAGGGGGCCACGTGGCTCTCATCGCCGGGCCCTGCTCGGTGGAGAGCCGGGAACAGCTCTTGCTTGCCGCCAAAGTGGCGCAGCAGTCCGGAGCCACTATGCTCCGGGGAGGAGCGTTCAAGCCGCGGACTTCTCCCTACGCGTTCCAGGGCCTGGGCGTCGAAGGGCTTGAATTCCTGGCTGAAGCCCGCGAAGCGACCGGGCTGCCCATCGTCACCGAACTGATGGACCCCCGTCATCTGGAAGCCGTGGCGACCTACTCCGACATCATCCAGATCGGAGCCAGGAACATGCAGAACTTCCAGTTGCTGTCCTCCGTCGGTGAGGTGGATCGGCCGGTGCTCCTGAAGAGAGGGCTGGCCGCCACCATCGACGAGTTGCTCATGGCTGCCGAATACATCGTCAAAGAGGGAAACGCTCGGGTCATCCTGTGCGAGCGGGGCATCCGCACCTTCGAGACCGCCACCCGCAATACCTTGGACATATCGGCCGTTCCCATCATCAAGCAGCGCAGTCATCTGCCGGTGGTCGTCGATCCCAGCCACGCAGCGGGTAAGGTCGAGCTGGTGGAGCCCCTGTCTTTGGCGGCGATCGCCGCCGGCGCCGACGGCGTCATGATCGAGATGCACCCCACACCCGAGACCGCTCTTTCCGACGGCGCGCAGTCCCTCGACCCCGCCCAGTTCGCCCGGGTTTCCGCCCGCATCAGGGATATCATCGCCTGGACCGGCAAGACGCTGGGATAGAACCATGGCCGCGGATCATTCGCACAGCGGCGTTCACCGCCTGGCCGTCATCGGCGTGGGCATGATGGGGGGAAGCCTCGCCCTGGCCGCCCGAGACCGTGCTCGAGTGGACGAGGTGGTCGGCTACGATACCGATCCGGCCGCTCTCGAGATCGCGCTGAGCCAGGGCGTCATCACCGAGGCCACCACCAGCGCTTCCGAAGCCGCAGCCTACGCCGACCTGGCGGTCCTCTCCACCCCGGTACGCAGCATCCCTGCGTTGGTGGAGGAATGCGCGAGCGCCGAGCCCCGGCCTCGGCTCATCAGCGACATGGGGAGCACGAAGTCGGCGATCATCCACGGTCTGTCCCCGTTGGCCCGGTCCCTCTTCATCGGCGGCCACCCCATCTGTGGAGCCGCCGATTCCGGAGTGAGATACGCTCGTTCGGATCTCTTCGAGGGGGCCACTTACTTCCTCTGTACCACGGGAGCGGCCTTCCCCAAGCTGTACGAGATGCTGCAGAGATTCGTACTCGACATCGGCGGCCGGCCCGCCCATATCGATGCCGCGGCTCACGATCGGATCATGGCGGTGGTCAGCCATCTGCCTCACGTCGTAGCCAACATCCTCATGGAACACGCGGGCGAGTTCCAAGTAGGAGGCAGAAGGGCCCTTCACTGCGTTGGCTCCAGCTTCAAAGACCTCACCCGGGTGGCAGGCGCCAACCCACCCATGTGGCGCGATATCTTCCTCGAGAACAGGGAGGCGCTCACCGAATCGCTCGGCTTCTTGAGAGATGAGTTGGACAGCTTCGCCGCCTTTCTGGAGGCCGGTGACGAATCCGGCGTCGCGAAAGCCATACACAGCGCGGCCTCCTACCGGGAGGAACTGCTCGAGTATGAAGACATCACGCCCGAGACCCTCTACAAGGTCACCGCGCGTATCCCCGACCAACCCGGGGTGCTCTCCCAGGTGATGACGGCGCTGGGAAACGCCCATATCAACGTGGAAGACCTGACGCTACACCACGTCAGTCGCAGCGTGGGCGGCGACCTGGTGCTGTTCATAGCGGGCAAGGACGTGGCAGAGACGGCGGGCGCTCTGCTGAGCGACCTGGGCTTTCCCACAGTGGTCAGTTTCACCGGTGACAGCAGTGAATGAGGGGGCACAGGCAGGCTTTTTCGGACCGGCCGCAGACGGCCTGCGGGGGACCATCCAGGTACCCGGGGACAAGTCGGTGTCCCACCGGGCGGTCCTGCTGGGAGCGGTCAACGACGGCGACGTGACGGTGACGGGGTTCCTTCGCTCGGCCGACACCCTGGCCACGGTGGCGGCGGTGGAAGCCCTGGGCGTGGAGATCGAGGACCACGGGGCTCGAGACCTGTTGGTCAAAGGGCGCGGATGGGCCGGTCTGACCGAGCCCGAGAGCGTCATAGACGTGCTCAACTCGGGGACCCTCATCCGGCTTCTGCCGGGCCTGGTGGCGCCGTTACCTTTCCTCTGCGTGCTCACAGGTGACGCCAGTGTCCGCAGGCGGCCGATGGCCAGGGTTCTGGGGCCCCTCCGGTCCATGGGGGCGGTGGCGATGGGGCGACAGGCCGACACGTTGCCTCCGCTGGCCATCAAAGGCGGGGCCCTGCGAGGAATCACCCATCGGATGACGGTGGCTTCCGCGCAGGTCAAGTCGTGCCTGCTGCTGGCCGGCCTCCGAGCGGAGGGAGCGACGACCATCGTCGAACCGTTTCCCTCTCGAGACCACACCGAGCGCATGATCCGATTCGCGGGAGGGCGCGTCCAGCGGGAGACTATGTCCGGACAAGCCGGGGCGGTGCGGGTCCAGCCTCTCGATCGTCTCCGCATGGACACTGTCGCAGTTCCAGGGGATTTCAGTTCTGCCGCCTTCTTCCTGGTCTCAGCCCTCCTCACACCCGGCTCCGAGGTGACCGTGACGAATGCCGGCCTCAATCCTTCGCGTACGGGACTTCTGACCATTCTCGAGCGTATGGGTGGCGATATCCAAGTGGAACCGGGGGAGATGCTGGGACCCGAGCCGGAGGGCCGTGTGACCGCCCGCACTTCCGCGCTGGTCGGCACCGAGATCGGCCCGGCGGAGGTACCCGGCCTCATAGATGAGTTGCCGCTGTTCCTCCTGGCCGCGGCCAAGGCGAAGGGGGTCTCCCGCCTGCGGGGAGCCTCCGAGTTGCGGGCGAAAGAAAGCGATCGTCTGCAGGTGATGACCTCGATACTGCGTGCCCTCGGCATCGAGGTCGACGAGTACCCGGATGGGATCGATGTGGTCGGCAACCCGCACGGTTGGAGCGGAGGCGCCGTCCTTCCCCAGGCCGACCACCGGATGGCCATGGTAGGAGCGATCGCCGGTGCCGCTTCGCGCGAGGGCGTATTCGTCGAGGACGTGAACTGCATATCCGTCTCCTACCCCGGCTTCACCGAGACGTTCTCCTCCTTGGGGGGCTCCTGGAGTCCCCAGGACCGCATAGCACGCGCGGAGGGATAGCGACAGATGATCATCGCCATCGACGGTCCGGCCGGCTCGGGCAAGAGCACCATCGCCCGAGAGGTGGCCAAGCGCCTGGGCATGCGCTACCTGGACACAGGGGCCATGTACCGCACCGCCACCCTGCTGGCTTTGGAAGCCGGCCTCGTGCCCGATCGCATCCCGGAGACCGCAGCGCTGGCCGCCGAGGCGCCTATCCGGTTCGTGGAGCGCCCGGACGACCTCACCCGAGTGTTCTTGGGAGATCGTGAAGTCACCGATGAGATCCGTGGTCCTCTGGTCTCCCAGCATGTCTCCGCCGTTTCCGCCGACCCGGCCGTACGGGCCGTCTTCACCGAAAGGCAGCGGTCCGAGGCCGCCCTGGGCGACGTCGTCCTCGAGGGCAGGGATACCGGTACGGTAGTGTTTCCGGGTGCCGAACTGAAGGTGTACCTCGTCGCCTCCGTAGAAGAACGGGCCCGCCGGCGACAATCGCAGCTTGAAGCCCAGGGAATCCTCCAGCCTTTGGATCGGTTGGTGGCCGACATCGGCGCCCGGGACGCGTACGACTCGGGCCGAGCATTGGCTCCACTCCGTAGGGCCGACGACGCCGTGAAGATCGACACCACCGACATGTCGATCCCCGAGGTGATCGAAACGGTATGCGCGCTGGCTGTCGCTGCGCGCCCCTCGACCCCCGACCCGCCGGCGATCCTCGACGAACCGGATCCCTCCAGCCGAGATCCCGAGCCCCCCGGCAAGTGGACTTTGAGCCGCATGGTGCGCAGCCCGCTCGACACCCTGCTTTACCGTTTCGCCTACTCGTTCATACCCCCGTTGTGGCGCCTGCTCTACCGGATGGAGATCAGCGGGCGCGAGCATTTCCCCCTCTCCGGCCCGGTGGTGCTCGCTTCCAACCACCGCTCCAATCTAGACCCCTTCTTCCTCGGAGTCTCCACGCCCCGTCAGATCCACTTCATGGCCAAGGCCGAGCTGTGGAAGGTGGGCGCTCTCGGCTGGTTTGTAGACAGGCTGGGAGCCTTCCCGATCAATCGGGGAGAGGCCGACCGTCAGGCGGTCAGGAAGGCGCGCGAGGTGCTGGCAGCAGGGGCCGTCCTCGGGATCTTCCCCGAGGGACGCCGTCAGCGCCAAGGCGGGTTTGGAGAGATCCACCCGGGAGTGACGTCGTTCTCCCTGCGGGAGGGGGTGGTAACCATCCCCGTAGTGATGGAGGGTACCGAGCGGATCATGCAGGGCCGCATGATCCGCTTCCCCAAGGTGCGAGTCACTTTCGGCCCGCCGCTTCACCTTCCCGCGCCGGATGTGGCCCGCGCGCAGAGAGCGCTTCTCGCCAGCACCCGACTCACCGAGGCGTTCGTGGGTCTCGCCTCCATGGCCGGAGAACCGAAGTGAGTCCCCTGACCATCCGGCTCTCGGAGTGCGCCGGTTTCTGCTGGGGGGTGGAGCGGGCGCTCGAGGTGGCGCGCACTGCAGCCGCGGAAGCTCCGAGTCCTGTCAACACCCTGGGGCCTCTCATTCACAACCCCGGGGTCATCGCAGACCTGCAACAACGGGGGGTGGGGGTGGTCTCCGGGGTGGACGAGTTGACGTCCGGCACGGTGATCCTCAGGTCTCATGGTGTGCCCAAGGAGACGAGGGAGGAGTTGGTGGCCGCCGGCCTGAACGTCCTCGATGCCACTTGTCGCTTCGTCACCTCGGCTCAGGACAAGGCGGCGCGCCTGAAGGAGCAGGGCTACTTGGTGGTCATAGTGGGCGAGAAGGATCATCCCGAGGTACTGGCTTTGCGCTCCTACGCCGGTGCGGAGTCGCTGGTGGCGGAGACTCCTCTTGACCTGCCGGACGACCTGCCCAATCCCCGGGTGGGAGTGGTGGTCCAGACCACCCAGTCGAAAGAGCGGCTCGCCGAACTGGTGGCGTATTTGGCCCCCCGGACGCGAGAGCTACTCGTCCACAACACCATATGCAGCGCCACCGAGCAGCGCCAGACCGCCGCGATAGCCATGGCCCGGGGCGTGGACGTAGTGATCGTCGTGGGGGGAAAGAACTCCGGGAACACGAGGAGGCTGGCCGAGCTCTGCACCGTCGAGCAGCCCCGTACGTATCACGTCGAGACCGCCGCCGAGATCGACCCCGCGTGGCTCAGCGGAGTCACGTCCGTCGGCGTGACGGCCGGGGCCTCGACCCCTTCCGAGCAAATAGAGGCCGTGATCGCCCGCCTGCGAGAGATCGAGCAATGACCCGATCCATGCCCAGGGTGGTGATCGTCGGCTACCCGAACGTGGGCAAGTCGACCTTGTTCAATCGCATCACCGGCACCCGCGATGCCGTGGTGGCTCCTGAGTCCGGTGTGACCCGCGACCGCAAGGAAGGCCAAGCCGAATGGCGGGGACGTACGTTCCTCGTGGTCGACACGGGGGGGATCGACCTCCGCAGCGACCTGCCCCTCGGCGCCGAGGTGCGCAGTCAGGCCCAGACGGCCGTCGGTGAGGCGGTTGCGGCCGTGTTCATCCTCGACGGCAAAGCAGGGGTCACCCCTCAGGACCACGAGATCGCCGCCCTGCTCAGGCGCAGCGGAGTCCCCGTGCTCCTTGCCGTCAACAAACAGGACGCCCAGGTTGCTCGTGAGAATCTTCACGAATACTGGGAGCTGGGCCTGGGGGAACCCCTGGGAGTCTCGGCGGAGCACGGGTTGGGGGTGGGGGACCTCCTGGACAAGATCGTCGAACTGCTACCCGAGCACGAGGTGGACACGGACGCTGTGGCGCCGGTGCGGGTGGCGATCGTGGGTCGCCCTAACGTGGGGAAGAGCTCTTTGCTGAACGCGTTGTTGGGCGACCACCGGACCATCGTCTCGCCGCTTCCGGGAACCACCCGCGACGCCATCGACACCGACCTGGTGTTCGATGGCACTCCGATGACGCTGATCGATACCGCCGGTCTCCGCCGACCCGGCAAACGCACGACCACCGACGTGGAGTACTACAGCTCCCTTCGCGCGCTGCGCGCTCTCGAGCGAAGCGATGTGGCCTTGATTGTCGTCGATGCGAGTGAGGGTCTCGTGGACCTCGATCTCCAGATAGCCTACGAAGCGCAACGGGCCAAATGCGCTACCGCGGTCCTGTTCAACAAGTGGGATGTCACCTGCCTCGATCTGGACATGGCCGCAGCCCGGATCAAAGCCAAGGTGCAGATGAGACCGCGCTGGCTGACGGTGTCTGCCCTCACCGGCCGAGGTGTGGACCGGATACTGCCTCTGTCCCGAGAGCTCTACGAGCAGTACAGCACCCGCATCCCTACGGCCGAACTGAACCGGTGGCTCGAAGCGATACGGGCCCGGCGACCGGACAACAGAGCCAAGGGGGTCAAGGGGATCAAGACCTTCTACATGGTGCAGTACGAGACTCGCCCGCCGCGCTTCAAGATCATGGTCAACTCCCGGGCCCTGGTCAGCCGTTCTTTCGCCTACTATGTGGAGAACCGGCTGCGCGAGCAGTACGACTTCTGGGGTATGCCTCTGGTGATCGATTTCGAGGGCAAGGAGGAGAGGTACTCGTGAGCACCGCCTCGCTGCTCGAGGCGATCGGACTGGTAGCCTTCGGCTATGTGGTCGGTTCGCTCTCGCCCAGCGTCTTCTTCGGGCGCCGCTTCAAGGGCATCGACGTGCGGCAGCATGGGAGCGGCAACGCCGGCACCACCAACGCCTTCCGCGTGCTCGGCACTCGCTTGGGCCTGGCCGTGCTGTTCGCCGATCTCCTGAAAGGCATCGTCCCTGTCCTCCTCGCCCGATATCTGAGCACTCCGCTCATCACGGTACTCGTGGCATTCGCCTGCGTGATCGGTCACAACTACTCGCTCTTCTTGCGGGGAAAGGGGGGGAAGGGGGTGGCGACCGGAGCCGGCGCCGCCATAGCCATGATGCCCATACCCATGGCCACCCTGATCGGGCTCTACCTCGTGCTCCTGTTCACCACCCGCATTGTCTCCGTAGCTTCGATCGCCTGCACCGTCATGTTGCCGGTGATGGCGGCGCTGTTCGATCAGCCGCTCCCTTACATCGTGGGCTCCTGCGTCATGTCGGCCGTCGTCCTCTGGGCCCATCGGGGGAACTTCCTGCGGCTTTGGAGGCGCCGGGAGCCGCGCGTGGTCTTTCCTTGGAACCGGCCGGCCGCCGGACCTCCCGGGCCGAAGGAAGAAGAGACCCTCTGACCGCGACATCCTGGTGTGGCCCATCCCGAGGACGCGCGCTATACTCTGGGACGCGCCGGGACGTGGCGTAGTTTGGTAGCGCATCCGGCTGGGGGCCGGAAGGTCGCCGGTTCAAATCCGGCCGTCCCGACCTGAAAAGCCCCGCAAATCGCGGGGCTTCGTCTTGGCAGCCTGCAGCCTGAGGTCGTACGTGAAGACTTTGATCACCTACTATTCGCAGACCGGCAATACGGCGAAGATCGCCCGCGCTGTCGCAGAGGGCATCCGGCCCCTGGTGGAGACGTGTCATCTGGCCCCGGTCAAGGAAGTCACCCCGCAAACCCTGGAAACATACGATCTCATCGGCCTGGGAACCCCGGTATGGATGGGCGGCTTCACCCCCAATGTAAGAACGTTCGTCGAAAGCCTGCCCCCACAGAACGACAAACACATCTTCTCGTTCAACACCCACGGCGTCATGCCCGAACTCTACTTTCCGGGAGTGGTCCGTAAGCTGAAGATGAAGAGCTTCGTCGTCATCGGATGGCAGGACTGGTACGGCAGCGTCCACTTCCAGCTCGCGCCCAAGCCCTATTTCACCGACGGGCATCCCGACGACATCGACTGCCGCGAAGCTGAAGCCTTCGGGCGGAGGATGGTGGAGATCAGCCAACGCATCCACTCCGGCGAAACCGGCTTGGTTCCCGAGCCACCCGATTTTCAGCTGACCCCACAGTTGCTGGCCCTGCTGGAATTCTACCAGTCCGGCCATAACCCCCATGGCCGACTGATTTGGGACGAAGAGAAATGTCTCTATCCCAAATGCCGCATCTGCGAGAAGAACTGTCTGATGGGCTACATCGACCTGTCGGCCGACCCGCCCCGCTACGGCTCCGAGGGCGACGCATGCGACATGTGGATGGGGTGCACGTTCTGCGAACTGATCTGCCCCACCGGCGCCATAACATGCGACTGGGACAGCGCCCTCCAAGAGAACATGAGACTGGAGGAGTATTTCGGCGTGAATCCCCTGGAAGCCGCCTTCAAGAAGGCTCTGGAAACCGGCGGTCTAAGGAGACTTTCCCCGGATGAGAGCCAAGGGCCTTACTACAAGGTCTACAGCAAACACCCCAGGTTCAAGATGCCAAAGGACAGGTAGTCGAGAGTCCGGGGAGTTCCCTCGAGCCGCTTGGCGATCATGGCGGCCCGTTTCGGGTTTCCATCGGCATGACGCTATCTTGTTCTCAGATCTCTCGGAATGGGTACGACACGGGGTGGAGCGACATTTCATGGAGCGCATCCCTATGCACCCGTAGGAGGCCCAGATGAAGGCAGTCGTCATGGCTGGGGGGCAGGGCACCCGATTGCGGCCGCTCACTTCCAACCAGCCCAAGCCCATGGTCCCGGTGGTCAACAAGCCCACCATCCAGCACATCCTGGAGTTGGTCCAGAGACATGGGATCAATGAGGTAGTGGTCACCCTGGCTTTCCTGCCTCGACTCATCCGCAACCATCTCGGTGACGGTAGCCACTTGGGGATGCATATCGACTACACCGTGGAGGAAACGCCGGCCGGCACCGCCGGTTCCATCCGTCTGGCTAAAGACCTGCTTGACGACACCTTTCTGGTGATCAGCGGAGATGCGCTCACCGACTTCGACCTGAGCAGCGTCATCGCCTTCCACAGGGAGCGGCAGGCGATGGTCACCATCGCGCTGAAGAGCGTGGGGAACCCCCTGGAATTCGGAGTGGTGATCGTGGATGACGAAGGCCGGATCCAGCGTTTCCTGGAGAAGCCGGGGTGGGGGCAGGTCTTCTCCGACACCGTGAATACCGGCATCTACATCCTCGAACCGGAGATCTTCGACCACATCCCCGAAGGCCAGTCCTACGACTTCAGCCACGAACTCTTCCCCAAGCTCTTCGAGATGCACAAGCCACTCTACGGGATGGTATGCGAGGGCTATTGGCAGGACATCGGAAGCCTCGAGCAATTCCTGCAGGCCAACCGAGACGCGCTCGACGGTAAGATCCGGCTCACTCCGCCGGGGGTCCGGCTGCGAGGCAACATCTGGGTCGACAGGGGCGCGGCCCTCGATAGCCTGGAGGACGTGGAAGGGCCGGCTGTCATCGGTAAGAACGTCCGTCTGGACCCCGGGGCCCACATCTCCGCTCATACAGTCTTGGGCGACAACGTCGTGGTGCGGACCGGCGCCCAGGTCGGTGGGTCCGTGCTGGGAGAGAACGTCTACGTGGCCGCGGGTGCCGTCGTGCAGGGAGCCATACTCGGCGACGCGGTAGAGATCCACGAGAACGCCTACATCGCCGACGGTGTCGCGATAGGCGACCGTAGCATCGTCGGACATGACGCGGTGGTCGCGAACAACGTGAAGATCTACCCGTTCAAGACCATCGAACCCGGCTCTGCGGTACGGTCGTCGATCGTATGGGAAACACGTGGCCCCAGCACTCTCTTCGGGCGCAACGGTGTGCGCGGCCTCGCCAACGTGGACGTGACGCCCGACATGGCCATGCGTCTGGCCATGTCCTACGGCAGTCTGATCGGCAAGGACCAGTACGTGACTACCAGCCGGGATACCCATCACGCCTGCCGCGTGTTCAAGCGGGCCATCATCAGCGGCCTGAACTCGACCGGGGTGAACGTCCGCGACCTCACCATAGCTCCTTTGCCGGTGAACCGCTTCGATATCAAGAGCGGCAACGCCATAGGAGGCATACATGTGCAGTTGTGCCTGGAGAACCCCGAACAGATCGAGATCCTATTCTCGGAATCGCCCGGGGTCCCGCTCGACGGCAAGAAGGAGCGGGCGATCGAGAACCTCTTTTTCCGCGAAGATTTTCGGCGCGCCGCCTTCGAGGAGATGGGAAAGGTCATCTATCCGCCGAGAGCGATCGAGACCTACACCAATTCCCTCCTCGACAACTGGAACACGGTAGCCATCCGTGCACGTCAACCGCGGCTGGTGCTCGACTACTCCGCCTCTGCCCCTGCCTTCTTCTTCCCGGCCACCCTCGACCGACTCGGAGTGGAGACCATAACGCTCAACACCACCTCGCGCGGAAGGGCGCGTTTCACGGTGACCGACAGCCTGCCCATCGCGGCGGCGCGGGTGGGGGAGTTGGTGCGCGCTGTGGACGCTGATCTGGGGGCCATCCTGGACCCGGGGGCCGAATACCTGTACGTGGTGGACGAGAAAGGCGACCTGGTGCCCGACTCGGCCCTGCTTCTCGTCCTGCTGCAGAAGGCCCTGCTGGAGGCCGGCTCAGGAGCGGTGGCCCTTCCCCTGCACGCTACCCGGCTGGTGGAACACGTGGTCGCCTCGACCGGATTCACCGTGCGGCGCGCCAAATTCTCCAAGGCCGCGCTCATGGCCGAGGCCATCAGACCCAACACCGTGTTCGCCGCCAGCGTGGACGGCGGCTACATCTACCCGTCGGTGCTGCCCTCCATGGACGGCCTCTACGCTCTGGGCAAAGTGCTCGAATTGATCTCGACCTCCGATGCGCCTTTGTCTGAACTCATCGGAGAGCTGCCGGTCGCGCACGTCAGCCATCTCGAATCCCAGTGCCCATGGGACCTCAAGGGTGCCGTCATGCGCCGTATGACGGAGAAGCTGCGCGAAGGACGCGTCTCCCTCGTCGACGGGATCAAGGTGTTCCTCGATCGCTCGGAGTGGGCTTTGGTCCTTCCCGACGCAGAGGAACCGCGCTTCCACGTCTACGCAGAGGCCGGGGACGACCCGCGCTCTATGGAACTCGCCGGGACCTATAAGAACATCTTGGAGACGGTGATCGAGGAGGCCCGCGCCGCTCAGAATTGAGAGCTCTTGGCTATGGTCTGCTTGCAGGCCACCTTGAGAGTCTCGAACACTCCTGCCCCGGTCAGGGCGCAGGCTTCCACGACAGGACAATGCGTGTGGTTGAGGAGTTCGTTCAGGTCGCGCAACCCATCTCGGCGATGGTTCCGGATGGCG
>CAZCCL010000032.1:0-23124 GCA_964497095.1 uncultured Gaiellales bacterium | reverse complement strand
CAAGCTGAAGGTTCCGGCAGGCAAAGCTGAGGAGGCCCGGGAGGTGTTCTCCAGATATATCGAAGGCTGCCCGGGGGCCATGAGCGTCCGTGGGTGCATCGATATCAGCGATACCCTGGAGATCACCGAAATCGAGTGCCGGTAGAACATCGCTGACATCTGGGGGCCGGGGCGCTCGGTGTCAAGATCAACCTCGACCTAACGTTTAAGTATATCGGCCACGGCCTCCCTGAGGCCGCTTTGTACCGGGGTGTATTCGAGGCCCAGCAGGCGCTCGGCCTTGCTTCCGTCAAAGAGGAGCGAATCTCGATAGACGGTCGCCATCAGGTCGTAGGGCATGAGAGGCGGCCGCCCCGTGATCTTGGCTAGGGTGCTCATGAGCCAAGCCAGGGTGAGAGTAGTGCGCCTACCGATCGTGCGCTTTGGCAAAGGCACTCCTGATGCAGCCGCGATGATCTCGAAGTACTCCCGAGTGGTCAGCCGGTCCCGACCGACCAGGTATCGTTCGCCCGACGAACCCCGTCCCGCCGGTCACCAGAACGGGCTTCTCCTCGTTCGCCGTCTCGGCCACCCTCCTACGTCCGGGCTGTCAGGAGCGCAGCCGTGTTTCGTCGCACCGGGGGTCGCACGGGCGAGCGGCGGGTCCGCCGGGGTTTGTGCGAAAGCGACTACCCCGCTATGCTCAGTATAGAAGAGCCTTCTCGGGAGGTGGTCGATGAGGCCCCTGCGAAGTGTGTTGTCGGGCGCGTTGCTAGGCGTGTTGTCGGCCCAACTGCTCGTCGCCGGGATGCTCCTGTCTGGCTGTGGATCAGGCTTGGAGCGAGTGGAACTGGAAAGCGGCCCTGTCACCGGCGGGCGGGAAGCAGTAGACGGCGCAGAGATCTGGAGCTTCAAAGGCATCCCCTACGCTGCGCCGCCGGTGGGCGACCTGCGTTGGAAGCCTCCGCAGCCGGTGGCCTCCTGGACGGAGCCCCGCGCCTGCACCACCTTCGGACCGGCGTGCCCACAACCGGCTCAGACGGAGATCTTCTATCTGAACGTGGGCCCCACCGACGAGGACTGTCTCTACCTGAACGTGTGGTCCCCAGCGGAGTCGGCCGACGAACGTCTGCCGGTGATGGTCTGGATCCACGGGGGCAGCTTCGAGACCGGATCAGGCTCGATGGCGGTCTATGGGGGCCAGAACCTAGCCGCCAAGGGAGTAGTGGTGGTCACCATCAATTACCGATTGGGGCCGCTCGGGTTCCTGGCTCACCCCGCTCTGTCGGCCGAATCTGCGGCCGGGGTGTCGGGGAACTACGGTCTTCTCGACCAGATCGCCGCTCTGCAGTGGGTGCGGGACAACATCGCCGGCTTCGGCGGAGACCCGGCGAACGTGACGGTCTTCGGCGAGTCGGCGGGGGCGATCAGCATCCTCGACCTGCTCGTGAGCCCGCTGGCGGAGGGCCTGTTCGATCGGGCCATCGCTCAGAGCGGCATCTTGCTCGACTATGGGTTCGGGGTGTCGACAACCGGGACGCTTGAAGATGCGGAACAGGCGGGCGTGGCTTTCGTCGAGCGCCTCGGCCTCGCGGGGAAGTGGGGGGCCAGGGAAGAACTCTTGGCCCAGATGCGGAGCAAGACCCCGGACGAGTTGCTGGCGGCCGCGGCCGGGGAAGGCTCCAGCCTGATGCAGCAGGGAGTGACCTGGAAGCCCGTGGTCGATGGGCACGTTCTTCTCGATCCGCCCACCACGTCGTGGATAAACGGCGCCCGGGATGACACTCCGTTGCTCATCGGGTCGAACGCGGACGAGGGCAACGCTTTCACTGCCGGGCTCACCGCTTCTCCTAGCGAGTACGAGACGCAGATGCGCGAGATCTTCGGCGGTCTCGCCGATGAGGCACTCGCCCTCTACCCTGTCGCGAGCGAGGAAGACATCGTCCCCGCGTTCAGCCGGATGCTCACCGAAGTGGGGTTCGCCTCGACCGCCCGGTTCGCAGCCCGCGCCATGAGCGCGCCGGAGACTTTGAGTGTGGCGGCGGCCGAGTCGGGCGCGCAACCTACCGCGGCCTATCTCTATCAGTTCACCAGGGTTCCACTCGCCAGCCCCATGGGGGCTTTCCACGGGATCGAGATTCCCTATGTGTTCGGCAGTGTGGAGCTGTTCTCGGGACTGGGCCCGATCGAGCAGACCGATCGCGGCCTGTCAGAGACCATCATGGGCTATTGGACCCGGTTTGCCGCGACGGGCGATCCCAACGGTCCAGGATCGCCCGAGTGGCCGAGGTACGATCCGACCTCGGACGAACACCTCGAACTGGGCGCCACCATCCGAGTGGGCTCGGGTCTTTACAAGGAGGCCTGCGACCTGGCCGACCGGGTCCGAGGCCAGTAATCACCGACCCAAGCTGGGCCGGTCCTTTGTCGGGCGGCTCGTCAAGTCGGAGCCGACTGCCCCATAGCTTTGCCTACTCGCCGGCTACTCCAGCGAGAACGGCGGATAGCGGTCGGTGATCAGCAGCACGGCATACGCCTCCACACGCAGCGTCCAGCGGTTGACCCCCACCACATAGTCGAACAAGCCGCGGGGGTAGCGGCCGGTGAACAGGATGGCGAACCAGGCGATGACCACGCACACGAAGGCCCCGATCCATAGGAACGCCAGAACGAACCAGTGGGGGATGGCCAGGAACCATTTCACTATGGGCATCCCACGGCTGAGTTGCTGAGCTTCGGGATACTCGAAATCCAAGTGAACGGCCTGCTCCTCGTCGGTGGAGGGGTACTCGTCGCGAAGCAGCTGGGCATATGCCCCGACTCTCATGAGGAAGCGCGTGAGGTTGAGGTTCCAGTCGAACCACCACCGCGGGTACTTCTTACGGAAGAGGATCATGAGCAGAATTGGGAAGAAAAGGATCCCACCGACCGCCCACGACCACGAGTAGTTCACGCCTTCATAGCTGATATTGCCCGAGGTAAGCAGGGCCGCGATGATTCCGATGGGGATGATCCACAGCACGCGGAAGAACGTGGTGAGCCGGTTCAACGGTCTGTCGGGGTAGTCCACGTTGAAGGTCAGGGGGTAAGGGGGTTCGGGCGGATACGGTGAGGCCGGAGCGGGGGCCGGGGGCGGCCCCGCAGCGGGGGGCGGCGTCTCGGCCGGAGTCGGAGACTCAGTGGGAGTCGTCGGGTACTGGCTTCCGGTTTCTTCCACGATCCACCTCCATGGCGCGGGGCACGACATCGATTTCTTGATTACCAGACCCTCACCATAGCAAACCTTGCGGACCCGGCGAAGGGCGCGGCGGGACAGATTCCGAGCGGCGTGCCCGGGTGACTCCTTGAATGTGGTCGTGGCCTCCCCGATAATGAGCGGACGCGCAAGAAAGGCTGCTCGATGTACTGTCGATGATCCTCGAACGTTTCAGCAACCTGCACCTATTCGGACTCGAGCCCCCGGAAGTCACGCCGCGATTCGCGGCCCTGGTGCGGACCGGGTGCGGTGCAGCGGCCCATGAGACCGCCTTGGACCAAGTCGTCCGGACTCCTGGTGCCGCATGAGGAGTCAGGTGGAAGAATCTGCACCGGTGGGCGACCAGCATACTGTCGGCGAAGATGGATCGGTAGGTCTCGTCCGCCTTGAGTCGAGCGGCAAGAGAGTAGAAAGGGGTGGTTCAGTACGGGGAGTGCGCAGGAGCGCACTACTCGCCCTCGTATTCTTCGCCGGTATCGGCACCATGGCCACAGAGATGTGCGCTTCCCGTTTGCTCGCCCCCTATTTCGGTTCTTCTACCGTGATCTGGGCGAACATCATCGGGCTGATCCTCGTAGCGCTTTCTCTGGGATACATCCTAGGCGGACGGCTTGCAGACCGGCATCCCAGTCCTCGTATCCTGGGATTCGTGGTCCTGGCGGGGGCCGTGCTCACTGCCGTCATCCCCTTCGTGGCTCAGCCGTTTCTGAACGTGACGATAAACGGCATCGATTCCGTGTCGGCCGGCGCTGTGATCGGCTCGTTCTTCGCCTGCGTTATCCTCTTCGTACCGTCGGTGCTCTTGTTGGGAATGGTGACTCCTTTCGCCATCCGCATCGACGTCCCGACGGTTGACAAGGCAGGTAGCACCGCTGGCCGCATATTCGCCCTCTCCACCGCCGGGAGCCTGTTGGGGACCTTCATACCTCCTCTGGTGACGATCCCCCTCTTTGGTACTCAACGCACTCTGTTGGGCGCGGCGGCGCTTATCGCCGCCGCCGCAGCCCTTCTCCTCGGAGTGCGCTGGCTGTGGGTCTCCGTGGTCATCGCTGGTCTTCTCGCCATCCCCCCGGGTGCAGTCAAGGCTACCGCCGGACTCATATACGAGAAGGAATCCCGCTATCAGTTCGTGCAGGTCGTGGAGCGCGGGGGGACACGCCGTCTCTATCTGAACGAAGGTTATGCAGTCCACTCCGTCTGGCGTCCCAACACCGTGCTCACGGGTGGTGAATGGGATATGTTCTTGGCCGTTCCGCCTCTGCTCGGTCGACCCGTCGAACGAGTGTTGATGTTGGGCAACGCGGGGGGTACTACGGGCCGGGCCTTCGGCGTGTACTACCCCGAGGCGTACTACGATGGCGTCGAGATCGATCCGGAAGTGAGCGCGGTGGCGGCCCGGTACTTCGGGGTGGAGGACAATCCCCGCCTGAAGGTGATCACCGCCGACGCCCGTCCCTTCCTGCTGTTGGGCGAGAGGAAATACGACCTCATCTTCATCGATGCCTACCGTCAACCCTATGTGCCTTTCTACCTGGCCACTGCCGAATTCTTCAAGCTCTGCCACGATCATCTGGCCCCGGATGGCATCGTGGCGCTGAACATCTCCACAGTGCCGGGTGACGACCGTCTCTCCAGTTCCATAGCCGGGACCCTGGCCACTCAGTTCCCTCTGGTGATGAAATGGCCCGCTCTTCGCTTCAACCAGTTGGTGCTGGGCTTCGCCGGCGCTGGAGACCCGGTCGTTCTCGCTGAGCGGGCTGGGCAGGCTCCGGGGGACTTGCTCCCGCTGACGGAGCTCATGGCAAGGGATTGGACCCAGGTGCCGCCGATGGCCGACTACTGGACCGACGACCGGGCGCCGGTGGAGTGGATCACGGACCGAATGATAATCAGCTACGGAGTCAGCGGGCGGGACCGAGGCGAGCAACTTCTTCCCACCGCGCCATGAGAGCCGCACAAGAGGATCTGTTCAGGTCGGTGCGTGATGAGTTCCGTGCCTGCGGGTGGGCATACCGGGTGGCGGGGATCGAGGTCGTTCAGAACCTGGACGAGACTTTGGCGATGCTGTTGGACCAGGGACTCGTGTCCGAGAACCTCCTCGCCCAGTATGCGGGGAGTCTCCGCTTCGAGCCGCCATCGGGAATGCCGGAAGTCCGCTCGCTGGTCGTGGTCGGCACTCCCTCACCTTCGGCCAAGGTGAGGTTCCACTTGGCGGGCGGGCCGCTGGAGGCGGTGATCCCTCCCACGTACATCTCGTCCGCGGCTCGGGCGCGGTGTCAGGCGCTGCTGGAAGCCGCCTTGAGTCCGGCAGGCTTCTCGGTGGCCCGGGTGCCGGTGCCGGTGAAGTTGCTCGCAGTTCGGACCGGATTGGCCGAGTACGGGCGGAACAACATAGCCTACGTGCATACGATGGGCAGCTTCGTCAGACTGGATGCCTTTGCCACCGACGCAGATGTCGTCCCTCCAGGCGAGCCGCGCGCCGGACTCTCCCCCTTCCTGGTCGGGGGGCGTGAACCGGCGTCCGGTCACTGGAGCCCTCCCCGCCGTATGGGCGGTTGTGCAGCCTGCAAAGCCTGCCACCACGCCTGTCCCACCGGTTGCATCCCTTTCCCCGAGGAGGGGGTGGTGATCGAGGCGGAGCGCTGTCTCACCTACCTCAACGAGCACGACGGCGAGTGGCCGGAGTGGCTGGACCCCGCGGCCCACAACTGTCTGGTCGGCTGTATGCGCTGCCAACTGGTATGCCCCGCCAACAATTACTACCTGGGACAAGAAGAGGTGGTGGCAGAATTCGACCGGGAGGAGACGGAGATGGTCCTCGAGGACCTGCCCGAGGAAGAACTCCCCGAGGCGTTACGTGCCAAGCTCTCGCGTATCGACCTTGATGGATACTCGACGGTCCTCGGGCGCAATCTTCGAGCGCTCGAGGGCTGAACCCTCGTCGGGTGCCCTTCCGGCGCCGAGGACGGACTCCGGACTCTCCACAGACGCGGTCCTGCCCGGGTGACCAGGTCGCCCGACCATCCCAGGCCGGGGGACCGGGGGTGAGAGGAATCCTCTCGGTCTGAGCGAACTGTCAACCATGCCGGCAGAGGACGTATTTTCCCCAGGGCACAGATCGGTGAGCGCGGTTTGTGCGCAACTGCACCGCGCCTATCACGACCTGCGCTTCTATCCCCCTGGGCACCCCAGTGCCACGCAGACTCTCGAGTCTCTCGCCGGGATGCTCATCTCCCATGTCGATGAGCACGGCACCCTTGTCCTCGAGGTCGAAGAGGGCCGGTTGCTCTACGAAGGCGAGCGCGTGTACTCGTACGATGCCAGCCGCGACAATCTGGCGTTCCTTATGTTCCGGGACGGCATACGCCTGTTGTCCCTGCATCCGGGGCTGGAAGAGACAGAGGTCGAGGCGCTGACCCTGTGCCTGGCCCATGCGGACGACTTGGCCGACGCCGAGCACGACCTGGTGACGAGGTTCTGGGAGCAGGACTTCGCGCACATCGACTACCACGTGGCCGATCCGTTCCTCGGAGGAGAGGTGCTACGCGAGGGGACGGTCGATGCTCTCCGGGAGACCGTGCTCCGCCGACTGGATGAAGTGGTCCTGTCGGACGACCCGGGGACAGGCGTGCGACTAGGGGATCTGACGGCGGTGGAACCGGCGGGCATCGACATGCGGAGCCTCGGTCTGAGCGCGCAGGAGATCGACCAGAGTGAGCGGGCCGCCCAAGAATCGTCCAACATCATAGACGATTTCTTAGTGGTATTGCTGGAAATAGCAGGTAGAACCTCAGGGACATACGAGGAAGGCGACCCGCTGACCCGGGCCCTTGCCACCGTGGTCGATTCCTATCTGGACAACCGGAACCTCGAGGGGCTCGAACTGGTTCTCGAGCAGCTGCAGAGACTGGAGGCGCAGGGACGATGTCCTGTGGGCTTCACGGGTCTGGTGATGGCCCGGGCGGTCACCGCTCAGAAGGTGGGCGGCCTCCTCGCCGACCAGGGACCGGAGGGGGTCGAGCAGGCCGCCCGCGTCGATCGGTTCCTAGCCGCCGCCCGGCCCTGGATCATCCCGGCTCTTCTCGAGGCGCTGGCGGGGACCGAGGACCGGGCGGTACGAAAGACTCTGCTCGCAATCCTCGACGCCGGCGGGGGAGTGTCGGGGTCCTATCTCATCCCCCTTTTCGAGGACCCGCGCTGGTACGTGGTGCGGAACGCGGTCCAGTTGGCGGCGGGCATGCGCGAGCCGGAGCTCGTGAGTCAGTTGGAGCGATTGCGCCGCCACCCGGACGTACGAGTGCGACGGGAGATCATGCGCACGCTTGATACCTTCGGAGGGGAGGCCGCCGCCCTGCAGGTGCTGGCGAAGGCCGTGTCCGACGAGGACTCGTCGGTGCGCACGCTCGCGGCAAGGAGCCTGGGCCGGCACGGAGGGCGGGAGTATGAAGCGGTGGTAATGGCCCAGATCGAGACCCGGGACTTCGATAGCCGGCCGCCGGACGAGATCGAGGCCTTTCTGGTCGCTCTCGCCGATCTGTCCAAAGAACGGGCGGTGCCGGTTCTGGACAGGCTCTGGAGACGAAGGCGCTTCGTGGCCCGGCCGATGCCCGTGCGTATCTCCGCCCTGAAGGCCTTGGGAACCATCTCCGGGCCCACTTCCCGGACGGCCCTCTCGCAGGCTGCCAAGTCAGGGGAGGGTCAGATAAGGAAGACGGCCTTGCGGGTCGTTCAGGGGGCGCAACATCCCGGTGGGGGGAGGCGGCCGTGAGCGAAGTCGCAGAACCCAGGCCGGCCGCACGCTCGGACCAGGACCTCGTGCTGGCCCTGGCCGTGACCGTACGCACCGCTGCCTACTACGACGCGGACAACGCGGTCATGCGCCAGGCCTGCGCCACTCTGGCCGAACTGCTTGCCGACTACTGCACACAAGAGGAGTCGGTAACGGTGGGTGTGCAGAGCCACTGCGTCTTCGTGGGTAGATCCCGAGTGCGTACGACGGTCTCCACCTACGCCCGCTTCTCCTTCGTCATCCAGCTGTTCGAGGGATGGGGCATGAATACGCTCACGTTCTTCCAGGGAGTGACCGAGGAGGAACTCCTGCAGTTGGCGCTGGTGCTCGCCCGCGAGAGACCGATGGGGGTGGAAGGTCTCACGGAGATACTGATCGCTCGGGGTGTCCACCGGGTGAAGGTCGATATGGTCGTAGGCAGCGGTGCGGCCCAAGCCATAGCTCCGGTCGAGGCCTACGCCGCCGCCATGCAGATGAGCGACGAGATGGGCGCCGGCATAGATTCCGGGGAGCCCATGCACGTTCGCCGGCTGCGCCACGTGACCCAAGCGGTAGTCGATCAGATACTCCGCGACCCCGGCTCATTGGTGGCTCTGACCACGATCAAGGATTTCGACCGCTATCTCATCTCCCATTCGACCAACGTGGCGGTACTCTCCGTGCTGCTGGGCCAGAGGCTCGGGCTGAGTAAGTCCAGACTAGGCGAGCTGTGCCTTGCCGCCTTCCTCCACGACGCCGGGAAACTGGAGGTGGTGCCGGACGTCCTCCACAAGCCGGGAGCGCTCGATCCGGAGGAATGGGAGGAGATGCGCCGGCATCCCGTCCTTGCCGCATACACCTTGCTGGGCGCAGGTCGATGCACGCCCTCCAGCATGATGGCGGTCGTGGTGGCGTTCGAGCACCATCTCAACCACGATCTGAGCGGATATCCGAGCACGGAGCTCAAGGATAGGGTCACTCTGTTCGGCAGCATCGTCTCGGTCGTCGACCGCTATGATGCTCTGACCACCGCTAGGGTCTACCGGGAGTACAACTACACTCCCTACGAGGCCCTCAGCTACCTCCTCAGCAACGCGGGGACTCTGTTCGATCCGACTCTGGTGAAGCTGTTCGTGGAGATCATGGGTTTGTATCCCCCGGGGACGCTTGTCGAACTCACCAGCGGCGACCTCGCCGTCGTGTGTGCGGCCCCTGCATTGGGGACGGCGCTCGACCGGCCCAAGGTCCGCCTGGTCGCCGGGCAGCAAGCTGGATCGATGCTCGACCTGGGTGAAGGGGGAGAAGGACGGCCGGCCCTCGGCATCAGGCAGGTCCTCAACCCGGCCAACAAGGGCCAGATGCCCGCCGTAGACCTCTCGATGTTCGAACTGGCGGACTAGTTCCGGCTCGTCGCGGGCGGACCGGACTCGGGCCGACCGCGACCATGCTTCTTGGGGCGTCCGTGTCTGACCACGCACCGGCACACGCAGGCCGGTCAGGGCTCAAGAGCTGGTCGCCAGCCGCTCGGCCGCTTTCTTCTCTACGTCCTGGCCCAAGGTGTTGGGATCGCCCTGGCGGAGGGCCTTGGTGGGGCAGACGCGCACGCAGGCCGGTTCCAGACCGTTCTCCAGCCTTATGCTGCACAGGTCGCACTTCTGCATCGTACCGTCCTTACCGAAGCGGGGCACCCCGAACGGACAGGCGATCGAACAGCTGTGGCAGCCGATGCAGAGCTCGGCGTTGACCTTGATGACCCGGCTGCCTGCTTCTCTCGCGATGGCGCCGGTAGGGCAGGCCATCAAGCAGGGGGCGTCCTCACAGTGCATGCAGGCGAGCGAAACATAGCGCACCCGGGCCTCGGCACCTGAGCCCGTCTCCACTTTGAACACCTGGCGCCAAGCTGTGGGCTCGGAACCGACCTCCAAGTCGTTCTGATCCATACAGGCGACGGCACAGGCATAGCAGCCGGTGCAGCGGTCGACATCGAGATAGAAAGCGTGGCTCATCGGTTCACCTCCTCCGCCCCGGCGACGCCGGGCGCCACTTTCTTGACGGCACACAGCGAGGCCTTGAAACCGGGAAAGCCGGAGATCGGATCGAGATAGTCGCCCGAGAGCAGCGTGTTCACGTCGGCCTCCGGGTAGCCGTGATACATGTGCGCCACCCCCTCCCGGACGAGCTCGGTCACGTTGGCGCGGACCTGAATGGAGCCGTAGGGCGTGGACAACTCGACGAGGTCACCGTGGACGATACCGTAACGGGCGGCATCGGCCGGGTTGAGGTCGACGGCGGCTTCCCGACGCAGACTGCGGGTCCAGGGAAGCCGGAACGTCCGGGAGTGGACGAACATGGGCAGCCGCGTGCCCGTGCCCAGCACCAGCGGGTATTCGGCGGCTACCTCCGGCGTGGAGACCGGGCTGAGCTCCGGCTCGTTGTAGACGGGGAGGCCGTCGATCCCGTCCCGGTCGGAGTGCTTCTCCAGGATCGACGAGACGAACTCCATCTTGCCGCTGGGAGTGGGGAAGCCGTTCTGCTCGTACTTCTTGAAGGTGACAGGAAGGGGGTCCGGCACCCGCATGCCGCCGGGGTGCTTCTTGAGTTCCGACATCTTCATGCCGCTGGGCTCGAGTATCCAGTCCATGGCCGCGTCGAAGGCATCGCCGAAATCCGGAGCACCGTTAGGTAGAAAGCCGCCGAGTTCGCCGGCGGAGGTCTCATCGTAGCTCTGGAAGTCGAGCCCCAGCTTCTGGGCCAAACCGAAGATGATGTCGGTATCGGAGCGCGATTCTCCCAGAGGTTCGATGACCGGCTGGGTGGCGATCACGTATTTCTGCGGATAGCAGCGCACCTCGCTCCGCTCCACCGACCCGCAGGCCGGCAACACGATATCGGCGTACTTGGTGGTGTCGGTGGCGAACAGGTCGACCGCGCAGACGAATTCCAGCTTCTGTAACGCCTCCAGCCAGGCCGTCGAGCCAGGGAACATCCGGTAGTTCACGCCGAATCCCACCAGACCGCGGAGCGGGTAGGGATCGCCGCTGTTGATCTGCCGGGGGATGTCCATGGCCTGACCCTGGTCGATCATCTCGGTCCACACGGGGAACCGGTCCGCTCCCAAGCGAGGAGGCATGTCGCTCCACTCGCGGGGCATTTTGAACGGGTGCTCGCGGGTGATGAAACCGGCGCCGCCGATCTCGAGCCAGCTGAACGGCTGGACCACGTTGCCGCCGGGGATATCGTAGTTACCCGTAAGCCCGACCAAGGCGGCCACGGCCCGCTGGTTCTGTACGCCGTTGGTGTTGTGCACCACCGGCGCTGCGCTCGGCATCATGGCGGCAGGCTTGGTCGTGGCGTAGAGCAGGGCGGCCTCCCGGATCAACGCCGCCGGCACCCCGGTGATCTCCTCGGCCCGCTCCAGAGTGAAGGTGGCCGTGTAGGCCCGGTATTCGTCGAAGCCACGGGTCCATTCGGAGACGAACTCCCGGTCGTACAGCCCTTCGGATATGATCACGTTGGCCATGGCGAGCGCCAGCGCTCCGTCGGTGCCGGGCCTCAGCTTCAGGTGGATGTCGGCGATGGCCGCGATGGGCGAGTTCCGGGGGTCGACCACGATGAACTTGAGTCCCCGCTCGCGGGCGTCCATGAGTTTGGTGGCGCTGGGAGTGTTGGCATGGAAGGGGTTGCCCGTCCACACCAGGAAGCACTTGGTGTGGGCCATGTCCGGTCCTGCCACCTGTCCGTAGTCCAGGCGCCAGCCCATAGCCATACCGGTGAAGCAGGTGCTCGACTCGGTGCAGTAGTTCGGGGAGCCATACTGGAAGGCCAGCCGCTGCAGGAAGGGCCGGAGCTGTTTGGGGTAGCCGCAATAGAAGATCACCGACTCCGGTCCGCTCTCGGCTTTAAGGCGCTGGAGGTTCTCGGTCACGGTGTCGAGAGCCTCCGTCCAGGAGATGGGGACCATCTCGCCCGAACCTCTCGGTCCCACCCGTTTGATCGGAGTACGCAGACGGTCTTCGTGGTAGACCCATTGGCGCTGTGCTGCACCCTTGGAGCAGAGGGTACCCATGCTGTGGGGGTTCTCCAGGGAACCCTCTACCTTGATGATGCGGCCGTCCTTGACATAGCAGTCGAGACCGCACTGGGTAGTGGGATCACAGATGGTACAGACCGATTTCCGCACCTCGATCCCAGTGGCTTCGCCTGGGATCTTGCCTTTGATCATTCGCTGAAGCTTATCCACGTCGCCTCCGTCTCGCTAACTGCACCGGTAGCCGTCCTCAACAGGGCCTGCTTCATGGCCCCTGCAGAGAGACAGCAGTTGAGCAGATTGACACCTGCCAGGCGCTCGTCCTGCCAAACGCGCACCTGAAACACATCTCCTTCGGCACAGGTGGCCATCCTGTCGTAGTCCTTCAGGCAGCCTACACTGGCGAAGAGCATCTTACCCACATGGGTTATGTTGTGCGGTACGCTCCCTCGATAGTCAGATGGCGCGCCGGCGAGACTCCGTCCCGCGGCGCGCCCCTGATAGCGAGCGCTCGACCACAAGCCGATTATCTCATGCCTCCCCGAGAGGAGGTTCTTGCCCTGGGCCACGTCCCCGGCGGCATAGAGGGTGTCGATGTTCGAACGCATCTGTTCGTCGACCAGTATCCCGTCGCCCACGTCCACCTGCCCAGGGGTGAGGAAGCTCAGTGCCGGGCGGGACCCGGTGCAGACCACCACCAGGTCGACATCCTTCTGGGTGGGAGATTCCTCGCAGGCGGTCCCGCCTGCCCCGCCGGGGTCGGCCGCGCCGGGAAGAGCGCCGAAGTCGAGTCTGACCGCGTTGTCTGTGGTCTCAACGCCAGCCAGGGCCGCTCCCAGTCGCAGCTCGTAGCCCGATTCCAGAAGGTGGGTCTCCATGAGATGGGCGCAGTCCGGATGGGCCGACAGAGGCAGGATGTGCGGCTCCCGCTCGACAAGACAAACCCGTAGGCCCATGTCGTGCAATGCGGCCGCGATCTTCACTCCGGCGAACGACGCTCCGATGACGGCCGCTCGGGGAGCCTCTTCACCGTCCGGCGCCCCGATTTCCCCTTCTGGAGGCCGTCCTTTCGCACTCCGCCGGCCGCCGGCGAGCAGTCGCTCGACCGTCTCCTTCAGAGCCAGGGTGTCTTCGAGAGACTGGATGGTGAAAACGCGTCTTCCCACCGTCTCCGCCAGAGCCTCTCTCAACCCGGGGATAGGCGGGACCGACGGTCGAGCACCGCTGGCAACCAGGCAGCGATCGTACTCGTATTGGGAGCCGTCCTTCGTGGTGAGGAGCTGGTCGGCGGCATCGAGCCGGACCACAGTGTGGCCCAAGTGGGCATCCACCCGATTAGCGTCGTAGAACCCGCGCTCATCGCCGAACGGAAAGACGCGCTCCACCGGTATGACTCCCGACACCAGGTAGGTCCCGAGCATGGGGTTGTAGGGAGCGTGGTCGTTGTCGGCGAAGAGGTGGATCCCTTCCTTGTACCCGTTCGCCCGGAGAGCCGATACAGCTTCGGCGGCCGCGGCTCCGTTCCCGACGACGGCCAGGGGGATCCTCAACGCTTCACTCCCTTCTTGCCCCCCACGAAGGCCGACATGAGGAGGGAGGCCACGCTGATGATGAGGGCCCCCAAGAGCGCGTTCCAGAAACCGTCGACCTGGAAATTCAGCCCGATCAGATCTGTCGCGATCCAAGAGGCCAGCCAGAGCATGAGGGCGTTGATGACGAGGGTGAAGAGCCCCAAGGTGAGAACGATCAGCCCGCAACTGAGGAACGACACAATAGGGCGGATGAAGGCGTTGACCAGACCGAGGACCAGAGCCACCAGTAGGACGGTCCAGACCCGGTGGGGCTCCTCTACATAGATGCCGGGCACGATCCACGCAGCCAGACCTACCGAAACGGCTGTGATAACCCAGCGGATGAGAAACCTGATCACTATCGCCCCTTTCTTGGCCGGGTCGGCCCGGGTCGGCCGCTATTCTACCCTAGAGGTTCGTGTGCAGGGCGGACCGCCGGGGGTCATGCAGCGGGGCCCGGCCTGCGAGGCCGTCCCGTGGGGCCATGCCCCCCGGACGGCTTTTCGATAGTATGGCGAGGAACCCACGAATCCACTCGACGAGGCCCGGTCCCGCCCGCGGGAAGACGGGAGCTAGGGGAGACATGAACGAGGACGCGGTCGGAACCGGCACGATGCCCGCGGACGAGTTCATGGTAGGCACCCGTCGGGAGGCGGATATCCTGGCCGTCTCCCTCATGTTCATCTTCATCACCAGTGCCGTCACGTTGTCGGTCATGCCGGTCATCACCAACGAGCTGCGCAACAGCGTCGGCCTCAGCGACGCTCAGATAGGACTCCTTACCTCGGTCTTCATGGGTTTCTATGGAGTGGCGGGGATCTCTTCGGGGATCGGAGCCTCCCGCTGGGGCGGGCGGCTCCTCATGGTCAGCTGCGGCTGCTTCGTGGTGGGTTCCCTCGCCTTCGCCATCAGTTCGGGGATGGGTGGTTTTTTGGTCGGCCGGGCGGTCCAGGGGATCGGCGGGGGTATGGTGATAGCTACCTGCAACCCTGTTCTGGCCCACGCCCTGCCTCCGCATCGGTTGGGGCGGGCCTGGGGGATACTCGGCTCAGGATGGGGGGTAGGGATGATGGTCGCGCTGCTTGTCATGCCCAGCGTCCAGAGTGTCGGTGGGTACCAGGCCGTGTTCTTCGTCAACGCGGGGCTGGGGCTGGTGGTGGGAGTGGCGGCCGCGGCCCAGAAGGCGGTGAGGGCTCTGCCCCGCCACCCCGAGGGGGCGACGACCCTTCGGGGGCTGGCGGTATCGCTGAGGACGTGCATCGTCAACCCCAGGGTCCTGCTCCTGGGATTGGCCAACGTGGCCGGCCTTGCAGTCGGGGTAGGAGTCCTCGCCTGGACCCCGAGCTTCCTACAGGATGTGCATGGTTCCGCCGAGACGATCTCCGTCTACCTGGTTGCCGGTCTGGGTGGCGCTGCATTGGTGGGCAATCCTTTGGGGGCGGCTGCCGCCCACCGCTGGGGCAAGTACGGCGTGATCCTGTGGGCCTTGATCATCATGTCGGCCGGGACAGCCTTGATAGCCCTCGTTCCCGGGGTGCCTCTCGCCTTCGTGATGGTGCTGATCGTGGGCTGCTCCGGGATGCTCTACTTCCCGCCCATGATGAGCTATCTGCCTGAAATAGTGGCCAGACCCGAGCAGGTGGGACCGGCCACGGGTATCAACACCGCGATGGGTTTCGCAGGCTCCCTCGTCGCCCCCTGGCTGTTCGGGATGTTCCTCGATGCCGGAAACCAGTCGGAGCGCTCCTATATCGCCGGCTATCTCATGCTGACCGCCTTTGGGGTGGTGGCGCTCGTCGGCATGGTCTTCTTCAGAAGGTTGACGAGACCGGCGGCCCAGACGGGGGGGCGGTCACTGCGAACCAGCTAGGTCTCCGTCGGGTTCCCTGTCGTCTCCGTCACTCGATAACGCGCGACTTCCGGAGCTTCCAACGACTCCCAGCGTCCGGTCGCGCCCATCAGCCGCGCCCCCACTTCGAAATGGAGCATGGCGATACCGCAATCGAGACGATGCGGGATGTTGCCTTCGGGACCCCTAGCCACCACAGATATCGTCACTGCCCGAGAAGAGCGGAGGCCGCCGGAGGGAAGACCGGCCGGGACCGGCTCTCTATCGAGCTCGAAACTCCAGGGCTGCCGATTGACCGCCGAGGGTGCGACCCGGGCAAGCCGTACCCCCTCCGCAGCCCAGGCGGGCCACGACTCCTCATCGAACCCGGGGGCGATCTCCTTGACGGCCTTGCGCTTGTGGGCCCCTACCACCCGCTTCATCATCCGTTCGCCGGCACGGGGCCGGGGTACAGCATGGCCCAGAGGGGAGATGGCGAGGACTCGCTCACCCGGAGCGAGCGGGACCAGCGTCGAAGCCACCGCTCTGTCGAAGAAGCCGGCGACCCAGCACGTGCCCAGCCCCAGAGAGGTGGCCTCGAGGATAGCCGCCTCTCCCAGGTAGCCGACGCTTTCCTGGAACGAGAGCGCAGTCTCCGTGCCTATCATGAGGAGCGCCGAGGGCGCCCTGAGGACCCGGCCGTAGCTTCCCACGAAACCTGTGAAGACGAGGTCGGGCACATCGCGGACGACGACTACCCGGGCTACCCCAGGCGCGGGCAGGCTCTCGCAGAGCAACTCCAGTCGTTGAAGTTCCGTCGCGGCCACTGCTTCGCCGTCGTAGGTACGAGCCGAGTGGCGAACGACGACGGCCGCAGCCCACTCGACGACCGGCACGTTCCCAAGAGCCACCGGCAGGGCCCGAGCCGAGGATTCGATCATTGGGGGTCGGATCCCTCCGCGGCCTTGAGCATGGCCTTGCCGATGCTCCATGCCTCTCCCACCGCCTCACCCAGGGCCCAATAGGTGTTGCCGGGCATGGTGAGAACGAAGGGACGCAGCTTGACGGGATCGATCTTGCCGTCGGTGAGCACGGCCTCGCTGGCATAGACGTTGACTACCTCACCTATGAAGAAGAAGTCTTTGGGCAACTCCACTTTCTGAAGAAGACGGCATTCCAGTGTTACCGGGCATTCGCGCACCATTGGAGCAGACTCCAAAGCTCCCCGAAAGATGTCGACGTGGGCCGCTTTGTCTTCCTCGTAGCCGTGCACCAGACCGAGATAGTCGGTGAGGACGGCCTGGTCCACACTGGGATAGCTGAGACTGAACTCCTGTGTCTGCTCGATCCCCTTGGCGGTGTGCTGCTTACGACCCAGCGAGAGACCCAGTAGCGGTGGTTCGGAATTGAGCTTGGTGACCCAGGCGGCGGTCATGAAATTGGGCCTGCCGTCGGTGACCGCGCCCACGATGACCACGGGCATGGGAAAGATGTTGAAACTCTTGCCGATGTTCTTCTTGGCCATGTGCCCTCCCAGGCTTGGTTCCGGACCCCGCGAGATGTGAGTCCGCTGGGTACGTTCCCAACCGGGAGCGAAACGACACGCCCCGGCGGCCGAGACCTACTCGGGCTGCTCCGAGGGACGCGGGGCCGGGCCGGGCGGGCCGGGCCCGATCACGGCAGCAGGGGGATCGGCGTCGATCTGGGCCTCCGCGAGGGCATCGGGCTCCGCGAGGGCATCGGGCTGCGCGAGGGCATCGGGCTGCGCGAGAGCATCGGGGGCGACTCCTCTCTGGGACTCCGCGTGCCGGGCCCGCTGGGCTTCAGGCGAGGTGCCTCTGATCATCACAGCGCTCAGTACAGCTCCGACGAGTACGATGGCACCTGCCACCCAGAGGGCGGTGTGGAGCCCGGAGGTGAAGGACTCCGCGACGGCCGTCTGTATGGCGGCCACGTCAAGGCCGGGGATCGAAGGTATCGCCGCGGACTCCCGCCCCTGCTGCGCGATAGCCGCCGCCTGGTCGACCACGAACGAAGGCAGACCGAGAGCGGTCAGCGCGCCCCGCAACTGGGCGACGAACTGGCTCGTGACGATGGAGCCGAGGACGGCGATGCCGAACACCCCTCCCACTTGCCGAGCGGTATTCAGGGTACCGGAGGCCATACCGGCTCGGGCTACAGGCACCGTGCTCATTATGGCCGTGGTCACCGGGCTCATGACCAGACCGATACCGATCCCCATCACGGTGAGTATCCACCAGTAGGTGGCATACGGCGTAGTAGCCTGAACGGCGGTGAAAGCGAAGATCGCCCCGCCCATCAGCGTCATCCCGATCGTCATGGGCAGCCTGGCCCCGATGCGTCCTACGATGCGGCCGGAGAGTACGGCCGATACCATTACCGCCAAGGTCGCCGGCAGTTGGCGCACGCCGGCGCCGGTGGCCGAGAAGCCCTGGACGTTCTGCATGAACAGGGCCAGAAAGAACATCATGCCGAACAGGCCGAAGGCCACCGCGAGGCCGACCAGGTTGGAACCGAGGAAAGTGGTGTTCTTGAAGTAGTCCAGCTGGAGCATGGGGCTCTTCGCACGCGCCTCCCAGAGACCGAACGCTGCCAGACTCAGCGCGGCAGCCACGAAGAGGGTGATGATGGTCGCCGACCGCCAACCGTAGTTGTTGGCCTCGATGAATGCGAAGGTGAGTGCACCCAGTCCGATGATCGCCAGAACCTGACCGGGAATGTCGAGATTGCGTCCCTCGGGGCTCTTCGATTCACGCACAAGCAGGATGGCGAAGGCCAGGGCCACGATTCCGATGGGGACGTTCAAGTAGAAGATGCTCTGCCAGCCCCAAGCGTCGACCATGATCCCGCCCACAGCCGGTCCGACGGCGAGGGCGATTCCGGACACCCCAGCCCAGATGCCGATGGCCTGGGCCCGCTCCCTGGGGTCCTGGAACGTATCTGTGAGGATGGAGAGGGTGGACGGCATCATGATCGCTGCTCCCAGGCCCTGGACGGCTCGCCCGGCGATGAGCACCCCGACCGAGGGGGAGAGGGCGCAGAGGAGGGAACTGGCGGTGAAGACCACCAGGCCGCTGAGGAAACAGCGCTTGCGGCCGTACAGGTCTCCGAGCGTTCCCCCGGTGAGCATGAACGCGGCGAGGAACAGGACGAACGCGTCCACGATCCATTGGAGACCGGTGAGACCCGAGCCGAGCTCGCGCTGGATGGTAGGGAGGGCCAGGTTTACGACCGTGCTGTCCAGCATGACCATGAAGAGGCCGAAACAAGTGGCCCCGATCGTGAACAGCTTGGTCCTGCGGTCTTCCTGGAACATCGGCGAAGCTTAGCACGCGGGAGGACGCGTGCAATGCGACCGGGCGCCGGGCGGTCGCCCGGCCTCGGTCGGCGCTTGAGACGGTCCCGGCGGACTAGGGCTGGTCGACGATCTGGCCGTCGATGCCTACCACCACCGTCTCCACGGGGACGTCTGCCCCGGAGAGAGCCAGCGCTCGATCGACCATGTATCGGAGGCCACCGCAGCAGGGCACGGTCATGATCGCGACCGTTATGGACTTGAGGTCGTTCTCGCGTATGAGTGCGGCCAGTTTCTCCACATAGGGGCCGGTTTCATCCAACTTGGGACAGGCGATCACCATCTTGCGCCCTTTGAGCAGGTCCGCATGGAAGCTCCCCAGGGTGAAGGCGGTGCAGTCGGCGGCGATCAGCAGATCGGCGTTCTTGAAGTAGGGAGCCTGCGGCGTGATGAGATGCAGTTGGATAGGCCACTGGGTGAGTTCTGATGGGGCGGGCGGCCCGAGGGCCGCCTCGGGCCCCGGATGGACGGCCGCAGCCGCGTCGGCTCCGCGCGTCTGCGTGACGTGATGACGGGCGGCCTCGGCGTCGTACTCCGGGCTCTCCCGTTCCACAATAGTGAGGGCGTCGGTCGGACAGACGTCGAGACAGACCCCCATGCCGTCGCAGAATATCTCGCGCACGATCACGGCCTTGCCCTCGTCGTCCAGCGCCAAAGCTCCTTCCGCGCAGGCGGTAGTGCAAAGCCCGCACCCGTTGCACAGGTCCCGGTCTATCTCTACGATCTTCCGCATGCCCATCGTTCGCTCCTCTTGGTGGATGACCGCGGCCGGCTTCCGCGGTCGGCGAGTCGCATGACTCTACGTGCCGGGGTTATCGCCGGAAAGGAGCCTTCTCGAAACACGAGGAAGGGGTTTTGTTCTCCTGGAGGGTTCTCCCGGTGCATGGGTCGCCGTGGCCGACGAGTGACTTTCGTGGTTGTCCGGGTCTCCCGCATGGGACCTTGGCATGGCACAATGCGAATAGGTTCGTTCGGGCCAGCCGTACTGAACACGGCCGAAGGAGGCGACAGTGCAGCGTTTCACTCTCACGCTGGAGTTTCCCGATCTCAAGCCCAAGCAATGGACGAGACTCAGGGAGATGGCGGAACAGGCCCTGCGCGAGGATTCAGGGGGAGGCTCCGGCCTCGACGACGAGACCGACGGCTGGGACATGGGCTTCTGGCTTTTCCGATTGATGCTGAGTTGCCCCGGAGTGATGGACGTCCTCAGCGAGGAAAGTCCGGTCAAAGCCAGTTTCGGATTCGAGGATTCGGTTGGGTCCGACGGCCCACCAGACGAGGATCACTAGTCGAACCTGATTCCGCGCTCGGGTCGACGTCGGTCGACCCGGCAGATGTCTCGTCGGAGATCTTCTTGACTGGCCGACCCGGCTGGGCATAGGCCGACCATGCGCCCACAGACACCCCGTCGCTGCTATGCTGGAAGCCATGTACGCGGTCATCGTCGGTGCCGGAGAGGTGGGGTTCCACATCGCGACCATCCTCAGCCAGGAGGGTCACGAGGTCGCCGTCATCGAGCGCGATCTCGAGCCCTTCGAGAGGGCGGCCCAGGAACTGGACGTGCTGGCCGTGCAGGGGAACGGGGCCAGCCGGCGGGTCCTCGAGCGGGTGAGCATGGGTCGCGCCGATCTCCTGGTCGCCGTGACCGATTCCGACGAAGTCAACATGATCGCCTGTATGGCCGCCAAGCGGGTGGGTGTGGCTCAGACCATCGCCCGGGTGCGCAACCAGGATTACATCGAGGACGTGAGGACCCTTTCTACCGGGTTCACCGGGGTGGACCACGTTATCCAGCCCGAAGCCGCGGTGGCCGACGAAGTGGACAAGCTGGCCGGTATCCCGGGGGCCCTCGATGTCGAGACCTTTGCCGGGGGCCAGGTCTGGGTCGTGGAGGTGCAGGTCGATCCGGGGAACCCTGCGATCGGAGTACCTTTGCGGTCTCTGACCCTGTCCCCCGGAGTCATCGCCACCGCCATCCTGCGCGACCACGGTGCCACCATTCCCCGAGGAGACTCGGCCCTTCGGGCCGGGGACCGGGTGTTCCTCACCGGAAGCCCGGATGGCGCGATCGCCGCCTCCAGCCAACTCAGCGGCCACAAAGAGATGCCCAAGAAGGCTATGGTCCTGGGGTGCGGGGAGATAGGCATGGGCATCGCCCTCGCCCTGGAACGGCGGCGCATGCGCCTCACCGTGTTCGAGAAGGATCCTGGGAGGGCGGCGGAAGCGGCCGGAACGCTCCGGCGCTCCCTGGTGCTGCGTGACGAAGGCATCAACGAGACGGTGCTGGCCGCGGAGGGCGTGGCCGCTACCGACCTGTTCGTGGCCGCCACGGGGGACGATCGCCTGAACATCCTCAGCGCTCTCATGGCCAAGCAGATGGGAGCCAAGCGGACCGTCGCCATCGTGGAGCGGATCGAGTTCTCGCGGGTGGTCGAGAGTGTGGGCGTCGACGTGGCCATCAGTCCCCGGCGCATGACGGCCTCGGCTATCTTGCGTTTCGTGCGGTCGGGCAGAGTGATCAGCGCGGCCGTGCTCGACAAAGCCGCCGGCGAGGTGTTGGAGTTTGTCGTGGGGCGCTCCAGCCCGGTGTGTGGGAAGAAGTTGGCCGAAGTGCACTTCCCGGCCGGTGCCATCGTCGGCGCGATAGTGAGCGAGAGCGGGGTGCGCATCCCCGACGGGCGGTCCCAGATCGATGACGGCGACGTGGCCGTGGTGTTCACGGTGCCGGAATCGGTCCGGGCGGTGGAGAAGCTCTTCGCCCCCGGCCCTGGTCGATGAACCTACGCTTCGTGGGCTATATGGCCGCGGTGGTCCTGGTGGCCATCGGAGCGGGGATATTGGTCTCGGCCGGGGTGTCGGCCGCCTACGGGGATCCGGACCTTGTCTCCCTGCTCGTGTCCGGGGCCATCTGTCTTGCGGTCGGCTGTCCTCTGTACGTGGTCACACGCTCGGCTTCCCGGGCCTACATAGGCTTCCGCGAAGGCTTCGTAGCCGTAGTGGTCGCCTGGCTGGTTGCCGCTGTGTTCGGCGCGCTCCCTTTCATCTTCGAGGGGATCTTCTCTCCCATCGACGCGCTGTTCGAGTCGATGTCCGGCTTCACCACCACCGGCGCCAGTGTCCTCACGGATTTCGAACAGCCTCACGGGATCATGTTCTGGCGGAGTCTCACCCATTGGTACGGGGGTATGGGGATCGTAGTGCTGTTCATCGCTCTTCTTCCCGCGGTCGGTGGGGGCGCGATCCGGTTGTTCGCGGCCGAGGCTCCGGGACCGACGCCGGAGAGGCTGACCCCCCGGCTGAAGGACACGGCCAAACATCTCTGGTTCATCTACGTGGGGCTCAGCGCTCTCGAGACCATCGTTTTGATGGCCCTCGGTACCGGTCCCTTCAACGCCCTGACCCACACCTTCGGCACCATGGCCACGGGGGGATTCTCCCCCTTTGCCGGATCCGTGGGCGAGTTCCACAGCTGGTCCGTGGAGCTGGCGATCACCGTCTTCATGGTGCTCGCAGGCGGCAACTTCGCTTTGTACTTCGCCCTGCTCTCCCGGCGACGCTGGAATCTCCTCCGCGATCCTGAGTTCAGGCTCTACCTGAGCATTATGGTTGTGGGCACTATTGCGGTCGCCGTCAGTCTGATTATCGCCCGCTCCCACTTCAGTTTGACCCATGCCTTCCGGGAGGCCATGTTCCAAACGGTGTCGTTGCAAACGACCACCGGCTACGTGACCGCCGACTTCGATCAGTGGAACAGTTTTGCCAAGACCTTGCTCTTTCTGCTCATGTTCGTCGGAGGGTGCGCGGGCTCCACTGCCGGCGGCTTCAAGGTGGTGCGCTTCCTGGTGCTGTCGAAAAACGCCCGGCGGGTGCTGGCCCAGTCGGTGCACCCGCGGGCCGTCATACCGGTCAAGATCGGCGGCCGAGTGGTGCCCGACCACGTGCGGGCGGCCGTTCTGGGCCTTTTCTTCCTGTGGGTCAGTACCTTCGCGGTCGGGACTCTCCTCTTGTCGACCTCCAACGTGAGTCTCGTTACGTCGGCTTCGGCAGTGGCGGCGACCCTCAACAACGTGGGTCCGGGACTGGAGCTGGTGGGGGCGACCCTGAACTACGCGCCGATCGCCCCCTTCGGCAAGGTGGTGCTGATCGCCATGATGCTTCTGGGACGCCTCGAATTACTGGCGGTGATGCTGCCGTTCACGCGCAGCTTCTGGTCACGGTGACGAGGCGGAGGGGAGGGGATTCGAACCCCTGAGACCTTGCGGCCTGCCGGTTTTCAAGACCGGTGCGATCAGCCAGACTCCGCCACCCCTCCAAGTCGC
>CAZCCL010000031.1:12600-24136 GCA_964497095.1 uncultured Gaiellales bacterium | reverse complement strand
CGTCTGTGGTGGTACTCGGGTGCGTGGTTGATGCAAGATCGAGGCTAGTGGGCGCTCACGGAAGTCTCGGGAGGACGCACTGCGCCCTTCCCGAGATGAAAGGCAAGAAATGGATTCCCTTGGCGAAGCTCAGTCCAAACTACTGTACCGTTTGCGACCGAGGTTGCTCACAAAGAGCGCTACCACCGTGACCAGGTAGAGCTGTCCGATTATGGCCTCGATGACCGCCGTCATCTTGCCGAGTTCGGAGGCAGGGGACAGGTCGCCGAACCCCAGAGTCGTGATCGAGACGAAACTGAAATAGATGTAGTCGATAGCAGCCGGGTCGTCGGTCTGGGCGAAGAACGTACCATCGCCCATCGTCGCCATGGCGCGATAGATCAGGGCGAACAGGATCGCCGTGAATAGGTAGATGCATATGGTGCCGAACACGGTACGAATGGAGACCTCCTGGTGATGTGCCACCCGTCTGGCAATGACCACCGCGCATGAGACCACCAAGAGATCCGAGATGATGAAGGCGGCGTTGCCGACGGCGGGATTCGACCCGGGTACTCCTGCCACTGCGGCGACGGCGAGGATAGGAGGGACTGTCACCAGTGCTATGAGCATCGTGCGGCGAGACACGGCGGATGCCAACATCGTGAGGAAGAAGATAGCCCCGAAAAGGAGCAGAACGACGGTCCTCCCTATGGGGCGCTCGCTCAGCACGCCCATGATGATCAGGGCCGCAAGGATGGTGATAAGCACGAAGCCGTAGTTGTCCTCGACCCACCGGAAGCGGCGTCGCACGCTCTCGGCCGATTGGGTCCCCGGCTCAGTCATGGTCCCGCTCGACTGACATTGGTGCCGGTGCCGCCTCGGGTGGATCTCTCCTTCGTGCCCGCATACACGGGAATGGTCTAGGGTGTCGCGCCGGCGCCTGGGTCGGGGCCGGGGTCGCTGGGAGCAGCCTCGCCGCCAGTCTGGGCATTCTTGGCGCCCAGGGCCGGTGTTGCCTCAACGGCTCCCGCTGCGGCCTGGACCGCGAGGTCGCTTTGGCGGGCCAGGAAGAAGACCAACGCCTCTGCGATTATCACGAGCGCGGCCACCACGGTGATCACCACCAGACCGGGGCTATCCCAGAGCACCAACACCAGGAAGCCCACGACGAGCACGCCCAGGTTCAGCCACAGCCGATGACGGGACAGCCATCTGCCCGCGCGCCCGGTATCCCACCCCGCTTCGACCGCTCGTCCGGCCGCCCGGGACATGGCGTCTCCCTGCAGTCCCCTGGCCACTCTGGGGAATATGAAGAGCAGGAAGCCGAGGAAGAACAGCCCCCAGGCGGTGCCGCGCAAGGCGATAGTGAGATCGCCCCAGATCACCCCGGCGACGTCCGTGGACATGCCCGCGTTCTCGACCGAGTTGAACAGGGTCATACGGCCTATCGCGAGGATGATGACGAAGACCGCCATGCTGATCATGATGCCGATCCCCGCGCGGACGGCGGCCCGCCGGCGCTCGATCGCGACGGCGACGGAACCGGCCAGGAAGATCACCGCCAGGATGGGCAGGACGATGAACAGCTTGTTGAGGAAGTTCAAGATGCTTCTGATCTGCTCGAGCGCCGCGACCTGAGCGATAGGCACCTTGCCACTGGTGAGGATGGGGCGTTGGTCCTCAGGGATCGTGATCCCCAGTTGCTCCAGTCGGTCCACGATCCGAGTGGAGAGACCACTCAAGTCGAGTTGGATGACGCCGTCCTCACCCAACTGCACCCTTCCGGTGCCGTTCATGAAATCGACCACGGTGGAGTGGACCGCGCGTAAGGCCGCGGTCCAAATGGCCGGGAACTGGTCCGATGCCACCAGGCGCAGTGCCAATACGCGCGTCCACTCCTCCAACTGATTCACCACGGGTGCCGCCAAGAAGCCGAGCCTATCCGGGAAGGCACCCTGCAGGGTCTCTTCGAGAACCAGGACTTCGAAGATCTGTTCGGTAAGAGAATCGGCGATGGCCTGTTGGACGGCCGGCTCCGAAGCGAGAGGACCGAGGGTGTTGACGAACCCGTCGCTGTCCATGATGTTCCCGCGGACCCAGGCCCCGGTTACGGCGATGGGCAGCAGGATGCATGCGAGCACCAGCAAAAGCCAGGCCAAGAAGCGTCTCCAGGGGCCGCTGCCGGGCTCGGGGGTGATCCAAGTCCAGAAGGCAGCCAGACTGCTCCCGACGCTCATGGTGACCCCCTTGCCAATCGCGGGCTATTCAGTTATGGGGAAACGCGTTAGTTATCTGGGTCACGCGGCTGAGATCACATCAGGCTCTTTGGCAGCGCTCCTGACCATGAAGGCCATCACAATGCCCAGGATCCCGAGGATCACGAACCATATGCCGAGAAGCCAGGCCATGACGGTTGCGGATTCCGTCGGGTAGGACACGATCACGATACCCGCGATCACCTGGATGATCCCCATGAAGATCGTGAAGCCACGTGTGGGGTACGTCTTGTCGCCGACCGCCATAATGAAGTCGACGATGCCGGCGATGATCCAGTACACACCAAGCACGGCCGTCAGGATCACCACGGTACTCCAGATATTGCGCAGCACCACGACGCCCAGGAAGATGGCGATGATGCCCAGGATGATGGACCACACTCTGTGTTGATCGCCCGCGGAGAAGGATCTGACCAGACGAAAGACCCCAACCAGCAAGAGTTGAAGGCCGAAGAGTACAGCGAAGACCTTCAGCGTGGCTTCCGGCCAGACCATGACCAGGATGCCGATGACCAGGGTGAGAAGCCCGAAGAAAAGAGCCCACCCCCACGCACGCCCGACCTCTTCCATTACCCGCTCCTTTCCCCAAGTTTGCGCCGAACACCGATTATGGTGCCACTCATACCCGAGAATATCAGGGAGGAAACCTTCCAGGAAGAGTGCAGAACGCGACCGCCGCGCTTGGGGCCGCCGGGTCACGGGTGCGCTGCTGTCCGAGGCCGTGGCGCGGTCAGCGGAGCGCTGGGTGGTCAGTCGAGCGGCGCCAGGGCGTCGTCCATGTCGGCGATAAGATCGGCCGGGTCCTCGAGTCCCACCGACAGACGGAAGACGCCATCCCCCGCATAGGCCCGATAGGAGACCTCCTGCTCGGGCGTGAGATGGAAGGAAGTGCGCAGCAGGTCGGCCGTCGGGAGGTAGCAGATGAGGCTGCGGTGGTGCCCCAATGAGACCGCGTAGTGCAGGATCTTCAGCCGCTCTGAGAATGAGTGGGCGGCCGCCGGGCCATCTTCGACCTGGAAGGTGATCATCCCGGCGAAGTTCTTCATCTGACGCACCGCGAGCTCGTACTGGGGATGGGAAGGCAGGCCGGGATAGATCACCCGGGTCACCTTGGGATGCCTCTCCAGGCGCCGGGCGATGGCGAGGGCGCTTTCCTCATGGGCGGCCATCCTGAGGGGCAGCGTGGCGGCGCCCCGGATGATGAGCCAGGCGTTGAACGGGCTGAGGATGCCTCCCATGTGGATCGCGAGGGAACGTAGCTTCACCAGCTCATCGCGCCGGCCGGCCACGCTGCCTCCGATCGCGTCGCCGTGCCCGCAAATGTACTTGGTGAGAGACTGGACCACGTAGTCCGCGCCCAGCTCAACAGGGCGGGTCGCTATCGGGGTGGCGAAGGTGGAGTCGACGGCGACCTTGGCTCCGGCGGCGTGGGCGATCGCGGCCACTGTCTCGATGTCGGTGAGCCGCAGAAGCGGGTTGACCGGCGATTCGAGATAGACGAGGCGCGTGTTCGGACGGAGGGCTGCGCGCACGTTCTCGGGGTCGGAAGTGTCGACCCGGGTGACCTCGATCCCCAGATGGGGCAGCGTAGCGTTGGCGAGCTCAGAGGCGGCGGCGTAGCAGACGTCGCTCATCACTGCGTGGCCGCCATCTTTGAGCACATGAAGGAACAGAGCGGTGATGGCCGCCATCCCGCTCGCGAAGGCCACACAGTCCTCCGCCCCCTCCAGCACGGCGAGCTTGCGTTCCAGCTGGGCGACGGTCGGGTTGCCCCAGCGCGTGTAGACGAAGGGGGTCTCCTCGGTCATGTCGTCGGCCGAGAACGAGATGGCCGGGTCGATGATGAAGGTAGTGGACATGACGACGTCGGGGGCCGAGGCTCCCGTGACGGGATTGGGGGGCTGCCCTGCGTGTACGGCAGCGGTCCTGATACCCACTGAGTTCGACTCGTTCGGTTGCTCCCCCATGGTTAACGGCCTCCTCAGCCGATGTGGTCCATTGTATTCTTGCGAAGACAAGGAGGACACTATGCACCATACACCCCCGTCCCTGCAAACCTGGCTGAACGAGATCAAGAGCGGACCTGACCGCGCGCGGATAGGCATGTACCTCATACACAACGGGGTGGTCCGTGGTACGGCGCGAGACGGCTCGGTGGTCAGCGGTATGGACCTCTCCTACGATCGTGCCCGTTTGGCGGAAGTGATCGAGGCGGTCGAGGCCAGGCAGGGCGTCGTCGCCGTGCGCGTCTGGATCAACGAGGGCAGGCTGAGTATCGGGGACGACATCATGTACGCATTGGTCGCGGGAGACATACGCGACAACGTGTTCGGCGGTCTGCAGGAGCTCGTGCGACTCGTCAAGACAGAGGTCGTCAGGGAGTGGGAGATCGCATAGTCCGGTCGAGCCGAGTTGTTCGGTCAAGGGAGCGGGCCGCGGCGGAGTGCCCGCGGGAGTTGGACCGGCATGCAAGCCAGGCTCAGGCTGAGGGCCCCGCGAAGTTCAGCCGACGTACAGGATGTCGCTGACCGCCCGCTCCCCGTGGTTCCCCGCAGGGCTGTTGACGACCTCGCCCATGAAATACATGGTGGAGGACCCGCCGCCGTCCAGATTGTAGGCTGTAGCACACCCCAGATCTTTGAAGATCTGGGCGAACTCGGCCAGAGTGACTCCTTTGCTATAACCGGACTGCCTGCCGTCGACGACCACGAAGACGAAGTGGTTGTTGCTGATCATGCCGATCCCCGTCCGTGGGTTGGTGCCCTGGATCGGGTGCTTCGGGTTGTCCACTGCCTCGTAGGTATCGATGTGATCGGGCACGTCCCCGTCGACCAGGAGCGCCGGACCGAACGAGTAGGTGTTCCAGACCCCGTCCGCGAGGAGTTGCTCGGCGGAGACCTCGCTCTCGTCGTAGATCAACATGCTCCCGTCCTCATAGAGAGCGAGTCCGGTCCGGGCAGGGATGTTCC
This sequence comes from uncultured Gaiellales bacterium, assembly GCA_964497095.1. Lineage (GTDB taxonomy): Bacteria > Actinomycetota > Thermoleophilia > RBG-16-64-13 > RBG-16-64-13 > CAVPLM01. The sequence goes on along the minus strand of CAZCCL010000031.1, from coordinate 18,909 downwards.
GGTAGAGAACGCCGTTCCTGATGATGACGCCGTCGCTCATGGCACCGTAATAGTCGCCGTTGACGGCGAGAATGGCGTTGTTGGCCGCGGCGATCTCCGAGGTGTCTTCGGTCGTGCGCGCCTCGAACTCGCCTCCCGAGAAGGCCGCCTGCAGGTCGGTCGCCGCGGTGAGCTCGACGTCTGCTACATAGTAGGTGACGGTCTCCGACCCCTCTCCCGTGGTGACCTTGGCGATGGAGATCGACTTGGAGGCGTCCGTGTAGCTTGCATCCGTCGCCTTGTAGCCGGTCGAGCCCGAGCCCGTGCTTTCCGATGAGGTGCCCGTATCGGACGCAGTCTGCGGAGGGGAAGCTGCCACCGAGTCGGTATCTGAAGTCGCCGTGACGGCCTGCGTCGTCGAGGTGACGACGGCGTTCACGCTGTCGGCATAGTACTCGTCTATCAGTACGTACGAGATGATCCCGAGGACCGCGAGTGCGGTCACAATGATGCCGAGCAGTCTCACCGTCTTGCGTGACATGGTTCCTTACCCTACCGGTCGCCAGTATGGTGCCATGGTAGACCACTCCCTGGTAAGGTCAGGGTAAAGCCCGCGCATCTTGGGTCCCACGGTCATCACGAGCCGCAGGCGGGCGGTGGAGGTTCCGTGTCTTCAGTCCGACACCAACCGATCGCGGCGGAACCGGCGCATCGCCAGCCAGATGAACACCACGCACAGTGCGGCGATGATGGCTAGGGCGATGAGCACTACGAGCCCGCCGTTGAAAGATGGGGGCGGCCTGTTTAGACGACCGGCCAGGGCAAACGCGACGAATCCGGCGACCATGGGAGGCAGGAAAAGGATCGTGGTGAGCACCTGCTGGGCTTCCTGGACGCTCTTCGACCGGAGTGAGACCAGCACTCCCAGGCTGGCGGTAAGTGTCGAGATCAGGAGGCCGAGACACAGGTCGGCCATGAGCACCTGGGGCTCGTAGAAACCGATGTTCCCCGTCCACTGGGTCGCGTTGACGACGATGAGGCCGATAACGAGCGCCAGGATCGCCGCCGCCCAGCCGTAGACGATCGCAACCACGAGCTTGCCGAACAGGATGGCACGGTCAGGTAGCCGGCTGGCGAGCAGAGTTTCCAAAGTCTTGCGCTCCCTCTCCCCGGCAAAGGAGTCAGGGATCATGACCCCGACCACGAGCAGCGGGAGTGCGAACGTGACGATCAGCGATGGGAGGTAGTCCTGGAACCAGTCGCGCCCCGTGTCCCACGGCATCCAAATGGAGAGGCCGATGGGGACCAAGAAGGTCACGACCAGGCGGTAGCGGCTTCGGGGTTGGATGAAGAGGGCGTTCCTCTCTTTCCACATCACCGTGAGGACGTCTTGGATCATGCCTCTTCTTCCTCTTCAGCTACCTCTTCCATCAGGCTCAAGAACACCTCCTCGAGACTGGCTGCGCCGCGCCGCACCTCTTCTATGCCTACCCCGTGGTCGACGAGAAAGGTGACTAGAGGAGCCGGATCGTTGGTGTCGCGTAGTCCGACGCTGAGCCTCGCGTCGTCGAGCGTCGCCGTCGACACGTACGGCTGGCCCTCGACCAGCCGCAGGAGCTCGGGGCCGAAACCTCGCCCGATCACCTCGACGCGGTGACTGCCCGCTTGGGCTCGGAGGCCGTCCGGACTGCCCACGGCGACCAGTCGGCCCGCTCGGATGACCGCCACGAGATCGCAAAGCTGCTCGGCTTCCGTCATGTTGTGCGTGCTCATGAAGACGGTGGCTCCAGCTTGGGCCGCCAGACCGGCGAGATCCTTCCTGACAGCGGCCGCCGACGTCACATCGAGCCCGGCCGTGGGCTCGTCGAGCACCAGGAGGTCGGGGCGAGGCAGGAGGGCCCGGGCGAGAGCCAGTCGCTTCTTCATGCCGTGACTCCACTGCACGACGCGGTCCGCTCGTCGCTCCCAGAGTCCGGAATGCTCCAGGAGCTCCTTCATGCGTTCTGCCCGCTCTTTTGCCTCCAAGTGCCAGGCGCGGGCCCAGAACTCTAGGTTCGCCACGGCGGTCATCTGCTCGTATAGTCCGTGGTGGTCGAGCAAGACCCCGGTACGCTCCCGGATCTCGGAAGAACGGGTACGGGTGTCCAGCCCCAGCACCTCGGCATGTCCGGATGTCGGTCTTAGCAGACCCAGGAGGAGACGGATGGTCGTCGTCTTTCCCGACCCGTTGGGACCGAGGAAGCCGAACACGCTCCCCGCAGGCACGCCGAAGGAGAGGTCGTCCAGCGCCCTGACGTTGCCGAAGTACCGGGTCAGGCTCTCCGTGCGGATGGCTTGTTCGGTCGATGGCATGGTTGTTTCTGTCGGGCGGTTTGGGGTCCCGCGACCCGCCCCGGGCCGCACCCACCGCCCTTGCGCAACCTCGAGGACCGGGCAACGCTCAGTGAGTCAGAGGACCAGCATAACTCCGGCCTTCTTATTGTGCGAGGGGTAGGCTGGTCCACTCTCAAAAGACCCGGCAATCCATGCCCAGGACGGAGGCTGCCTGTGCCATCACCCGATCGGCGGTGGCAAGGGTAGTGACACCTGAGGACCGCATCACTCCAAGGTGTAGGGCATCCAGGGTGCGGAGCGGGATATCGGGATAGGCTCCCAGAAGAGACTCCGCCAAGAGGAACGAATCCACGCTGTGCGGCAGAAGCGCCAGGTGACCCATGACGACGTCGCCTTCGAAGGTGGCGAGGATCTTGCCCTGGGTCTCGGCGTCGACGTGGCCCTCTCGCAGGCGACGGGTCATCAGGGATCTCATCTCCACTTTGGTGAGAAGGCTGATGGAGACGGGGCAGACCTGCTTGAGATACTCCTCGACTTCGTCGGACCGGTCCTCATTGAGGTACCACTTCGCCAGGGCGCTGGTGTCGCAGTAGACACTCGTCGTATCTACCCTTTCTCCCGATCAGACCTGACGAGGTCTTCACTGGAAATGGGCATGCGGGGCATGCCGGCGCGCAGATCGGCGTGAGTGGGGGCGGACCGGGACGGATTCAGCGGCACCAGTCTCACCAAGGCGCGCCCGTGGCGCGTCACCAGGACTTCGCCGTCCTTCTCGACGATCTCGCTGATCGAGGAGAGCGACTTTCTGAGCTCTCTGATCGACATGGTACGCACGAGTCACCTCAAGTATCCGGTAGCCCCCTTGCGATTGTGACACATTTGCTAAGAATGTGACACAATTCTGGACCGGTCAGCACCGCCGGGTACGGAGGCAGCCGGGATGCAGTGAGCTCACATCGACACGAGACCGATGATGTTCCCCTCCGAATCCTCGAACCAGGCTCTTTTGCGGCCGTTCATTTCGGTGATGCCGTTGATGGTCTTGAGGCCGATCTCAGGGAGGTCGTACTCCTCGAACACCACGCCCCGGCCACGGAGTGTCTCCACGAAGACTTCAAACCCATCGACTGGGACTCGGAAGGCTAGCGCTGTGTTCTGAGGAGCGGACAGCCCCGGGCGACCGTAGATGCAGATCATGGTGCCCTGTCCCGCAGCGAATATCCCCTCTTGGGGAGGGCCGGCAGCCTCGTGAGCGAGGGTCAGTCCAAGGACCTCTGTATAGAATCGTTTGGCGCGGGCGAAGTCCTCGGCGCGGAGGACTCCGCAGGCCATCATGTCACCGAGTGCGGCCACACCTATCACCTCGCTTCGTTGCTGCTGCTCGAGCCTGAGATGTCGCGCAGTTCTTGTCCCTCTGACTACCCGCACTCGTGAACAGGCGAAACACGGCCGCTGGTTCATGGGAAGAGCAGGGTCTTCAGTTCGCGGGCGTTCTGCACGGCGTAGCCGTGCTCGTCGTTGTCGAAGAAGCAGTAGATGTCCTTGCCCTCGGCGTGCCAGGTGGAGATGTGCTCTGCCCAGGTCGAGAGGGCCGCGGCATCGTACAAGCCCCGGTAGGGTCCGTCCGGCCCATGTAGGCGGATATACACGAGATCGGAGGTTACCACGGCCGGAGAAGTCGACCCGGCCAAGTCGTAGATGCAGAATCCTGACCCAGTTTGCCTTAGCACGTCATATACGTCGTCCACGAACCACGAGGGATCCCGGAATTCGACTGCCACCTGGATGGGCTTTGGGATCAGACGAAGGAAGTGTCCCAACCGCTCGGCATCGACGCGCCATCTAGGCGGCAACTGGAATAGGATGGGCCCCAGCTTGAAACCAAGGAAGTGGGCCCGGTCGATCATGGTCGTCAGCGCGTCCTCCGCCCCGCGGAGCTTTTTCATGTGGGTGATGTAGCGGCTGGCTTTGAAAGCGAACGTGAAGGAGCCGGGCGTGCCTTTTGTCCAGGCGAGCAGAGTCTCGATCCCGGGCAGGCGATAGAAGGAGTTGTTCACCTCCACCGTGTCGAACTCAGCCGAATAGAAGGAGAGCAATCCCCTCGACGGTAGACGCGGGGGATAGAACGGCCCCACCCAATGTCCGTAGTGCCATCCCGAGGTGCCGATGCGGATGGTCATGCGAGTTCGCTTAGCGGAATAGACCCTGCACGAAGTCTGTGACCAGGGGACTGACAATCTCGGGGTATTCGGCCTGAGGATAATGACCTGCCTCCGGCACCATCGCCACCTGCGCCTGCAACTGCTTCCCCACGAACTCCGCCTCGGCCGCCGCATCTTTGAAGTCCGGGTCGCGTTCTCCCATAAGCACTAGAGTCGGGACATGTATCTCGCTGAGTCGGGCTTCGACAGGCGCGTGCGAGGAATGGGATATGGCGGCGAATGCCCGCCAGTGACCGGGCTTGTGCATACTCTCGTTGATTCGGGCGAGGTGCTGGGCAAGGTCCGCCGGCCGTCTGCCCGGGTAGAGGGAGGCGTAGTAAGCCTTCCAGGCGGCATATCCCCAAGGCCGGCGCAGCGCCGCCCGAAACGCCAGCATCGCCCAAAGGCTCACCGGCGGGTTGCGGACGAAGGGGGCGATAAGCACGAGTCCGGCGACGCTCCGAGGAGACTCCGCCGCCGCCCAGGCTGCAGCAGCTGCGCCCAGGGAATTACCCACCAGTACCGCAGGGCCCCCCAGCTCATTGATCAGTGCCAGGAGGTCCGTCCCGACAGCCGCGTCGTCATAGACTTCGAAGGTCGCGTCACTGTCGCCATGGCCCCTTAGGTCCATGGTCGCCACCTGAAGACCCGCATCTACGAGGGCGGGAGCCAAGAATCGGTACACGGAACGGAGATCGCCTATGCCGGGTGCGCACACCACGAGTGGTCCTTGGCCCGCTAGGTCGTAGGCGATCAGGCCTTCAGTCCTTCGCAGGTACTCGGTTGGCGAATCGCTCATGGCAAGCTCACTAAGCCAGTGTGACAAGCACGCCGGCCACCCTCTTTCTCCGAACGAGGGGAAAGAACCTGGTATACAGGTACCCGGCTCGTTGGAAGGGTATGCGTCGCGGCAGGACGGACGTCGAGCGGCGGTCTTCGGTAGTGGCTGTACCGCCGGGTGTGTCCACCTGGTATGCTCGTCGGCGCCAGAACCTGTGCAGGGAGGGAGACCGATTACCGCGGACGTGGACATCTCGCCTGCAGAGAACCCGCCCGAATCGACTAGTAGACCGTTGGGCCGGGAGAAACTGCGTCGTTTGCTGCGCAACACATGTCCACCCGATGAACCGGCGGCGCCGTCCACTGGGCGGGGGGTCCCGGCGGCGGTGCTGATCGGGCTGCTCGGTCATCCGGAGGGTCCCTCGGTCATCCTGACCCAGCGTACCGCTGATCTCGACAACCACCCCGCAGAGATCAGCCTGCCCGGCGGCCGGGTGGAAGCCCATGACGAGGGCCCTGCCGCCGCCGCTCTGCGCGAGGCCTTCGAGGAGGTCGGTCTCTCTCCCGAGAGAGTGGAGATCTTGGGATGCCTGCCGCCGTCCGAGACCATCTCGGGTTTTTGGGTCTATCCCATCGTGGGCTGGATCGAGCCGCCGGTCGAGCTCGAGCCGGACAGGCGGGAGGTGGCGGAGGTCTTCGAGGTGCCCCTCAGCTTCGTCCTCGATCCTGCCAACCATCATCGGGGCAGCATCGTCCATCGGGGCGAGCGTCACCACTTCAACGTCCTGCCCTACCCGGGTCGTCGTATCTGGGGAGCCACCGCCGGCATACTTGTCGATCTAGCGCGGACGATCGCACCCTAGGATCGGCCCGTCCTTCGCCTCTACCCGGCGGGTGTCGCCACCGCTGTAAGGATGGTGACAAGCCCTTCAAGATAGGTCCGCCGGTAGATCGGGGCGAATCCCGCTTCTTCCACCGCACACTCGAGCTCTTCCCTACTCAGGAACCCGGCGCA
>CAZCCL010000031.1:0-12590 GCA_964497095.1 uncultured Gaiellales bacterium | reverse complement strand
TCTCGGGCCAGCCAAGAGCCCACTCTCGGAAGGACATAGCGGAAGTAGTAGTGGGCGGGGGTAGCCCAGCCGATGGACGGTGGACGGGTGAACTCCAGAAGTACGATGCGACCTTCTGCCCGCAGAAACGTGTGCATGCGGGTCAGGGCCGCGTGCACGTCATCCACATAGCGGAGGCCCCAGCCCGCAAGTATGACGTCGAACTCTTTCAGGCCCAAGTCATCCCTGAGAAGGTCCCCGGCGATGTACTTCACGGCAGGATGAAGGTCGCTCCGATCCTTGGCTTTCTGCTCGATGGTCATCCTGGCCTGGCAAAGCATGATCGGACTGAGGTCGACCAGCACCAGCCGGCCCTCGCCGCCCAGCCGCGGAAAGGCCCGTTCGGCCAGACTACCCGGGCCGCAGAAAGCGTCCAAGACCCGATCGGCCGGTCGTAAGCGAGCCGCCCTGATCACTTCTCTGCGCCAGCGCACCACCTGTCCCAGGCTGGTCAGCATGTTCACCCGCTCGTAGTAGGGCGCGCTCGTGCTGAAGAGATCCCGAAGGTAGGTCGCATCGGTGGGAGTACGCGCTTCGCGTCGCGAGGAGTCGCGACTCGGAGGGGATGCACCCTGCCGGGTCACGGCACGCTCCTGGGAAGTGACTGTATCACGCGAGTGGCACATGATTCATCGCCCTCATGCAGGTAGCGCCATACTGCCCACGGCCTTGAAGAACGTGTAGCAGAAGACCCCATCTGCTTCCGCCGTTCTGTAGAGCGCCCTGATCCCTTCATCGAAGATCTCTCGGTCGATGAGGCCGGCCGCGATCGCCGTTTCGCGGACGCCCTCGATCATCGCCGTGAAAGTCTTCTTTGTGAAGCCGTCGACGAGGTCGGGTCGGCTCCCGTCCACGTAGACCATTAGGGGAGAGACCGTCACCGCTGCGAAGCCTGCCTTCTCCAGCAAGGGGTATAGCTCACGCCCGATGAGGGCGTTACCGCCCGCGGTCCGCTGCAGCTCGACCAAGCAGTCGATCGCAGTCCGGGCCGCATCGCTCTCAGGGTGGAAGTAGGCCGAACCGTGATCACCTTCGATGACGGTGATGGTACCGCCCGGTTTCAAGAGCTTCTTCAAGATAGCGAGTGCGTCCTCCGGTCTCGAGAGGTGCTCGAGGACAAAGCAGACGAAGACGTGGTCGAAGGATGCTGAGGCAAAGGGCAGGGCGAAAATGTCCGCCACGAGAAACTCGACGTTGGTGACGCCGGCCGCATCCACCTTCGCCTTGGCTTCGGCGAGTGAGTCGGAGGATACGTCGATGGATACGATCCTGGCTCCCGGGCTGTTCTGGGCCAACGCTACCGTCTGAGCCCCGGTGCCGCAGCCGACCTCGAGGACTACGCTACCGGCTGGGTAGGAAGTGTCCGAGTGGAGGAGTCCCACGAGGGTGCCGGCCTGATCCTGCAGGCGCAAGCTCTCACGGTGACCGTAGCCGTGGACGTACGTGACCTCCACCCCCTTTTTGTGGCTCGACCGTCCCGAGTGGCTGACGCCAAAGGGCCCGGCTCTCCCGACCGACCTACCGAGTCTACCCGAAGTGAGAGGCAGGGGAGGTGCCTGTGCCGGCCCATGCCTGCGCGTTCACGCGCCCTCGGCCGGGTCCGCTTCCGGCTAATTCTCTCCCTTCGTTCTGCCGATATGGGGAGGTACAAGCTAGTGGAGGGCGCGGTGATGCTACTCGAGGGATCGATACAGAGATTCGGACTGACAACTGTCCTGCAGTTCCTCGCTCAGAACGGCGCCACCGGGGTCCTCGAGGTCCACGATTTCGAGGAGTACGGGTTCATCTATCTCGTCGATGGCCGGGTGGAAGGGATCTCCCTACCCATCACCGATGAGAAACTGGGGAAGCGCCTCGTAGAGGTGGGATGCCTGAGCCCGCAGCAACTGGTTGAGGTCCTGATGGAAGACTCGGCGCTGAGCCACGAGGAGAGGAGGCAGAAGCCGCTGGGGCAGCGCCTCGTCGAGAAGGGGCTCACGAGCGATGCGGAGATCCGCGAGGTGATGCGCTGGCAGACCCACGACCTGGTGTTCGAGCTCGCGCACTGGCGTAACGGCGTCTTCATCTACGACGAGCCTGAGGAGATGCCGCACTTCGAGGTCGCGATCCAGGGCGACGTCCATGAGCTTCTCGCCCAGGTCCAGCGGCGCATCGAAGAAGGTGAGCGCGCGCGCAAACGCGATACGAGCCTCGATAGGGGGATATGCTACGCGTGTCCGGTGGCCAACGAGTGCACTCCCGAGATCAAGGCCAAGCATCTCAAGAACGATGTCTGCCTGTGGCGCAAGATGAGCGCTGTGGCGGACGACGACCCCCTCGGCCTGCGAGACTCCCGCGAGCTCTACCGCTCGAAGGAAAACGACGCCAAGTCGATCCTCGATGCCTCGATCGACTGGCAGTAGTGCCCGGGCGCGGCGACGGCGCCCCGTCCGCCTGAATCGACCCACGATCGACAGTTCCGCGCCCGCCTTTCCCGAACGAGTGTGACCGCGCGAACGTTCGGGAACAGTCATCCCTCCCTGTGAATACGAGGAATGACTTCCCCCACAAGATCCGCGAGATCGAGAACACGTGGATCCCGCTCACGGACGGGACCCGGCTGGCGGCCCGGCTCTGGATGCCTGTGGACGCACTTGCGTCTCCGGTCGCGGCCGTGTTGGAGTATCTGCCCTACCGTAAAGACGACGCCAGCACTCTTGCCGACGCGCAACGTCATCCGTACTTAGCCGGGTACGGCTACGCGGCGGTGCGGGTGGACCTGCGGGGGATGAGGTGACTCGGATGGCCTGCTCCGGGGCGAGTACCTGCCGCAGGGACAGGATGATGCTCTGGAGGTGTTGGCCTGGCTGGCGGAGCAACCCTGGTGCACCGGCGACGTGGGAATGATCGGTTACTCGTGGGGCGGGTTCAACGGTCTGCAGGTGGCGGCGCTTCGTCCTCCGCAGCTCAAGGCGGTCATCACCATCGCCTCGACCGACGACCGCTATCTGGACGACTGTCACTACATGGGGGGGTGCCTGCTCGGTTCGGACATGCTGAAGTGGGTTTTCCGAAGGAACGTGAGGTGGTGCTACCTGCGTGCACCTATCATGCAAAGAGGTTGTTCAGAGACTCGACCAGGGTCGGGTGGGCGAACATGGTGTCCCGCAGTTGGGAGGCGGTCAGTCCTCCCATCATGGCGACCTGCATGACGGACATGACCTCACCGCCGTCCACACCCAGCACGGCACAGCCCAGAATCCGGTCGTCTTCGTTGTCGATCACGACCTTCATGAACCCGCGCGATTCATCGATCTCGAGAGCGTGGGCCACGTACTCCATTGGCAGCGTGGCCACACTTAGGTCGAATCCTTTCTCTCTCGCCTCCCGCTCGCTGAGACCCACTCGTCCCAGTTGCGGGTCGAGGAAGACCACATACGGCACGAGGCGGCCCGTGATGGTAGCTCGGCCGTCTTCCAGCAGATTGGAACGAACGACACGGAAGTCGTCATAGGAGACGTGGGTGAAGGCTGGACCTCCCTTGACATCGCCCAGGGCGTATATTCCCTTGACCTCGGTCTGCAGCCGCTCGTTGACCGGTATGTAGCCCTTCTCGTCTACCTGCAGCCCGGCTGCTTCGGGGTTGAGTGCCTCCGTGTTCGGGGTCCGTCCGGTGGCCACGAGTATGTGCGATCCTCTGACGCTGCTCTCGCCCGTAGGAGTTGTGACCTCGAGCTGCATCTCTCCGTCTGGGGTCGTCTTCACAGATCCGGCCTTCGCCTCGAGGACGAGGTTCACACCGTCCTCCTCAAGGATCGCGGCCACGGCCTGAGCGACATCGGGATCCTCTCGCGAAAGGAGCTGGTCCCGTCTCTGGAGCACCGTCACGTTGCTCCCGAAGCGTCTGAACATCTGCGCGAACTCCACAGCCACGTATCCTCCACCCAGGATGACCAGGTGCTCGGGGATCGAGCCAAACTCCATGATCGTGGTCGAATCGTAGTAGGGGACCTGCTCGAGACCGGCCAGCGGAGGTATCGTCGGACGGCACCCGGTGTTGATGAACACTTGGTCGGCCTCGACCACGATCGATTCCCCCTCGACGAAGCGGATCTCGAGTCTATGCGGACCGAGAAAGGAGGCTTCTCCCATCAGGAGGTCGAGGTTCTCGGTCTTGGCGAGCCGCCGCTCACTGCCGCTTCGCCAGCTCTCGACCAGATCGCGCTTGCGCTGTCGCACCGCGGCCATGTCCACCGAGACCTGACCGGCACGTATGCCGTAATCGGAGGCCCTTCGGCTGAGGTATGCGATCCGGGCCGAGGCGATCATGGTCTTGGAAGGGGTGCAGCCCTCGTTTATGCAGGTGCCGCCGACGTGCGTCCTCTCCGCCAGAGCGCAGCGCCACCCCGCCTGGGCGAGGCTCTTGGCCAGCGGTACGCCGGCCTGACCGGCTCCGACGATGACGGCGTCATACCTACGCACCCGTTCCATCGATTCTCCCGTCATCGGCCGTCTAGGTCGCCAACCCGGTACTCAGCGTTGGGCCGCGTCCATCGGGGGACGGCCACCTCCTTGCGCCCGGATGCTGACCCGGCCTAGCCGGCCAGGGTGGCGGAGAACACCTGCCACGCGAGCAGTGCCTTGGCCGTCAGGCTCAAGATGATGTAGACCTTCTCCCCGAACAGGTAGTCGCGCCAGCGGCCGACCTGCTTGTACTGCAGCACCATGTTGACCGCGAAGATATTGAAGAAGACGAACAGCGAGGCGATGATCCCGTAGACGAAAGCGGGCGCCTGCTGATCTCCGAACCCGGGGCTCCAGACATAGATCAGGACGGCGATCCAGGGGATGATCCCCGCGAAACACCCGAAGATGTAGGAAAGCCAATTGGGTTTGCCCGGTTTTTCGTATTTCTCCATGAGGAGCCCGAACAGGATCATGCAGGCGTTCACCGCGAAGATGGCGATCAGGGCGGCAAGGTCGCTGACCCCGCAGATCATGACGATGAGCACGATCATGAGTGAGGAGCTGATGGAGTACTCCATCCAGCGCCCGTAGTTGCGGTCTTTGAGTAGATTGCGCTTGTACCAACCGAACACGCCCGGCGAGGCGATGATAAGCAGCGCCGCGGCCGAAATGGCCATGAAGGCGAACACGCCCCAGCCTAGGGGGAACTCCCCGATCTGATGGAGGGTAGGCTCGGTTCCGGGCGGGCCTCCCATGAAAGTGGCCACGACCGGGAGCGCGAAATCGTTCGACAGCAGGGCGATGACCACCGCCTGGACTGCCAATACCAGACCAACAATCACGTTCCACCAGCGCAGTTTGCGAAGGCGCGCCTCGACGTTCTCCGGCACAGGCTGACGCTCTACAACGACCTCTTCGGTTCCCATTGCTTCCTCCCTCGTAGCTCGCTTTGCTCGTGCGACGTCCCCAGACTGCTCCGCCGGAGGCGTCTGAGGTCAGTTACCATGATTAAACGTGTTCTATTCATGTCACGCAAGACAGTTGGAGGGCATCAAGACCGAACGACATGGGATCTGGACCCTTGCGGCCGGTGTTCAGGGCGCCAAGATATCGACCGGCGCCGCATAGACGAACGCTGAAACCTACCTACCCTGAGCGGGACGGGCGCCGCTTGGCTGCGGGGTGTACGCAACCGCTGTCCCTAGCGATGCCCTCGATCATGGCGGGGAAGATGACCTCGTGGAAAGGCCAGAGGGACAGCCAGTATAGGTGGCCGTACAGCCCCACCGGGTCCCACAGAGCGGTCTGCACGATGCGGGTCTGTCTGTTCGCGAGGGGGGTAAGCTCGAATTGGAGCCATGCTCGGCCCGGGGCCCGCATCTCCGCCGTCAGCCGCAGCAGCCGATCCGGCTCCAAGGCCTCGACGCGCCAGAAGTCCACGGTGTCCCCCGGGATTACGCAGGTGGGGTCGCGCCGGCCGCGACGCGAGCCTACCCCACCGCGGATCTGGTCCAGCACGCCGCGCAGGCTCCAAAGCCAGGTCCAGGCGTGCCAACCCTTCTCCCCACCGAGGCACAGGATGGCGTCGAAAACCTGACCGGGAGGGCAGGGCACGTCCAAGGTGCGCTGGTCGACGTAGCGCCGGCCGAAGCGTTCGGCCGGCCGGTGCTTGGGGGGCGGAGTAGCGGAGCGGGCGTCGCTCCAGCGGGTCTCGGCGTATTCCCGATCCTCGTTCGCGAGTGACCGGGAGATGGCCGCCTCCACGCCCATAGGCTTGATGTGAGGGAAGTCGCGGGCGGCGGCGTCGCTGGTCACGATCGTCTCGTTGCGCACGCCTTCGAGAAGGTGGCGCCCAACCCGGTAGTACAGCGGCGTCACCAAAGCGAGCCAGCCGGAGGAAAGACGGGGAGTGAGCCAGGGGACCTTGAGCGCGGGGCGCCTGAGGTCCTGCGAGCGGGCATAGGCCTGCATCATGCCCAAGTAGGAGACCCGGTCCGCCCCCCCGATCTCGTAGATGGTGCAATGCTCGCGCACGTCTACGTCGAGCGCAGCCACCATGTAGGTCACGACATCCTCCACTGCGATGGGTTGCGCCAAGCTGTTGACCCATCGCGGCGTGATCATCAGCGGCAGCCGATCCACCAGGCCTCGTATCATCTCGAAAGATATGGAGCCGCTCCCCAGGATCACCGAGGCTCGGAATTCAATGGTCTCGGCACCACTCGCGCACAGCAGGCGGCCGACGTCCTGACGGCTCGCCAGGTGAGCCGAGAGCTGGTCCTGGGAGTGCCCGAGACCGCCGAGATAGATGATGCGCCGGACGCCCGCTCCGCGGGCGGCCTCTCCGAAGTTGCGGGCGGAGACCAGCTCCTGCTGGTAGAAGTCCTCGGTGGCCGTCCCCAGCGAATGCACCAGGTAGTAGGCGGTGTCGACATCTCTGAGCGCCTCGGCCAGCGAAGGCCGATCGAATACGTCCCCCTGCACCAACTCGGTGCTTTCCGCCACGCGGGCGACAAACGACCGCGGCGCGACGGCGGGCCTGAGGCGCTCCGGATCTCTCACCATCAGGCGAAGGGGGCGGCCCGTGGCCTCCAGGGGCCGGATCAGCCTTCCCCCGATGTAACCCGTCCCTCCGGTGAGCAGGATGAGGTCGCAAGGATCCATTCCATGAGCTTAACAGCAATGCGGCTTCCTACCATGCGGTCTCCGACATCCTGGTAATCTTCTGCCATGCTGTCCGAGTTCGCGACTTCTTCCGCGGCCCTGCAGGGCCGCGTTCAGCAGAAAGAGGCTCCATGATCGACCGGGATGTTGTCTTCACGTCGGCGGGTCTGCATCTTTCCGGCTCTCTGACCGATCCGGAGGGATCCGACCGTTCTCCCTGCGTGCTCATGGTCACCGGGTCCGGTCGCGTCGACCGGAACGAGAACCAGAAGAAGTTCCCCATCAACGTGATGGGCCGGTTGGCGGGTCTCCTGGCGCAGCGGGGCATCGCCTCGCTACGGTACGACAAGCGGGGCGTGGGTGCCAGCGAGGGCGTCTTTTGGGGCACCGGCTTCTACGACAACGTCCTCGACGCCTCGGCCGCCCTGGCGTTTCTAAGGACGCACGAGCGAATAGCACACGACAAGATCTTTCTTCTCGGGCACAGCGAGGGCGCCTACATCGTGACAAGAGTAGCTGCCGAGGCCCCCGACGCCGCCGGGGTGGTGCTCCTTTCCGGAGGAGCTCGGCTTGGAGAAGAGGAGCTCCGTTGGCAGGCAGAACAGGTGGCCGGAAGCCTAACGGGCGTCAACGCCTGGCTGGTCAAGCTCCTGCGTATCGACATCGTCAAGGCCCAGAAGAAACAGTTGGAGAAGATCAAGCGGTCGGACAAGGACTGGTACCGCACTCAACTGGTGGGGAAGGTGAACGCCAAATGGATGCGGGAATTCCTGTCCTACGACCCGGCGGATGACCTCAGCCGCATCGAAGGCCCCGTCCTTGCGATCACCGGTTCGAAGGATATTCAGGTGGACCCCGGTAACCTCGAACGGATGGCGGGATTGGTTACCGCCCCCTTCGAGTCTCACGTGCTGCCCGATGTCACGCATCTACTGAGGAGCGAAGCCGGTCCCGGCGGACTTTCCACCTACAAGAAACAGGTACAGAAAGCCATCGACCCACGCGTACCGGACCTCATCATCGCTTGGCTGGAGAGGCAGATCGGTTCGACCACTGGGCCGCAGCCTCAACATGGCTTCGAATGACGACCGCGAGATAGCGGGAGGCGCTCCCCGTAGCGGGGACTCGAGTGAGGTCGGTGCCTCGAGTGAGGTCGGTGCCTCGAGTGAGGTCGGTGCCTCCGGGGAGCCCTCTCCGCCTTCGACGCAGGTTGCGCTTGGGGGCACGGTCGCGTCTGCCGGCCTGGCGTCTGCCGGCGTGGCGTCTGTCGGTCGAACCGTTTCAGCGCGTCGGGCCGCCTACCTCCCTTTCGCCGCGCTCGTCCTGCTGGCCCTCGTTTGGGGGTACAACTGGGTGGTGATGAAGGTCGCCATGCAGTATGCCGAGCCCTTCACCTTCGCCGCTCTCCGCACGTTCGTGGGCGCGATCTTCATGTTCGCCTTGGTCGCCGCACTCCGCCGCCCCTTGCGGCCGGTGGCCTTGGGGCTGACCGCGGTCTTCGGCCTTCTGCAGACCGGCGCCTTCGTCGGGCTTGCCATGTGGGCCGTCCATATCGGCGGAGCCGGCAAGACCTCGGTGCTTGCCTATACCATGCCCTTCTGGCTCCTGCTCCTGGCCTGGCCGTTGCTCGGCGAACCGGTGCGGGGTTTCCAGTGGGCCTCCGTCATGCTCGCGCTCGTCGGCCTGGTCTTCGTCCTCGGCCCTTGGAACCTGAGTGGGATCCAGAGCAGCCTGCTGGCCTTGGGCGCGGGGTTCTGCTGGGCCGTGAGCTCAGTGGTGGTAAAGGTCCTTCGCCGGCGTCATGAGGTCGACCTGCTCTCCTTGATAGCCTGGCAAGGCCTGATCGGTTCGATCCCTCTCGTGGTGATAGCTCTTCTGACGGCGACCACTGCTCCCGTCTGGAACGGCAGCTTCATCGCAGCCTTCGCCTTCAACATACTGCCGGCCAATGCGCTCGCCTGGGTCTTGTGGCTGTATATCCTGCACAGCCTGCCGACCGGCACAGCCGGGATCAGCAGTCTGGCCGTCCCGGTCGTGGGTGTCCTGGCGGCCTGGATACAACTCGGGGAGCAGCCGGGGGCCTTGGAGGCGGTGGGCATGGGGCTGATCGTGGTGGCCCTCGCCATTCTGACGGTGCGAGAAGTAAGGCTCGGGCAGAAGGCCGGTGCGTCCCGGCTGCCCGATCCCATCCTTGGGACGGTGCCGGCGACGGTCGCCCTGGAAGAAGAGGCCAAACCTTCCTGAGGTCTTCGAGACATCCAAGCCGGCCCTCTCTCATCTTTCGCGCGTCATAGCCTGTGCGCGTCATAGACCCAAGCCCCCACCAGGTTTCTCACTTGAATCGGGCAGAGGGGGCTTCGATCCAGATAGCAGGAGGCGTATCTGGACCTCGCGGGGGCCCTCACTAGAGACCGGATGGCGCCTTTGTGCCCCGGGGGTACGCACCTCGTCCGGCCGGGTCGCGTGTTGGTTCCGCATGAGGCTCCAACCGGCGCCCAGAAGTTTGATGTCATGGTCGGGGCCGTTACGGGTATATCAGTGCCATGTGCAGTTCTCTAGCAAAGGAAAGGAAACGTCATGAGACCGCGCGCCGGCCTGATAGCAGGCCTCCTGATTGTGCTGTTTGTGGCCCTCTTCCTGGCATCATGTTCCAACAGTAGCAGCGCCGACAATGCGAGCACGTCTTCGAGTGAGGGCCACGCCGATCTCGTGGCCGACGAGGCGAGCCCGGCCCAGGAGGTCCTCAATGCTGTTTACAGCAGCGTGGTCAACATCGCGGTGAGCGCCACGGTGAACGGCCAGACCGGGGAGGGGATCGGATCGGGCGTAGTGTATACGGCGGACGGCTACATCCTGACCAACGACCACGTGGTCACCCTCGACGGCAACGTCACTTCGGGACAGTCCATCACCGTGACCTTCGCTTCGGGCGAACAAGCCCCCGCCACCCTCGTCGGCACCGATGCATCGAAGGACGTGGCGGTCATCAAGGTCGACAAGACGGGTCTTAACCCGGTGCAGTTCGGTACCACCGCCGACGTTCAGTTGGCCGAGTGGGCCATCGTCATCGGCAGTCCCTTGGACTTTCGAAATACCGTCACCCTGGGCATCATCAGCGGACTGGACCGGACTCTTGACCCTGGTGGCGGCCAGGCTCCTCTCACCGGTTTGATCCAGATAGACGCAGCCATCAGTCCGGGCAATTCCGGGGGCGGTTGCTTCGACGCCAAGGGGAGGTTCGTCGGTATGCCCGAGGTCTATCTACCCCCCGGTTCGACGGGGGCCGAGAACATCGGCTTTGCCATTCCCGCCGATGTTGTGGCCGGTGTGGCGAAGACACTGACAGGCCTATAATCGCGGAAGAACGAGATCGGAGGTTCGAACATGGTGTGGGTGCTCAACAGAATAGAGGTCGACGACTACGCTCAGTGGAGAGACTACTTCGATCGAGGAAAGCCGCTGCGTGAATCGTGGGGACAGAGGTCCCAGACGATATATAGGGAGGGGAGCGAGCCCACGTCGGTGGTCGTCCTCCTGGAATGGGAAGATGCTGAGCGTGCACGTAAGTTCTTCCAGTCGGAGGAATTCCACAAAAGGACGGAAGAGGCCGGGGTGAAGGTAGTTCTGGAGAACCTTGTTCTCGAGAAAGTCTGACGAATCTGCCCTGGCCCCGGGGACGCGGTCCGACGGACCCGGCCCGGGGGATCAGGCGGTCTCTGTCCGTCCATCGTCACGAGTAGGGAAGCGCGCTGGCTTTCGCCGTGGTGACGCGGGGCCCGCTGAGTCACACGCCGTAGCTGGGCGACACCTCCGCCGGGTGAGAGGAGGCGCTGATGCCGACGCAGGACCGGGTCGAGCGGGCCGGATATCCTTGCCCGAGGTCCGAGATCATCCCAGGAGTCGGCCACGTCTCGCGGATTGCTCTCTCGAAACGAGCAGTAACTTTGGAAGGAGAAAGAACATGAAGGTCGTCATCGTGGGGGCGGGCATGCAGGGCCATGTGATCACCTGGAACCTTGCTCGCAACCCGGCGGTCACCGAGATCGTTCTGGGCGACCACGACGAGGAGCGGGCCCGGCTGGTCGCGGACCGCGTAGGCGGGGGCAAGACCACCCCGGTGTTCCTCGACGCGTCCGATGCCGCAGCCGTCGCCTCAGCGGCCGCCGGGGCCCGGCTGGTCGTCAATGCAGTCATCCCCGAGTACAACCTCTCCATCATGGGCGCCTGCCTCGAAAGCGGCGCCGCCTACCAGGATATGGCGTCCGGCCAGACCCGCACCAAGACTATCGACGAGGCGTATCTGGAACAGATGACGCTCGCGCCAGACTTTGAGAAGAGCGGGATCCTGGCCCTCCTCAGCACGGGAATGGACCCAGGGTTCACGAACACTCTCGCCGCCAACGGCTACGAGGACCTCGAGAGGTGCTTCGAGATCCGCATCAAGGACTACGCCATCTTCGACTCACCGGTGCCCCTGCAGGTGTGGTCGCAGGAGACCTACTACACGGACTGTGCTCAGCCGCCACTGCTCTTCGAGGACGGCGAGTTCAAGCGGGTGGAGATCTTCGGGCGTCGCGAGCACTACTCTTTCCCGGCTCCCTTCGGAGTGGGGGTGGCCATATGCCACGACCACGAAGAGGTGAGCACTCTGCCCCGGTTGCTACCTCGTCGCTACGGCGACAAGGGCCTGTGCTACGTGGATTTCAAGATGGGCGGTCCCGAGGAAGGTCTCGATGCCGACGAGGCCCTGGTGGCCTCGGGTATGACCAGCAAGGTCCCCGTCATGCTGAAAGATGGGTCCACCGTGCGGCCCATCGACGTCTTCGTAGCCACGCTCCCCCCCAACCCGCCCATGGATGAGCTGGCACGTTTGGCTCTATCCGGGGAGATCGTCGACTATGGGGTGCTCACGGTGGATTGTATCGGGGAGAAATCCGGGAAGCCCGCCACCATCAGCCACGCCGTTTTTCCGCCCGACATCAAGTGGGTGAACGAGCGGATCCCCGGGGCCACGAGCGTGTCGTACGGTACCAGCACCCCCGCCTCCATCTACGCGGAGATGATCGTCGAGGGACGGATCGGCCGGGCCGGGATCGTCTGTCCCGAGGAGTTGCCCAGCGAGGTGCGCGACGATTTCGTGGCCGAGTGCGGCAGGCGCGGCATACCGGTGACCCGGACCGAGACCGTCACCGTGAACTGACTGAAGAGAGAGCCCGGCCGATCGGCAAGGATGGGCGGCGCTGCGGCTAATGACTTGTTTCAGAATGATATCTCGGCCACCGAGGCCGCGCTTGGCGGCCGGAGGCTTCGTCCTTTCGTCGCGTCCGTAGCTCCGCTGCGCCCGCTTCTTGCGTCCTTGCCTCTGGCGTGCCAATCTCACCCTGCTGGCGAAAGGTCATTCTGAAAGGAGTTCTAAGTCGGTTCGATCCCTCCGCGGTAAT
>CAZCCL010000030.1:13704-24268 GCA_964497095.1 uncultured Gaiellales bacterium | reverse complement strand
CGAGACCTTGGAGTCCAATGGGTCCAGTTCCATGGCCAGCGTGTGCGCTTCCACCTTGGCTCTGATGGATGCCGGTGTGCCGGTGGCGAGACCGGTTGCGGGCATCGCCATGGGTCTTGTCAAAGAGAAGGAAGACTACGTGGTGCTCACCGATATCGCGGGGGTCGAGGACCATCTGGGTGACATGGACTTCAAGGTGGCGGGGACCACCAAGGGCATCACCGCCCTGCAGATGGACATCAAGATCACCGGGGTGACCTTCGACATCATGCGGGACGCCCTGGAGCGCGCCCGCAAGGCCCGGATGTTCATCTTGGACAAGATCACCGAGACGATCAGCGCCCCGCGCACCCAGCTTTCCGACTTCGCTCCCCGCATCTCCACCATCCGCATCGACCCAGAGAAGATCGGGGCGGTCATCGGCAAGGGCGGCGAGACCATCCGGGGCATGGAAGCGGAGTTCGAATGCACCATCGATGTGGCCGAGGACGGCCTGATCAAGGTCTTCGCCACCGACGGCAGATTGGGCGACGGCTGCATAGAGCGGATCGGTCTGCTGACCAGGGAGACCCAAGCGGGAGACATCGTCGAAGGCCGGGTGGCTTCGACCACTTCGTTCGGCGCCTTCGTGACGCTCAAACCGGGGACCGACGGGCTCGTCCACATATCCCGCCTCGCCGATCACCGGGTGGGGACCGTGGAGGATGTGGTCAACCGCGGCGATCTGGTGCGGGTGGAAGTCCTCGACGTGCAGATGCAGGGAGGCAAGGAGAAGATCAGCCTGCGCCTGCTCGAGAACCTGTCCAAGAAGGAAGGCAGTGTCGACTGACGAGTATCGTCTGGAGCAACTTCCCAACGGCCAGCGGCTGATTACCGAGAAACTCGACCACCTGAGGTCGGTATGCCTGGGTTTCTGGATTCCCGCCGGGTCGCGGGATGAGCCCGCGTCGCTCGTAGGTGCTACCCATTTCATAGAGCATCTTCTCTTCAAGGGTTCGTCGAAGTTCACGGCCGAGGAGATCGCCCAGATCTTCGACACCCTCGGGGGGGAGTTGAATGCCAGCACGTCTCGGGAATATGTGGTCGTCTACGGGCGTTTTCTCGACGATCAGCTCCCCGTGGCGTTGGACGTAATGACCGACATGCTCCTCACACCCACCTTCACCGATCTCGATCGGGAAAGGGAGGTGGTGCTGGAGGAGATCGCCATGGTGGAGGATTCGCCCCAGGATCTGATCCACGACGTACTGGCCGAGGTGGTCCTCGATGGCCATCCTCTGGCGCATCCCATCCTGGGCACACGGGAGAGCATCGCCGGGGCCTCCGAAGAAGACATCCGTGGCTATCATCGGGAACTCTTCCAGTTCAGCGACATGGTGGTGGCGGCGGCCGGCAACATAGACCACGAGCATCTGAGCGCCCTGTTGCTGGACCGGCAGGCCAAGCCCAGGGGCAACAACCCCCAGCGCGAACCGGCGCCCGCCCGGATGCTCCCGCGCCGGCATTTCTTGAGCAAAGAGACGGAGCAGATGCACGTCTGCCTGGGGGGGTTAGGGCTGGCGCGTGACGACGAGCGTCGTTTCGTCCTCTCGGTGTTAGACAGTCTCTTCGGGGGCTCGCTCAGTTCTCGGCTGTTCCAGGAAGTGCGGGAGAAGCGCGGTCTGGTATATAGTGTATATTCATTCTCGACCATGTATAAAGAGACTGGGCTCAGCGGACTCTATTTCGGCTGCCGGCCGGAGCGGCTGGAGGCCGTCATGGAGACCGTGGGGAACGAACTCGCGCGGCTGGTGACGGAGCCTGTACCCGCGGATGAGTTGCAGCGGGCCAAGGAGCATCTCAAGGGGCGCATGATCCTCGGCCTGGAGAGCACCTCGAGCCGCATGACCAGGCTGGGCAAAGGCGTGGTCACCGAGACGGAGATATTTTCGCTCGACGAACTGGCCGAGCGCATCGAGGATGTCACCAGCGATCAAGTGCTGGAATTGGCGGCTGAGGTCTACCGGCCCGCCGCCCTCTCGGTGGTGGGCATAGGAGCCGACGAGAGCCAGTTCGCGAGCGCCGTGCCCGAAGACTGCCTGGCCGGGCTGCTCGATGGGGGGTAGACGATGGACGAAGTGATCCGGGTGGCCGTGAGCGGCGCTCTCGGGCGGATGGGACGGACGACCTGCGAGGCCGTGATCGGCGACCAAGCGCTGGTCTTGGCGGGGGCGGTCGATCCTGGTTTCGCCTCCGACGTATCCTCGGCCGAGACGCTGTGCCCAGGGGCGCAGGGGTACTTCGAGACCCTGGAAGGCGCCCTGGAGACCGGGGGCGTCGGTGTGGTGGTCGACTTCACCACGCCCGATGCCGTGCGGGACAACGTCCTGACCTGTCTCCAGCATCGGGTGCCGGTGGTCGTCGGGACGACCGGACTCAGCGCGGCCGACCTGGCCGACATCGACAAGGAGAGCGCCGCGCGGGGCGTGGCCGTGCTCGTGGCTCCGAACTTCGCCATGGGGGCGGTCCTGATGATGCGGTTTGCCCGGCAGGCGGCCGGACACTTCGGCGCCTGCGAGATCGTGGAGTTGCACCACGACCGCAAGCTCGACGCGCCCTCGGGGACGTCGAGGCTGACTCGTCTCAAGGTCGAGGAGACCTGGCGTGAAGCCGGTATCGACAAAGAAGTCCCCATCCACAGCGTGCGGCTCCCAGGGCTCGTTGCTCACCAAGAGGTCATCTTCGGAGGCCTCGGCGAGACCCTGACCATCCGCCACGATTCGCTCTCTCGTGAGTCCTTCATGCCGGGGGTGCTGATGGCGGTGAAGCGCATCCGCAGCCTGCAAGGACTCGTCGTCGGCCTGGAGAACATCTTATAGAGACTCTTCCGGCGTCCTATCCCGCTGGGCAAGAGGGCGCAGGGGCTCTGTTCACGTCCCGGACACGCGGAGGTGGGGACCCCCACTGGTGACGGATCAAGCGCTGAAAGTCATACCTCTGGGTGGGCTAGGGGCCATCGGCAAGAACATGATGGTGTTGGAGTTCGGCGACGCGCTCCTGGTCATCGACAGCGGTCTCATGTTCCCAGATGACGAGATGCTGGGGATCGACTTGGTGCTGCCCGACTTCACGTACGTGGTGGAGAACCGGGAGCGGCTCCTCGGCATAATCCTGACTCACGGCCACGAGGACCACGTAGGCGCCCTGCCCTACCTGCTCAAGGAGGTGGACGCGCCCGTCTACGGTACCCGGCTGACTCTAGGTCTGGTGAACGCCAAACTGGGCGAGCACGGTCTGCAGCAGAAGGTTTCGCTGAACGAAATCTCTCCCGGCAGGGATCTCACGCTGGGTCCCTTCAGGATCGAGTTCTTGGAGGTCTGTCACAGCATCCCGGACGGCGTGGGGCTGGGGATCCATACTCCGGTGGGCACGATCGTGCACACGGGGGACTTCAAGCTCGATCAGACCCCCATCGATTGCCGCGTGACGGCGATGCAGCGCTTCGCCGAACTGGGCAGGAACGGCGTCCTTCTGCTTCTCTCCGACAGCACCAACGCGGACCTTCCCGGTTTCGTGCCTCCCGAGCGGAGCGTGGGGGAGAGCCTCGACGGCATCTTCGCCCTGGCCCCGGGCAGGATCATCGTGGCTTCGTTCGCCAGCCACATCCATCGCATCCAGCAGGTGATGGACACCGCCGCCCGTCACGGGCGGTCCTTGGCCGTCGTGGGACGGAGCATGGTCAAGAACGTCAACATCGCTCAGAATTTGGGATATCTCTCCGTACCGGATGGCCTCGTCATACGGCCGCACGACATCGCCTTGCTGCCACCCGACCGGGTGACGATCCTCAGCACCGGCAGCCAGGGGGAGCCGCTCTCGGCTCTCGCGCGGATGGCGTCTCACGATCATCCTCTGATAGAGATCCAGAAGGGCGACACGGTGGTGATCTCGGCTCGCCCTGTGCCCGGCAATGAGACCAGCGTCTATCGCACCATCGACCGCCTATTCGCCGCCGGCGCCCGGGTAATCTACGAGTCGACCGCGGGGGTCCACGTGTCCGGACACGCCGCTTCTGAAGAGCTGAAGGTGATGCTGAACCTGGTCCGGCCGAAGTTCTTCATGCCCGTGCACGGGGAGCATCGTCACCTCTACTTCCACGCCGAACTGGCGCGGGCCATAGGCATGGACGACGAGCACATCTTTCTCATGGAGAACGGCGATGTGCTCGAACTCCAGTCCGACCACGCCGAGATCACCGGGCAGGTACAGGCCGGCATGATGCTGGTGGACGGCTTCGCCATGGGCGATTTCCGCGATCTGGTGCTGCGCGACCGCCAGCACCTGGCTACCGATGGTCTGGTGATGGTGGTGGTGGCCCGGAGCACCCAGGACGGCAGCATAGTAGGGGAGCCCGAGGTGGTGTTCCGGGGTTTCGCTCACGCTGGGGACTTGGGCGAACTGACGGAAGAAGCCAAGAAACTGGTCGTGGATGCGATGAGTGAGGGCGAAGCCCAGCAGATCACGGATCTGAGCCTTCTCAAGACCAGAGTTCACGACGTGCTGCAGAAGTACCTGCACAAAGAGTTGGGCCGGCGACCCATGGTGTTGCCGGTGATCGTCGAGGTCTGAGGTTTCGTGAGACGTTCGAAAAGGATGTCGGGTGATGGCGGGTAGAGCGAGCAGCAACGCCGAACGCACGGAACGCGCGCCTTCGAAAGGCGGCGGCGCGTCCGTGAAGACGAGGGGCCCTGCCTCCACAAAGAAGACCGCCGCCGGCCGCGCCCGCGCCGGCGCGCGCTCGAGCCCGCGCGGCGCCGTTCCCGGGCGCGCCGTTGCTGGTCGCGCCGTACCCGGGCGCAGGCAGGAGATCATCGCTCTTGCCCTGTTCGGAGTGGCCGTCTTCCTGGTATTCGTCCTGGTCGCGGGGGCGAAGGGCGGCTTCGTGGGCGAAGCGGTGGCGACCGGCCTTACCTACCTGTTTGGAAGACTGGCCTTCTTGGTCCCGGCGGCGCTCATCGCCGTAGCCGTGACTACGGTGTTGGGCGTCAAGGTGTGGCGCTCGTACTGGTTCGCCGGGGCGATGATCTTCTTGTTCGGTCTGTTCTTGCTGGTGGCTGCCGGCGTTCCCCCGTTCGGAGGACGCGACGAAGCCACGTTCGTCCGCCCGGCGTTCGAGTCCGCAAGCGGGGCGCTTGGAGAAGCCCTGTACTCCTTGTTCCACGGCATGGTGGGTCGGGTCGGAGTCGGCATCATCGGCTGGATCGCGCTGTTCGCAGGCTTCAGCCTCGCCACCGGCGTGACCCTGCGGAGGATGGGACAGGGCACAAAACGGGCGGCCCAGGCGGTCAAAGAGACCGCCGAGCGGAGCACTCTGGTGACCAGACGCCGGGACGCGGGCCCGTTGGCGATGGCCGGGAACGCAGGCAGCCGTTGGCCCGACGATCCCCACCAGGGCGGCTTCGGCCCACGTCTAGGTCCGGTGGACCTGGTCGAGGGTGAGTGGCCTGAAGGCAGTGGGCTCGGCGCCGCCGGCGCTCAAAGCGGTCCTTTCGACGAGGCGTTTCATGAGTGGGCCGACGGCAGGCCGGTGCTACGGAGTCCGCTCGCTCCTATACACCCGGGTGCATCGTCGGGAGGTGCGGGGGTCATCGACGGGGCGGAAGCCTTCCGCGATATCTACGCGACCGACTCCGCGAGAGGGATGACCCCGGCCCCAGGGGGAGGAATCGCGGCGGCCACGACGGTTGCGGCGGTCACCAGGGTCGCAGCGGCCACGACGGTTGCGACGGCCTCCGGGATCGCCTCTGCAGGCAGCCCGGCGGCAGGGGCCGAGGTCGGGGATAGTGGCGCCGGGGCGGCCGCTCAGACGGCGCCGCGGGATGAGGAAGATGTCGAGGACACCCTTCCCCAGCAGGATACGCTTCCCGGCTTGGCCCGCGAACCGCGCCAGACGGCTCTGGCGGTGGAACAGCCTGCCTACCTTCTTCCCGAGTCCGAACTGCTGCGGAAGACTGCGCCGGCCGCGATGGGCCGGGTAGGGGCCGAGCGTGACACCTCGGCCGTGTTGATCCAGGCGCTGGGGCAGTTCGGGGTGGAGGCGCGGGTCGTCGGCATGGTCGTCGGTCCTCGCGTCACGCGGTACGAACTGCAGCTCGCACCGGGCACCAAAGTCGGCAAAGTGTCCAGCCTCAAGGACGACCTGGCCTACGCGCTGGCCACCACCGAGATCCGCATCCTCGCGCCCATCCCCGGCAAGTCGGCCGTGGGGGTCGAGGTCCCCAACCAGCGGCCCGACTTCGTGACGTTGGGCGACATCTACCGCGAGTTCCCCAAATCGGCGGGGCCGCTCATGGTCTGGCTGGGTAAGGATATCTCCGGCAAGGCCGTGTACACCGACCTCACTCGGCTGCCGCACCTGCTCATCGCCGGGACCACCGGCTCGGGCAAGAGCGGCTGCGTGAACTGCCTGGTGTCCTCGGTCCTGCTCAGGAGCACCCCCGAGCAGGTGCGGATGATCATGATCGATCCCAAGAAAGTGGAGCTCTCGCACTACGACCGGATCCCTCATCTGCTCGTGCCCGTGGTGACCAACATGAAGGATGCCGCCGGGGTGCTTCACAACGTGTCCAAGGAGATGGAGGACCGCTACGAGCTCCTGGAGCTGGAGCACGCGCGCAGCCTGGCGGAGATGAACAAGAGCCGGGCCCGCCGGGGGGAGCGTCCCCTGCCCTACATCCTGATCGTCATAGACGAGCTGGCCGACCTCATGATGGTATCTCCCCAGGAGGTGGAGGACTACGTCATCCGTCTGGCCCAGAAATCCAGAGCCGTGGGCATACACCTGGTGGTGGCCACTCAGCGCCCATCCGCCGACGTGATCACGGGGATGATCAAGGCCAACATCCCGTCGCGGATCGCCTTCGCCGTGTCCAGCCAGACCGATTCCCGCGTCATCCTGGACGTGAACGGAGCCGAGACCCTGCTGGGCATGGGAGACATGCTGTTCAAGCCTTTGGGTTCGAGTCACCTGCAGCGGGTCCAAGGAGCCTACATCACCGAAGAGGAGATCGCTCTGCTCGTCAATCACTGGCGGCGTCAGGCGGAGCCGGAGTTCCGCGAAGAGCTCTTGCGCCGACCCGCGGAAGCGAAGCGTGGTGACGACGATCTCTTCGACCCCGACTCCGACGAGCTGCTCGCGGATGCCGCCCAACTGGTGATAGAGACGGGAAGCGCCTCCGTCTCCATGCTCCAACGCCGGTTGCGGGTGGGCTACACGCGGGCGGGGCGGCTCATCGACATGTTGGAGAGGCGGGGGATCGTAGGACCCTGGGAGGGCAGCAAGCCCCGCCAGATCCTGGTGGAGCCGGATGAGTTCGAGCATGTTGTGGCCGCTCTTAGAGCTGAGGAGCGCATCGACGACCGAACGGCCGGTGACTGATATCCGGGTCCCCTCCATCACCGCCGCCCAGGTCATGGAAGGCGGCTTTCAGGTGGTGGATGTCCGTTCTCCCAGTGAATTCGCAGACGGGTACGTGCCGGGGGCCGTCAACCACCCCCTGCTGGACGACGACCAGCGAGCAAGGGTCGGTATCACCTACAAGGAGGAGGGAGCCGCCCGCGCGCGCTTTGTCGCCATGGAACAGGTGAGCCCCGGCCTCGCCCGATATCTGAGGGAGCTTGCGGAACTGGCCCGCTCCCAGCCTCGAGGCAAGCGGCTGGCGATCATGTGCTGGCGCGGCGGGGAGCGGAGCCGCAACGTGGTCCTGCTCCTGGCCCTCATCGGGGTGCACGCCGTGACGGTGAGCGGAGGTTATCGGGCCTATCGGCGCGAAGTCCTGCTCGGCTTGGAGGACTGGCGTCCCCCTGTGCCGGTGGTCACCTTGTTCGGCTACACCGGCGCCGGCAAGAGCGCTCTTCTTCGGAGCCTGGCTGAGATCGCCCCCAGACTGCGGCCGCCTCGTCCCTGGCCGCTCGACCTAGAGCAACTGGCTCTACACCGGGGTTCCCTTCTGGGTGGCCTGAACCAGCCGGGGGAAAGACGGCAGAAGCACTTCGACGCCCTTCTCTGGGACGAGCTGCGTCACCCCCGCGGCGACTACCTGGTGCTCGAGGGAGAGGGGCGCAGAATCGGCAAGATCCTTCTCCCGAGCAGTGTCGCCGAGGCGATCCGCGGCGGGCTGCCGGTGCACGTGGACGCTCCCCTGGAGGCTCGAGCCGAGCGGATCATGGCCGAGTATGCGCCGATGGGGTGGGACACCGTCGATGCCGAGCAGTTCCGCCGGAGCCTGGAACTGATAGGCGTGCGGCTGCCCCGGCAGATCTACCTTTCCTTGGAAAGGGCCTTCGATGATGGTAGATTTACCGACGTTGTGCAGGGGCTCTTGGTCGAGTACTACGATCCGCTCTACGAGAGGTCGTGTGTGGAGGGGAGGGACTTCGTACTGGAAGTCGAGACCGGCCGTGACCCCGCCCTTGACGCGCGCCGGTTCGCTCAGAACATGGCCCGCCTGATCCGAGAGGTGCCATCCGAACCCTGTGACGGACATCGGTAACATCCTGCGTGAGGCTCGCATCCGCAAGGGCCTCAGCATCAAGGACGTCGAAGACGCCACCAAGATCCGCTCCAAGTATCTCGAGGCCCTCGAGGAGGACGATTTCGAGGTCCTGCCCGGATCGACCTATGTCAAGGCTTTCCTGCGCACCTATGCTGCCTTCCTCAAGCTGGACGCAGACGCCCTGGTCGCCGAGTATCGCAGCAGCTACGAGCCCCGCGGGGAGGAGCCGACTGCGGTCCGGTCCGAGTTTGCTCAGGAGCGGCGCTCTCCCACCAGCGCCGAGCGCAAGAGGAAGAGGACCCGCCGCCATCAGCGCGGGTATGCTGTCGTGGCGGTGATCGCAGTGGTGGTCGTGGTCCTTCTGGCCTGGTTCGGTTCGGGACGTGGACAGGACGCCGCCTCGATCGACGCGAGCAACATCAGCAGTCCCACCACGAGCGTCAGTGTCGCCGCCGTGAGCAGCACGACCGTCACCTCGGAGGCGAAACCGGAAGCCACGACGAGCACTCAGACAAGCGCGAGTACCGGTGGGAGTATCCCCACAGGGGAGGACGTGGTGCTGACCGTGAGTGTGACCGAGGGCAGCTGCTGGCTGCTGGTCCGGGAGGACGGTAAGAACGGGGTCGAGCTCTTTGCCGGGACCCTCTCTGCCGGAAGTGAGGAGACCTTCGAGGGCTCGAAGCGCTATTGGATGACGGTGGGTAAGCCCGAAGTTCTGGCTCTCTCCATAAACGGCGTCGCGCATACCCTTGAGGAGCCTGAGGGCTTCTTCGTCGTGACAGAGGCTGGCGTAGAGCGCACAGAGTAGCATGTGCGCCCTTCCTGCCGTCGTTCCGCGGGTCTACATCCACACACTGGGCTGTCCCAAGAACGAGGCCGACAGCAGAGCGGTGGCCCGACGTTTGTCTGGCGCCGGCGCCCGGGTGGAGACCGATCCCGAACAAGCGACCCACATCCTCATCAACACCTGCGGCTTCATAGCCGACGCAAAGGAAGAGTCCATCGACGTCATCCTGGACGCCTGCCGTGAGTACGGGGACCGGCAGGTGTTGGTGATGGGTTGCTTGGTGGAGCGATACTGGGAGGAATTGGAGAAGGGGATCCCGGAGGTGGCCGGTTGGTTCGGTCTGATGGATGCGACGGATCCCGAGGGCCCGTACGAGTCCGGGAGAGTCTTATCTCTGGGGGGCTTCACGGCCTTGGTAGGTCGACTTGGACTGGAGGACGGGACTGCCCAGGACGCCGTCCCGACGGTGGCGTCGTACGCCTACCTCAAGATATCCGACGGTTGCGACCAGCCCTGCACGTTCTGCGCCATACCCTCCATCAAAGGGGGCTATCACTCGGCGGACACCGCTCGGATACTGAAGGAGGCCGAGGCCTGTCTGGAGGAAGGGGCACGGGAGCTCGTGCTGGTCGGCCAGGACACGACTGCCTGGGAGCATGAAGGTCTTGACCTACGCGGATTGGTCGACCTACTCGTTGCGGACGATCGGGTGCGCAGGGTGCGGCTCATGTATCTTCAGCCGGAGCATGTCACCGACGGTCTCCTGCGGTACATGGCGGAGCAGCCCAAGCTGTGCCGCTATCTGGACGTGCCCTTCCAGCACGCCCACCCGGAGGTGCTCGCACGCATGGGCCGCACGGGGGAGGCCGCGGCCTACTTGGACCTGTTGGAGCGGGCGCGGCGGCTCATGCCCGATGTGTCGGTGAGATCGACGTTCATCGTGGGTTTTCCGGGGGAGACCGAGGAGCAGTTCGAAGCTTTGCTGGACTTCGTGGACCAGGCGGGGTTTGACCACGGCGGAGGGTTCGTATACAGTCCAGAGGAGGGGACACCGGCGTTCGCCCTGAGACCCCGAGTGAGAGCGGCGGTCGCGCAGAGCCGGCTCAACCGGCTGGCAGCTCTGCTGGCGGGGCGCGCGGAGAACAGACTCGGGCGGCTGGTCGGTTCGCAGGTCACGGTCATAGTCGACTCGTTGGATCCCGAGGACACGGGCGAGGGGATCTCCGCGGTCGGGAGGACGGAG
>CAZCCL010000030.1:0-13694 GCA_964497095.1 uncultured Gaiellales bacterium | reverse complement strand
TCGAGGGGGACCTGCCGGAAGGAGCGGGACCGGGGGACGAGGTGCCGGTCACCGTGAGCGCTGTCGCTGGATACGACCTCATAGGAACGGTCGATGCGTCCTAATCTGCCTAACTCTATAAGCCTCTTCCGGGTGCTGATGGTCCCGGTCCTGATGGTGGCGATGCTCGCCGACAACCCGGCCAGCGACATCATCGCGATAGTGGTCTTCCTGGCCGCCGCCGGCAGCGATTCCCTCGACGGCTACATCGCCCGTCGTCGGCACCAGACCACAGTCATGGGAGCCTTTCTGGACCCCTTGGCCGACAAGCTACTGGTGATCGCGGCCCTGGTCACGCTGGTGCAACTCAGCGAACTGTCCGCCTGGGTTGCTATGGTGGTCATTGCGCGAGAGCTGGCAGTATCGGGACTGCGGATGGTGGCCGCCGTGCAGAACGTGGTGATCTCGGCCAGCATGTGGGGCAAGATCAAGACGACCAGCCAGATGGTGGCGGTCGCGGCCCTCATCATCGAGCCGCGCTGGCTCAAGCCGGAGTGGACCCTGGGGGGGCGGAGCGTCACCTGGTACTTGGTGATGATCATGCTGGTGCTGACGGTGTTGAGTGGCGTGGACTACTTCGTCCGCGCTCGCCAGCAGCTGCGGGGTCGCCTAAGCGAGAAGACCGATGCGGACACGGCTCCCTCGGGAGATGAGTAGTAGCGATGCAGGGCGATAGAGTCCCGCTGCAGAGGTTGTTCGTCGGCGTCCCGCTGCCCGAGGAGCTGGTGGGGTTCGTGCAGTCTGCGCAGGCGGCGCTGGAGCCGGCGCCGGGCCTGCGGCTGCTCCGCCCGGACCAGTGGCACGTCACCCTGGCTTTCATCGGGGAGGTAGATGAGGCCAAGGTGGCGGCAGCGCGAACGGTGTTGGACTCTCTGCCTTCCCACCTGGGAGGAGAGGGGCGGATCACGCGGTTCTTGATGCTGCCCTCGGCCGCGAAGGCGCGGGTGGTCACCCTGGAGATAGACGACCACGAAGGCGCCTTCTCCCGGTTGTTCGAGGTGGTGATGGACGGTCTCGAGGCGGCGGAGGTGATGAGAAGGGAGAAACGCCCGTTCCGGCCCCATCTCACCGTAGCTCGGCTCAGAAAGCCGGGCCCGGTACAACCAAGGTCCGAGAGCGGAGAGGCTCGGTATGCGGTAGAGTCGGTGTGTCTCTACAGAAGTGAACTCAAGCGCGAAGGCGCGGTCTACACTGTGGTCACGCGTGCCGTTTTTGACACTGAAGTCGGAGCGAAGGCTTAGGAGGAGCGGTGGAAAAGGACAAGGCCTTGGAGATGGCCGTTATGCAGATCGAACGGCAGTACGGCAAAGGCTCCATCATGCGTCTGGGGGATGAGTCGGCGGCTCTCCACGTACCCGCGATCTCCACCGGCTCGCTGGCACTCGATCTGGCCCTCGGCGTCGGGGGAGTCCCTCGGGGGCGGGTGGTAGAGGTCTTCGGGCCGGAATCGAGCGGCAAGACCACCCTCGCGCTGCACATGATCGCGGAGGCGCAGCGGGCAGGGGGCAAGGCTGCGTTCATCGACGCCGAGCACGCCATGGACTCCGCCTACGCGCGCCGTATCGGCGTCAACGTCGACGAGCTTCTGGTCTCGCAGCCGGACAACGGCGAGCAGGCTCTGGAGATAACCGAGCTTCTCATCCGCAGCGGAGCCCTCGACATCGTGGTGATCGACTCCGTGGCCGCCCTCACGCCCCGGGCCGAGCTCGAGGGCGAGATGGGCGATTCCCACGTGGGCCTGCAGGCGCGGCTCATGAGCCAGGCCCTGCGGAAGCTGGCCGGTACCATCAGCAAGACCCAGACCACGGCCGTCTTCATCAACCAACTGCGCGAGAAGGTCGGGGTGATGTTCGGCAATCCCGAGGTCACCCCCGGCGGCCGGGCCCTCAAGTTCTATGCCTCGGTCCGTCTCGACATCCGCCGCATAGAGACCTTGAAAGAGGGCACCGAGGCCGTGGGTAACCGGGTCCGGGTGAGGGTGGTGAAGAACAAAGTGGCTCCGCCCTTCAAGGAGGCTGAATTCGACATTATGTACGGCGTGGGCATCTCCACGGAAGGCGACGTGCTCGACCTGGCCGTCGACAACAAGATCGTGCAGAAGAGCGGGGCTTGGTTCTCCTACGGCGACCAGCGCTTGGGACAGGGCCGGGAGAACGTTCGCCAGTTCCTTAGGGACAACCCTGAACTGGTACAGCAGTTGCGGCGCGAGGTCGTGCAGGCGGTGAACCCCGACTGGAACGTGGCGGGAGCAGCCGGGGGCGAAGCCGACGGCGCCTCGGTCGATGCCGGCGCGTCCGCAGCCACGGGGCCGGGCCCGGGTGAGACTGCCCAGCCGGGAGCGGCTCCCAGTGGAGGCAGCCCGCTTCAGGCAGGCCCTGCCGAGTAGGGCTCCGTTGGCGTGCGTTCGTCCGGCCGGACACCGTCCACGCCCCAGGGGGACGGGGTGATCACGTCACTGGCCGTGAGGCGGGGTAGGGGCGACCGTACCGTGGTGGGTGTGGACGGGGCCTCGGAGTTCGAGCTTTCGAGTGTGCTCGTAGAGAAGGCCGGTCTCCGCGTGGGACTCTTCCTGACTGAGGAGCAGCGGGAGCGACTGGTGCGCGAAGACGAGCCCTACCGCGCGCGTTCCCGGGCTCTGCATCTGCTGGCGGTCAGGGACCGATCGCGGCGGGAAGTAGAGACCCGTCTCAGGGGGCTGGGCTTCGGGCAGGAAGCGATCGCCGATACCACCGCCTGGCTCGAAGGTCTCGGGTACCTGGACGACCAGCGGTTCGCTCAGCGCTATGCCGCGGAGAAGTTGAGAGCGGGATGGGGCCCGATGAGGGTCTCGGCGGAACTGGCGCGCAAAGGGGTCGAGCGGGGGTTGGTCCACGAGGCCGTAGAGGGTGAGGGAGACAACACTCAAGCTGCTCTTGAGGGTAGTGAAGCGCTGATGGCGCTGGTGCGTCGGAGATTCGGGGCCCAGTTCGCGACCGATGTCGACGCCGCCGAGCGGCGCCTGGCGGGGTACCTGGCGCGGCGCGGATACGACTGGGAGACCATAGCGCGGGTCTCCCGCGAACTGCGGGCCGAAGCCGGTGGCGAAGTCACCTTTCCTTGACACTTTCCTTGCGGCAACGGTAAACTCCAAAGACGTGTGATGATCGGTCGACACGGTGTTGCGCGACCTTGCTTTTGACTATAGATGGCATTGTAAGTCGGCGTATCTGGCGCATGCGAGAGCCGAAGACGTAAGACTCGAGGATAGATCCGTACAGCCGGCCGTCGGTCGGTCGGCGTCAGTGTTGCCGGTACGGTATGCTCGTTTTGAGGGCAAGGGGTAGCAAGGCATTCAGCGGCCGAGCGTAAGCTCGGCCTCTTTCGCTTTCACCGACCGATCGATCGTTTCACATCCCTGACCGAAACAGGACGCGGTGACGCGCGAGAGTGGAATGGTGGATCGATGACCGTCTTATGGATAGTGATCGTGTTGGTGGTGGCTGCCGTGTGCGCCGGAGCCGGCTACTTCGCCAGGAAGTACCTGGGGGAGGCCAAGATAGCCTCGGCCGAGAATGCAGCAGAGCAGATCGTGACGGAAGCCCGACGTCAGGCCGAGACCATACAGCGGGAAGCGCGGGTGGAGCTGAAGGACGAACTCCATCAGCTTCGCACGCAGGTCGAGACGGAGACCAAGGAACGCCGGCAAGAGTTGAACCAACTCGAGAATCGCCTGCTCAGTAGGGAAGAAGCTCTCGACGAGGTTCAGAAAGACCTAACCCGGCGGGAGCAGTCCGTCACCGACCGCGAGGCGCACTATCGCAAGGTGATCGAAGAGGCGGAGGCGGACCGGGCGGAGCAGGAGCGGCAACTGGAAGAGATCTCCGGTCTGACCCGGGACCAGGCCGCGGAGCTGATAATCAAGCGTACGGAAGACGAAGTGAGGCACGACATGGCCAAGATGGTCCGGGCCATCGAGGAAGAGGCCCGGCATGAAGGCGACCGGCGTGCCAAGGACATCCTTTCCATATGCATCCAGCGGACTGCTTCCAGCCACGTGGCCGACACCACCGTCTCGGTGGTGCCGTTGCCGACCGACGACATGAAGGGCCGGATCATCGGTCGGGAGGGCCGGAACATCCGCACCCTGGAGAACCTCACCGGCATCGATTTCATCATCGACGACACCCCGGAAGCAGTCGTCCTCTCCGGTTTCGATACCGTCCGCAGGGAGATAGCCCGCCTGACCCTCTCGAAACTGGTCGCCGACGGCCGTATCCATCCGGCCAAGATCGAGGAGATGTACTCTAAGGCTCGAGAAGAGGTTGAGAGGGAGATCCAGGACGCCGGTGAGCAGGCGGTGCTGGACGCGAACGTGCACGGGGTGGCTCCAGAATTGCTCCGGTTGCTCGGGCGTCTGAAGTTCCGCACGAGCTACGGGCAGAACGTGCTGATGCACTCTCTGGAGGTCGCGCACCTGGCCGGGCTGATGGCCAACGAGCTTGGCGTGAACGCGAAGTTGGCGAAGCGGGCCGGGCTCCTGCACGACCTGGGCAAGGCGGTGGACCACGAGGTCGAAGGATCGCATGCCATGATCGGGGCGAACCTCGCTCGTCGCTACGGCGAATCGGAAGCCGTGGCTCACGTGATCGAGTCCCACCACAACGAGCCCGAGCCGGCGACGGTGGAAGCGGTGCTGGTCGCAGCCAGCGACGCCGTCAGCGGTGCGCGCCCGGGGGCCCGCCGCGAGACCCTGGAGACGTACATCAAACGGCTCGAGTCGTTGGAGCGCATCGCGGAAAGCAAAGCCGGGGTGGAGAAGTGCTACGCCATTCAGGCGGGCCGGGAGATCAGAGTGCTGGTCAAGCCGGAGGAAGTGAACGATCAGGACGCTGCGCTCCTCTGCCGCGAGATCGCGAGAGAGATCGAACAGGAACTCGACTACCCCGGCACGATCCGGGTGACGGTCATACGCGAGAGCCGCGCGGTGGAGATCGCCAAGTAGCGAGATCCGCGACGACGATCCGGTGAGCGCCCAGGCCCCGGCACTTGGCCAGACGGTCGTTTCGGAGGTCGACCGGTGACGCAGCCCTCTCCGCAGACGTACTATCTGCGCTCGTTCGGGTGTCAGATGAACGATCACGACGCAGAGCGGATCGCCGGCCTGCTCGAAGAGATGGGGCTCGAGCCCCGGACGTCGCCCGAGGACGCGGGCGTGCTCGTCTACAACACGTGCTCCATCCGGGAGAAGGCCGACACCCGGTTGGCCGGCCACCTGGGCAACGCCGCCCGTCTGAAGAGGGACGACCCGGCCAAGGTGGTGGTCGTGGCCGGTTGTCTGGCCCAAAGCCGGAAAGAGGGGTTCTTCTCCGACTTCCCGTTCGTGGACGTGCTCATCGGGCCTCAGAGCCTGCACGAGTTGCCTGTCCTTTTGGAGCAGCGGCGGACCGCCGCCCGCCCGGTGGGGGCCTTTCAGGAGACGACCACGGCGTGGAGTGCCGACCTGCCCCGTTCCCGAGTCTCGGGACCGAGTGCTTGGGTCCAGATCGTTGCCGGGTGCAGCAACTTCTGTTCGTACTGCATCGTGCCCTACGTGCGGGGCCCGGAGGCCTCACGGCCGGCGGTCGACGTCCTGGGGGAAGTGGAAGGGCTGGTGGCCGACGGCGTGCGCCAGGTGACCTTCCTGGGGCAGAACGTCAACGCCTACGGGAAGGAGCCGGGGTTCCCCGGTCGAGAGACGTTTGCCGACCTACTGGAAGCGGCTTGCTCCGTGCGGGGACTCGAGCGCATCCGTTTCATGACCTCCCACCCCAAAGATGTGTCCCAACCTTTGATCGACGTGATGGCCGCGGACAACCAGGTGTGTGAGCACCTGCATCTGCCGGTCCAATCGGGCAGCGACCGGATCTTGGCGGCGATGTGCCGGGGCTACGACCGCCAGGGGTATCTCGATCTTGTCCGGCGACTTCGAGCCGCGGTGCCGGCACTGGCCCTCACCACCGACCTGATCGTGGGGTTCCCGGGCGAGACCGAGGCGGACTTCGAGGAGACTCTATCGCTCGTGGAGGAGTGTGCCTTCGATGCGGCCTTCACCTTCGTCTACTCCCCTCGAGGGCAGACCGAGGCTGCCCGTCTGACGGGCCGGGTCACGCCCGACGTGGCCGAAGGGCGAATGCGGCGGCTGGTCGACCTCGTGCAGAGGCTCGGGCGGGAGCGCAATCAGGCTCTGCTGGGCCGGGCGGTCGAAGTGATGGTGGAGCGGGCCAGCCGGCAGTCCACGGGAGAGGTCATGGGGCGTACCCGAGGTCACAAGCCGGTCAACTTCAGATCGGAAGCGACGCCCGGGACCCTGGTGAGGGTGGAGCTGCTCGAGGCGACGTCGACCAGCTTCCGCGGACGAGAAGCGCGGTGAGTGCGGGCGGCCCCAACATCGCTGCGGGCGCCGGCGGCGCCGAGACGGCCGGAGAGGCCGGTGTGGTCATCGGGCTCTTGGGGCCCACGGGTGTCGGCAAGACCGCGGTGGCCCTGGCGTTGGCGAAGCGACTGACCGAGGAATGGCCTCGTCCGCCGGGCTCGACGCCGGGGAGCCGCGCCCGGGGGACCGGCTCCCCGGCGACCGGTGCCGGGCGTCCGGGGCGCATCATCTCCTGCGACTCTATGCAGGTCTACCGGGGCTTCCCGGTCCTCACCAACCAGCCGACAGGCGACGACGGCGGGACGACCTCCTCCGCGGAGCCGGTCTCCCACGTGGATTCGGTCTCCCGAGCGACGCCGGTCGCGCCGGTGAAGACCATCTCCCATGTGGCGGTGGGGTTCGTCGACCCGGACCGGGAGTTCTCGGTAGCCCAGTACGCTGCGTACGTGCGGCCCCTGATAGAGCAGGACCTGTCGACGTGGGGATGGGCTCTCGTGGTGGGGGGGACCGGGCTCTACATGCGGGCCGCGCTGGCGCCGCTGGACGTGGCTGCGGGAGGCGACCCTGAGCTGCGCGCGCGCCTGGAGGCACGCGCGTCCGGCGAAGGCGTCGCCGTCCTCTACGAAGAGCTCGTGCGTCTCGATCCGGAGGCTGCGGTGGCGATCGACCCCAGGAACAGCCGCCGGGTGATACGGGCTCTCGAAGCCATCACCCTCACGGGGCGACAGTGGTCGGGCCGCGCCGATCTGTGGACGCCGGCCTACGACCATCCCACCCTGCTGGTGGGACTGGTGGCGGATCGCAAGGAACTCTACCGCCGTATCGATCTCCGAGCCGGACGGATGCTGCGGAAGGGAGCGGTGGAGGAGGTGCGACGCTTCAGGGAGGCGCGAAGTCCCGAGGAGTCCCGGCCGGGGGGACCCGGCATACGCAGCGCCATCGGCTACCCGGAGATCTGCCGTTTCCTGGACGGAGAGCAGACTTTGGAAGACACCGTGATGCAGGTGGCGGCGGCGACCCGTCGCTACGCCCGCCGCCAGCTCACCTGGCTGCGGAAGCTGAAGGACGCTGTTATCATTGACGCCCAGGACCGGGAACCCCTGGACGTGGCGCAGGACATCCTGGCGCTCGCCCGGTCCGGCGACCGCACGAGGGGGTCTCATCGCTCATGAAGCTGGCCAAGTGGCAGGGGCTGGGTAACGACTATCTCGTCGTCGACGAGTCGGCCCTGCCCGGACCACTGACCACCGAGGTCATCGGCCTGCTGTGCGATCGCCATCTGGGGGTGGGGGCCGACGGTATCCTCCTCCACGGCCGACCGACCGGGACGGTCCCCGGGGCCGTAGCCCGGATGCGGGTGTTCAACCCCGACGGCGGGGAGCCGGAGATGTGCGGCAACGGGATCCGCATCTTCGCCCGCTACCTGGCCCGCTCGGGGGCGGTGGCGGAGCCGGGGTTCGTCGTGGAGACCCTGGCGGGGGCCATCAGGCCCCGGCTCCTCTCGAACGGG
Organism: uncultured Gaiellales bacterium; assembly: GCA_964497095.1. Lineage (GTDB taxonomy): Bacteria > Actinomycetota > Thermoleophilia > RBG-16-64-13 > RBG-16-64-13 > CAVPLM01. Next base: position 5,754 of record CAZCCL010000030.1, on the reverse strand, counting down.
TCGGTGCGCGTCGACATGGGCCGGGCCCGTTTTCGGAGCGCGAACGTCGCGGCGGCTCCGGGGGCCGAAATCCCGACCGACGGCGACGTCGTCGATGCCCGGCTTATCGCGGCCGGCGAGGAGTATGGCTTCACCTTCGTCGACGTCGGTAACCCTCACTGCGTCATCCAGGTGGACGACCCCGCGACCTTCGACGTGGCCGGCGTGGGCGCCGCCGTCGAGCGCCACCCTGTCTTCCCCAATCGGGTGAACGTGGAATTCGTCCGCGTGGAGCCGGACGGTTCGGTGCGCATGCGGGTCTGGGAGCGGGGTGTGGGGGAGACTCAGGCGTGTGGGACCGGAGCCACGGCGGTAGGAGCCGCCTGCGTGCGCCTGAGGCTGCTGGAGAGCCCGGTATTGGTGCATCTTCTGGGTGGAGACCTGGTCATCGAGGTAGGCCCCGAGGGGGGCGACGGATGGCCGGTCTTCATGACCGGGTCCGCGGAAGAGGTCTTCTCGTGCGAGCTTTCCTCTGAGTTCCTGCGCCGGCTGGGTTGGCCGGCGGGCGCAGGTGACCCGGTGGAAGGCGCGGCCGCCGTCGCCGGGACGACCGCCTCCGGGGAATCCGCAGACGAGCCCGCCCGCGGCTAGGCCACCGACTACAGGCCACCGACCACAACCGACAGACGAGGAGGCAGCGGTGCGATTCTCCCGGCGGATGGACAACCTGGCTCCCTATCTCTTCGCCGAGATGGAGCGCAGGATCGCCGAGAAGCGCGCGAGCGGGGTGGACGTCATCAGCCTGGGGATCGGCGATCCCGATCTGCCCACCCCGGCCTTCGTGGTAGAAGAGATGCAGCGCCAGGTGGCCGACCCTCGCAACCACCGCTACCCCAGCAACTGGGGCCTTCCCGAGTTCGCCGAGGCTGCAGCATCCTTCTACAAACGCCGCTTCGGCGTGGAACTCGATCCCGCGAAGGAGTTCTTCCCCCTCCTGGGTGCCAAGGAGGGTCTGGCTCATATCTGCTGGGCGCTCCTGGATGCCGGCGACCTCGCTCTGGTGCCCGATCCGGGCTATCCCGTATACGCCGGAGGCTCCCTCCTGGTAGGAGCGGAGGTCCGGTATCTGCTCCTGCGCCCGGAGAAGGGCTTTCTCCCCGATTTGGAAGAGATGAGCGAAGAGGCCGCCCGCCGGGCAAAGGTACTGTTCATCGGCTATCCCAATAATCCCACCGCGGCCGTGGTGGAAGACGACTTCTTCGAGCGGGTGGTGGCCTTTGCCAAGAAGTACGACATTGCCGTCGTCCACGACAACGCTTATTCCGAACTCACTTACGATGGCTATGTGGCCCCCAGTTTCCTCGCCGCTCCCGGCGCCAAGGATGTGGGCGTAGAGCTGTTCAGTTTCTCCAAGCCCTTCAACATGACCGGTTGGCGCATCGGCTTCGCGGTCGGCAACCACGATATCCTGGCCCACCTGTGGCGTCTCAAGACCAATCTGGACTCCGGGGTCTTCGACGCTCTTCAGCGCACAGCCGCGTTCATGCTCAACGGTCCGTGGAGTTTCGTCCAGGAAATGTGCGAGGTCTACCGCCGCCGCCGCGACCTGCTGGCCGAGGCGCTGGTGTCGGTGGGCATGGAGGTGCCCAAACCCAAAGGGACGATCTACATGTGGATCCCAGTGCCCTCCGGGTACACGTCGGCCGGCTTCAGCGAGCACGTGCTGAAGCAGGCGGCCGTGGTCGTCACTCCCGGGTCGGGGTACGGTCCGGCGGGAGAGGGCTTCGTGAGGCTGTCTCTTACCACCCCCGACGATCGCATCGCCGAGGCGGTGGAGCGCATCGAGCGCTCGCTTAGACTCTAGGGGCGCGGCTACCGTGAGTGTGAGCGTCCGCTGCGCGCGCGACACGGCCTCCAAACCCGACTTGCCCGGTCAGGCCAGGGTGAGGCGCGAGTGGAACTAGCGGTCAAGCTCCTTCACCCGGCGGCCAAGCTTCCTCAGCGGGCGCACCCTGGCGACGCGGGCGCCGACCTCTTCTCGGTGGAAGAGGTCGCCATCCCTCCCGGCGAGCGTCGGGACGTGGGTACCGGTTTGGCTCTGGCCATACCCTGGGGATACGCGGGTTTCGTCCAGCCTCGCTCGGGCCTTGCCTTCAAACACGGGATCATGGTAGTCAATTCTCCCGGCCTGATCGATGCCGGCTATCGCGGCGAAGTGCGGGTGTCGCTCTACAACTCGGGGAAGGATCCGTTCGTCGTCCGCGTAGGCGAGAGGATCGCCCAACTGGTCGTGCAGAAGGTGGAAAACGCCGAGTTTGTCGCGACGGTCGACCTGCCCGGGACGGTTAGGGGTGAGGGAGGCTTCGGCAGCAGCGGGCGGTAGCGGAGGGAGTCTCTTCCGCCCTTTCTCACGATTACCTACGGACCGGCGATCACCATTTGGCTCTTGGGCAGTTCCTGCCAGTCGAGGATCTGATAGGAGCCTATTGTGGGGAAGTGCGGGGGCGGGTTGTGGAGCAAGAAGCCGTCATAGACGTTCTCACCCTCTTCGAAGCCGGCGTAGTTGCTCGATCCCGAGATGGGGGACGTCCGCCGGAAGGGCGTCTGGAACGAGGACACCGACCCGAAGATGGTGAGCAGGCCCCGGCGCGGACCCCAACCGCTCGAGCTGCCCGAGCTGTCGAAGCTCACGAACTCGGCGCCCTGCTGCGCGATCAGCGCGCAGTCTATCTCCATGGACACGTTGGAAAGAGGAATGCCCGACTTCCCCATGGGGGCGTACATGGGGATCTTGACGTTGTTCTGGGCGATGAGCCCGATGGCACAGGTCCCGTCCTTCTCCGCGTAGGTCAGGTCGCCGACTATGTTGATGCTGGTGGCATCCCGCTGGCCGGGCGGATTGAGCTGGCCCGAGCAGGCTATGGTCAGCCTGCCGGTGACATCCGTGCCCTCCACCCACACGTTGTCGTTTGCGTAGATGACGCCCTGATTAGGGTACGCCCGAGGAGCGCTGAGTGTTCCATACGTCAGGTAGCCGCCCCTATTGTTGTTGCCGTCGTTCCAGCTCTTGTTCTCATACTCGTAGGTGACCTGCGCCACCCGGTACGTTTGATTGGAGTCGATGAGAATGTACCACCCGTGAGCCCTGCCCGGGGCGGTCGGGGTCACATAGGGCAGGTTGTGGACCCCGGTCGCGTAGCCGCTCAGTCTGACGAAGTCCGAGGTGACCGTGCCGAAGTCGATCGGCGGGACTGGAAAATTCCAGAGTGCCCGCGAGGGGTCGTTCGTCGGTACGTCCTCGGACCAGATGCCGGGCTTGGTCTGACTACCGTATGTGTATGTCGACCGGGCGTTGGTGACCGTGTCGTTGATGTTACTCGTCTCTATGCGGATGCCTGTGTTGGAATGAGTCTTGCCGTGCCACACACGCGACAGCGGCCCGCCTATGTACACCGATTCGTCCACCAGGAGGACGTATTCGCTGAAGGCCGGTCTCCCGATATGTGCGCTCACCGTACGGGGTACGTCCGCCGGCGATTCCGAGGCGCCGGTCACCTTAACCAAGATGCGCGAATCGTCCGCCGAGGGCGGCGTTACCTCTATGGTGTAGTCACCCTTGACGCTGCCGTCGTAGGCGTCCTCGAGGGTGAAGGTCTGCTTGCGCGGGTCGGGGCCCGGGTTCCCAGGAATGGCGAAATCGTTGATCTCCGATGACTCACCGCTCGCCACCATCCACAGATACTGATTCAGGCCGGCCTCAGCGACGGCCAGCGACTCCGTATAGGCACGGTCTCGAGCCACGTGGTTCTGGTTGACGACCACGGCACCGAGCAGTGTTGCCGCCATCATGCCGGCCGCGACCAATATCAGCATCATGAGGATGAGGACGTACCCCTGCTCTTGGCGGTGCAGGCCACGACAGCCATCCACCTTCGCGGTCGCTCGATGGCGAAGCCCCTGTGGCGATCGACGGGTGGCGCGACGCGCGCTCATTCCAGGCCTCCTTCATACCTCTGCCGTATCTGAACCTCGGTGGCCAGTTGAACGTTTCCCCTGGCCAACTCCGGGATTTCGTTCACCGTCAACGAGACCGCGATGGTTACGATCCTTTGCTTGAGAGCAGCGGTGGTGGGAGTGAACTCTTCGAGGACGCCGTCGTCGTAGCGATAGTAGCGAAACACCGGGTCGCTTCCATTGCGAACCGCGTCCTGGATCACAATTCCGTCTTCGGTGTAAGCCGGATAGCTCCAGTGCGGTTCGGGTGAAGTCTGCCAGACGGGGTCGACCGTCTGCATCTTCAGGGACTGCCCGTCCAGGTAGTAGCGCGTCTTCTCGGCCAGGTCGTCGCCGTCGGTGTCACAGTAGAACTCGACATCCTGCGGGAGAGCGGTGAGGATGGCGTTAGACTGACTGGTCTGATTGTCGGCCGACGAGGTGGCCATCCGCAGGTATCGGGTGACCTGGTTGATGGCCACGCGCGCGTCGTCCTGGTTCTGCACGCGCACCTCTTGGGAGTGGAACACCCCGGAGACGCTGTAGAGGATTCCGAAGGCCGCTCCGCTCACTACACCCACCAGCAGCACCACCACCAAGAGCTCGATCAGACTGAAGGCGCTTTCCTTGCGAAGCCGATGGGAGAAGCTGAGCCAACGGCGCGCCTCCTGCTGGGAGAAGCGCCCGTTGCGCCGCGAGGGCCCGCGCCGATGGAATGCTCGACTCACCGTCACGACCATCCTTAGTTGGGGACCAAATACACGACCACTGAGGTGGAGCCATCTATCACCACGTTGCCGCTGTATTGGTAGTAGTTGTTGGCCGTCACCACCATCCAGTACGTGCGCAACTCCAGATTGGAGAAATAGGCGTAGCCGTCGCGGGTGGTCAGCATGGTCTGTCCCTCAAGGTTCACCCTAGCGCGACGAATCGCGCGGTGCCTATCAGAACTAAGCACCCGCACCGTGAGGTTGCCTGTGGCTCCCGGTGCCGTGGTCGTGGTGGTGGGGGCGATGGTCGTAGTAGTGCTTGGGGGAAGCGTCGTCGTCGGACCGCCGGCAGGGACGGTGAGCACGACCTCGCGGTATTCGCCCGGCTCCAGTGTCACCCCTTCGGAAACAGGGTCGTATCCTTGCCCTTCCACTAGGCGCACGATATACGGATCGAGATCGGTGGAGTAACGGATGTCGCTGAACAGGTGGCCATCGGCCGACGGCGTGATCGTCTCATCAAATCCCACGGGGCCGACGATCGAGACGGTCAGACCCTCCACTGGCGCTCCCATAGTGTCGACCACCCGCACCCGAAGATCGGCCAGTCGGTCGATTATGAATTCCAACGGCAAGTAGGGCAGCCCGTCCTGGACCACCACCATGGGGTCGGTCCAATCCTCGTTGTAGCTTGTCTTGGACACTTCAACGTAGTAGTTCGGAGTATCATCCGGGGGCAGCCCCGGTATGAGCATGTGCCCGTTGCTGTCGGTTCTGAGCGCGGGGGAATTGATGTTCACGTGCGGCCACAGGTGATCGTTGGTCACTACGATCCGAGCGTCCGGCACCGGGTGGCCCTGTCGATCGGTCACAGTGATGTCCAGGGTCCCGCCTGGGGCGCCGCCGGCCACGTTGCTGGTCAGTTGGACGGGGGCGAGCCTTTCGTGATCGGCTGCGCTGACCGTCACGGTCACCCGCCGGTAGTTCGCCGGATAGGGCCCGGAGTAGCTCGGGTCCGTCCAGTAGATGACCTCACGCTGGATTACTAGGTCAATATTCTGCACAGTCCGCT
>CAZCCL010000029.1:0-25541 GCA_964497095.1 uncultured Gaiellales bacterium | reverse complement strand
AAGAGGTGCGGGATTCCCTCGAGACGAGTGATGTAGTCCTCGTAATGTTGGGCTGAGTCGAAGGGCACATAGGTGACGAACTGGGCCAACCTGAGGTGAACACCTTCCAACTGGTCGACCGGCATCTCGTACAGCCTGAACTCGATCTCTTCGAGGCGCTCCCTCAGGTTGCGGACCATCAGTCGATGATCGAGCCTTTCCTGCTCCGGGAACCCGGTCGTCTGGATCCCCTCGAAACGCCAAAGCCAATCGGTGAGGTCGCGCTTCTGCTCTTCCACGTGGCTCAGCGAAAGGTCCCTCCAGCGGTCGTTGTAGCGGTAGTCGCCGATCATGGTCGCGAACTCGGGGTCCTCGCGCAGTTCGTATTCCCATTGTTCGCCGATCGCGGCCTTGAGCTGCCGACGACGCTCTTCAACGCTCTTCATGGCTGCATCATACATACTCCGTCCAAAGCCGGGCGGTGGTCGGTTGGAGGAAGGGGGTTGAGGCTGAAGGAATGCTGCAAGCGCTGTGCTGGACGAGGTTGTGTGTACGGGTGCCGCCGCCGGGCCACTGACTGTTTGTCGGTCACTCCAGAGAAAGCTCGGGGGACGGTTCTGCGACCCTCGAATCAGCTCCCGGAGTGTCCTCCAAGGCCCCCCTGCCTTACTTCAGCATCTTCACGATGTGCTTGGCCAGCGTGTCTGCGATCTCTCTGTGCCGGGGAACGGGCTGACTGACCTTGGTGGCAGGGTTCTGATACCAGTCATGCTTGGCGCCGTGCCGTATGAGCACACATCCATCGACTCAAGCAGTCGAACAAGATCGGCGCGCTTCACACGACGCTCAATTCACCGACCTTATAGACGCATGGGATTCCGCCCGAATTGAGGTCTCTGTAGAGATCAAGGAGATTCTCGCGGAGCTCGTCCATGGTCTCGCCCTGCGTCCGATAGTCTGGATACTCTTCGAGCCAGCCCACGAGCATCCCGTTTTCTTCGTAGTAGATGAACCTCTTGGTCTCCATGCCGCTATTGTAGCGCTTCCGATTGCGGCCTATCCGCTCCCAGATGCATCGCCGCTGCCCCAGTTGACTCCCCCATTCACGCCACCCGCAGCGGCTTGATGCGCTCCACCTGCTTCCCGATGGACTGCTCGGCCTCCCAGAGATCGACCGCACGCTGGGCGTTCAGCCAGAAGTCGGGACTGTTGCCGAACAGCCGGGCCAGGCGCAGTGCCATCTCAGGGCTGAGAGCCCGACGCTCGCGAAGGAGCTCGTTGACGGTCTGCCGGGAGACCCCCAGAGCTCGAGCGAGGGTCGCAACCGAGAGTCCGTAATCGGGCATGAAGTCTTCCCGCAGCATCTCCCCCGGATGCGTCGGGCGTACGCTCCTCTTGATCGAATCGGCCGAGTTCATGTCCACGCCTCCCCTCAGTGATAGTCCGTGATCTCGACGTCGTAGGCGTCGGTGCCCGCGAAGCGGAAGCAGATCCGCCACTGGTCGTTGATCCGGATCGAGTACTGACCCAGCCGATCACTGCCCAGCGCATGGAACCGATTACCCAGTGGGACCCGCAAGTCGTCCAAGCTGGTAGCCAGGTCCACGTACTCGAGCTTTCGTAGCGCTCGCCTGACGATATCCGGCGGTAACCGCCGCGACCTGCCGCACTCGTAGAGGAGCCTTGTGTGCTGGTCGGCGAAGTTCTTGATCATTGTGGAGTGTACTGTGTCACGTGACGCATGTCAATCGAGGATAGGAGACCATGCCCGCGACATTCGCACAATTCACGGCCATGCGAATCAGACCAAACATGGAACCTGGCGAATGCCTTCTCATGCTGCGACCCGGATGGGGCGCACCTTACGGCCCCGACACGCTCGACAGACGTGGCCCCCAAGGTCAAACCAAAGACTCACGCTCGTGCGGGCGTGACAGCCTAAGCTTTGCCGTGCTGTCCAAGAGATCAGCACGCTCTTCGAAAAGTCAAACCGTACAGCCTGTAACGAGACTCGCCCCCGGCGGAGTCTCGAGGCCGGTCGCAACGGCACCAGGATTCGAGCCCGGGATGTTGCGAAAGATGCAACATAAGACTCTCCCTCGAGAGAGCCTGGCGGTAGTATCCTCTATAAGTGATGTTCTAGGAGGCACGTGTGTCGGTTGTCTTCAGGATCGAGCTTGAGCGTGAGACCGACGGGCGCTGGATCGCGGAAGTGGTCGAGCTCCCCGGGGTCCTCGCCTACGGCGCGACCCAGGACGAAGCTATCGCCCGCGTGCAGGCGCTCGCGCTACGCGTCGTCGCGGATCGTCTGGAGAACGACGAGGCCGGCCGCGAGTTCCTGAACATCACCTTCGCCGCCGCATGACCGATTGGCCAAGCAGCCCCGCTAGGGCAGTTCTGGCCGCGCTTCTCCGCACCGGCTGGCGGATCGAGCCCCACTCGGGTTCGCGCCGGGTACTCACAAGGCCAGGCTGGCCACGCTTGGTCTTTGCCTTTCACGACCGTGAGGAGATCGGCCCGAGGATGCTCGCGCGCATCGCCAAACATAGCGGCCTGCGGCCCGAGGATCTCTGAGCGGTCGCATCGGGGACCAGTGGCCGCAAGATCATACCGGCTCAGACTCCGGCCATGTGGTGAGTCACCACAGGCCACGACAGCATCAGGCTTTGTCCACATCTGCCGCGGTCAGCGTCGCGGCCGGGCGTGGCTACTCAGCCGCTGGACGCGGAGCCGCCACCACAGGGCTATGAAACGGCCACACCCCCGCATCCCCCACCGGCCAGACCTGCTCTACGGACCAGGGGACGCCGCCGGGGCGCGGTAGCGGAGAACGAGAAAAGAACTAGAGGAAGTGCTCCCTGAGGTAGGATGCGATGTCGCTCATTGCCTCCGGGCCCAGCACCATGTGTAGCATGCCTTCATAGCACCGGTACGTCGCCGGCACAGCGGCGAGACTCTCGGCCCACACGCGCCGGGCCTCTTCCACCGACATCGAACTGAAGGGCCGGCCCCCTGCGGCGAGATGTTGCTCGAGGAAGGCCTGGGCAAGAGGACGGAGAGACATCCGTGTTCCTCCTATCTCTCCAAATGGGCGGGCGGCAGTGAAAATCAAGGCCGTCACGTCGATACCTTCTGGTCAAGCGTCGACCCGCAGGCTGGTGGGGTAGCGGATCGCATTGCGTTACGCTGGACAAGCAGGTGGGGCCGTTCGCGTCACGAGGTGCCGACGCCGCAACCAGCACAACCGGAGAAGATGGTCTAGAGTGAGTACGCGCCGGTAGAAGGGTCCGGTTCGACCCTCACGAGCCATCGCACATCGTTCACAAGGGTTAGGAAGGCACGAATGAGAGATTTCAAGGACAAGATCCTGTTCGTCACCGGCGGAGCCTCTGGTGCAGGCTTCGGACAGGCGAAAGTGTTTTCCGAGGCCGGCTGCAAGGTGGTGATCGCGGATATCCGTCAGGATCACTTGGACCAGGCGATGGCGTATTTCCGCGACAAGAACGCTCCTGTCCACGCCATCAAGCTCGATATCACAGACCGGGCGGCGTACGCGGCTGCCGCGGATGAAGTGGAGGAGGTGTTCGGGAGTCCGCCGCAGCTTCTCTTCAACACCGCGGGCGTGAACGCTTTCGGGCCTCCCGAGGCCTCCACGTACGAGGATTACGACTGGATCATGGGAGTGTGCCTGGGCGGAGTCATCAACGGCATGGTCACCTTCGTTCCGCGCATGATCAAGGCGGGCAAGGGCGGCCACATCGTCTCGACCGCGTCCATGGGCGGTTTCTGGGGTACTGCCGTAACGGCTCCCTACTCCGCCGCGAAGGCCGCGGTCATAAACCTCATGGAGAGCTACCACCTCACCCTGGGCAAGTATGGCATCGGCGTGTCGGTGCTCTGTCCGGCGGCCATCAACAGCAACATCCACAATGCCGGGGACACGCGTCCCGCGAATCTGGCAAACACGGGCTATCTCACCGACGAGAAAGCCGTTGACACCCTGCGCACCATCTACGAGGCGGGTATGGATCCCGTCGACCTCGCCAAATGGGTCAAGAAGGGCATCGAGGACGAGCAGTTCTATATCATCCCGTATCCCGAAGAACGCGAGGCTCTCGAACGACACTTCAAGGAGGTCCTTGACTCGGTTCTCCCCATGGAGGCAGATCCACAAGGCGTGAAGAAGCGCAAAGAGGTAATGCAGGCGCTCATGGAGGCGGCTGTGGAGGAGACGAAGAAGGACCCGACCAAGCCTCTGAACATCGGGTTCGGGAAAGCCAAGCCGGATCTGGAATGGGTCAAGCCTGCCCAGACGTCTCCCCCGCCTCCGCCGGAAGAATAGGCGTCCGGCCGCAGCACCTCCGATCTCGTGAGGGAGATTGTGGATGAGTACTTGACCCGCAAGTCAGAGAGCGAAGCGGTGCGACGTTCCCTGACGGGGTTGGATGGACTCACGGACCCACGAGGCAGGCTCGAACGCGAGCATGGGCTGCTGGAGGCATCGTTCTTAGGCGCGTTCCTTGACGACCTACGGGAAGAGCGAGAAGCAGAGTCCGCCCCATGATGGTCGTCGACGGCGGGGTCGTTCTGGCTCTCCTCCTGCTTCTCCCCATCACCCAGGCTGTATCGTTGCATGCACGCGCACTCTCGTGGGCGGCCCGTCTGGGTCACACGAAGGCCTACGACGCCCAGTACCTCGCTCCGGCCGAAGAGATGAGGTGCCCCCTCTTGACCGCCGATCTACGCCTGGTCCGAGCGGCGCAGGCGCTCGGTGCCGACTGGGTCGTGGGCTTGGAATAGCGGCCTAGAAGCAGATACACAGGCTGTTCGGCCCCGTAGTGTCCTGCCGACGTTGTTGTCCGGATTGGTCCCCCCATAGCCGACCGGCCGAAGCCCGGGCTACAATCGGATCGTACGACTCCACATGAGAAGCCGGAGAGGAGGCACCCGGATGCCCGTCAACCTCTCTATCAAGAACGTGCCCGACGAAGTCGCCCGCGGGCTTCGCAATCGCGCTGCTGTGAATCAGCGGTCGCTGCAAGAGGAAGTGCTGGCGATACTGAAGCAGGCAGCCAAGGACCAGGATGAGGTCACGATCGACGGCCTGCTGGACCGGTCACAGCGGAAGAAACCGGCCCTCGACGATACGGTCTCCAAGGTGCGCGCAGCCCAGGACGCGGAGCGCGAGAGAATGGCCCGACGCTTCGAGGACCTCGCGAGCGGACCCGATGACTAGTCGCCCGGTGGCTCGTCGACCAAGACGATCGGAGGCGGGCTCTCGTTACGGGGGATCCTGCGGTCGCGTGCCATCTGCCAGACCGCCAGACTGGCCAGCCCGGCGATGATGAGGACCATGCCGATCAGCTCGTAACGGTCCGGGCGTTCGCCCAGTTGGATCCAGGAGGCGACCACCCCCACCACCGGGGCGAGCAGGCGCCCCAGTCCGGCGGTCCCCGCGGGAAGATGCCGGAGGGTGTAGAACCAAAGCAGCAGCGCGGCCGCGCAGACCAGGACGACATTGTAGAGAAGGGCGGCCACAAACGAGCCGGTCCACTCAGGACCGGACTCCGCCGTGAGAAACGCTATCACCACCAGCGGGATGGAGCCGAACAGCATCTGCCAGGCGTTCAACCCCAGAAGATCCACCTTACGGTCCCGGCAGAGGATCTTGGCCGCCACCGAGCTCGCGGCCGAGCATACGCCGGCGGCGACACCGAGGATGTTGCTGAGAGGAGTGCCTCCCGGGCTCCAGGGGGAAAGGACGAAGACCAGGCCGATCAGGGCGAGCGCGACGGAGACCCACTGGAGTCCCCGGATCCTCTCACCCAGGATTACCCAAGACATGAGAAGGAGCCACATGGGCATGGTATAGACCAGCACGGAGGTCTTGCCCGCCCCTCCGCTTTCGAGTGCCCAGATCGACAACCCGATCGCACCGGTCATGCCGAACAGTCCGATGACCAGGGTGAGGGCCGTGTTCGTGGGACGCAGCGACCGGCGAAGGACGACCAGAAGGAGAAAGAGTAGTACCGCCCCGAAGAAGACGCGCATGGCCGCGAAGACGGAGGGGTCCGCGTAGCGCAGGGCCGTCTTCATGACCACCCAGTTGTAGCCGTAGAGCAGGCCCGCGACCGCCAAGGCCCCCATGGCGAGAGCGGAGGATCGTGCGCTGGAAGATGCGGAGGGGGCCGAGGGCGTGGAAGGTGCCGAAGGTACCGGGGGCGCCGCACCTACGCGTGTGTCTAGTTTGTCGTTCGTCAACCTCTGCCTCCCGAGCGTCGACCCCGGGCACGATAGAAACCAGCCCCCACAGAGTGTACTGCCTTCTCGAAGCAATCCGAGACTGTGTGAAGTCCCGCCGGCGCACCACATCCTGGCCTCGATGCGACAGTCCTTGCGCGCCGGCCAAGAAGGCTCTCGCTACGAGCTCGATGCGAGCACGTCTCCTAGGCGAGAGTCGGCGGGTGGGAGTTCGCGGGCGGGAGTTCGCGGGTGTGTCAGACCTGCGAATGTGTGTGCGGCTCGCGGCTCTCGGACTCTCGTTCAGGCGCGGTGGGGCAATCCCCTAGTGGCATCCCTTCCCACTGCTCATAGCGGCGTCGCCACGGAACGCCTACGCGACGCCCTGACTGCTGAGAATGGCGGCAATACGCCCCACGTCGAGGTCGAGCCGTTCCGGGTTGACGAGCCACTCGCCCGATTCCATGTAGATGCCCACCCGCACCCGTTTGCTCTTGACCTGGACCCAAGTGGCCGACACGAGAGGGAACCTCCGTCCCCCGGCGCCATTAAGACCTCGGTCGAAATAGGATCTGAGATCCTCCTTGCGCAGGTCTACGCTAGGCGGCACCTCGACTTCCCCAGCCAGGTTCCCGGCGGTACCCGCACCCAGCAGGTTGCCATGGCGGTCGACGAGGGCTACACCGAACACCTGATCGTTCATGCGGCTGCCGGTCGTGCGCCCGCCAGCCGTGCACCCGGACCAGCGCGAGGAGCGCGGAACAGATGCCTCTTCCGCCTGTGCTTTGACAACTCGCCCATTCATGATGGGATCTACCCTCTGGAGCTTGACGTTTGCGCTGCTCGCGGAGGTTGCTTGCGGAGGTCGAGTTTCGAGTTGACTTGCGGAGCTAGGTGGGGCCGTGAACGGAGAATCGAGGGTGCGCCTTGCCCTGCAGCGGCGCTTCAGTGGGCTGCGACCGAAGGTATCTTCTCGCCTGTTTAACTGACGATCGTCTCTCTGCCTACCATGGCAAATCGCGCCCGGCGACGCAAGAGGTCCTCACACGAAATCCCCGCAAATTGCTCGAGATAAGAAAGCAGGAGAACTTGGTCACCCGCGAGGCCCCGGGCGTCCTCTGCACCCAAAGACCTCGAGGAGGCAGAGACTTTGGAAACGGGGTCCCGGACGACCGACGATCCGGCAGATAGGCACTGGTCCATAATCGGTCAGAGGTCCGAGGATCCCGCATGAGGCGTGCGAACCGAGGTCGTCTCGCTCGCCGGAGGTCACACTCCCCAACGGGACCGGCCCCAGGAAGTGGCGGAAGCCGTTCGGAGGTTTCTTACGGCTCCCTGACGACACGGCGTCCGTAGTAGAATCAAGCACTGAGAACAAGCAGTCTCCCGAAAGGAGTGGTCAGATGGCCAAAGAGATCATCCTCTACAACCTCGCACCGCATGTGACCGATGAGGAATTCAAGAAATACGTGGACGAGGAAAAGGGCCCGTATATCGACAGCATGCCTTCGGTGGAGAAATACGAGCTGGTAAGGATCGACGACAGCCGCTCCGGGGTGGTCCCGTTCCGGTACGTCGGGATCGTGCACCTCAAGAGCTTGGAAGACTTCAAGAACAAGGACACTGCGACCGAAGAGTACAAAGCCTTCACGGCCAAGATGAACAGCCTGACCTCAGAGATCCATGTGACCTTCGGCGAGGAGATCCACTAGGAAGGCGGACAGCCGGCGGTTCAGCTCGGGGATGGTCGAACGACCACCCCGGGCGACCGGCTGAAGTTCATCCTAGGAGAGCGGCGCTTCTAGGGCATCACCGTGAAGCCCTGCTGGGCGAAATGCCTGTCGACCGTGAACGCCGCGCGGACGCCCAGCCGGCGCATGAGAACGAAGCTCGCACAATCGACCAGGCCGACCTCGCGCTTTCCCCCGGCCAGCACGGCGGCCAAGGCCTGCTCGTGCATGCGCTCGTCCACCCACACCACCTTGACCCACGGGAGCACATAGGTGGCGAGCGCGTCGACGGCTCCCGTTCCCAGGCGCCGTTGCAGCAGAGCGATCGTTTCCACAAGGACGTAGCTACTGGTGTGCAAGGAGGCGCCGGATCGTACCAGCGCCTGCCATGCCTCGGCTGCAGCACGGTGGTGCGAGTCGTCCCCGTCGAAGACCGCGTAGATCCCAGAGGTATCCAGAAACACAGGCTCGCTCATCGTCGACGGCTCACCCACGCCGCTGGAGAGGTCCCCAACGCCGCCGGCCGTCATCGGTAGCTTTCTTCAAGGTATTCGTCGTGCTTCTCGGCGATATCGGTCCTCCCCGAGCGAAAGGCGCCGACCACCTCGAGAGCGAACAGCCGGCGGCGACTACCCAGAACGGGGGCGACGTCGTCCTCCAGGTACCGGTCGACACTACGCCGGATCAGCTCGGCGACAGACCGACCGGAGCGGCGCGCTTCCTCGCGAAGCCGCCGGGCCTGCTCTTCGGTGAGTTGGATCTGCGTGCGTATCATCGCTCCCCCCTGGGGTGCGAGTGAGATTACACTGTAATCATACGTGATGTAAGTGATTACAGCAATCGCTGCTGACGGCCTATGCCGGCGCCCGGTGATGGTCGCAGATGAGCTCCCCTCCGCTTGCCACGCATTCGGGGCTCGTCTCGTGGAGGATGACGACGATGGTCTCTTCGGGAAGCCCGAAGGCTTCCGAAGCGGCCTCCGTGAAGTCCCGGGCCAGCTTGCGCTTCTTGTCCAAGTCGGCGATTGGCGGACCTTCAACGGTGATGACGGGCATGACCGACCCCCTTGTGTAGGTGTTCCCCCGTTGCCATCTCAGAACGGGCTAGAGACTCTCGCTCTCGATCATACTCTCGAGCAGCCCGCGAAAATGGTCGAGCGACTGGGCGCCCACCACCCTGGCCCCTCCCGCGATGATATAGGTGGGAACAGCGGTGACACCCGATCTACGAGCTTCCTCGTGGGAAGCCTCGCGCGCGTCCGCATAGCGACCGGCGGCCAACTCCCTCCGCAGAGCGACACGATCGAGACCCACCTCCGCCGCCAGTTCACTCAGCACCTCGAGATTGCCTATGTCCCGAGAGTGACCGAAGTATGCGGCAAGCGCCGCCCGATGGAACTCCGGATGTCTGCCGGCGTCCCGGGCGAACTCGGCCGCCTCGACCACCAGCCGGGAGTTGGAGAGGAGGCGAGGCGGTATGAACGGGAGACCGAGTTCGTCGCAGCGGCGGCGCTGGCCTTCTTGGCTCTGCCCGACCCCCGGGCCGAACAGGCGCTCGAGGAGCACGCCCTCGGGCGGAGTCTCGGGGTGGATCTCGTAGCTGATCCAGGTGTCCTCCAAAGGGAACTCGTGCTTCAGCTTATCGACAATGCCCGTGCCGATGTAGCAGTAGGGTCAGATGTAGTCGGAGAAGATGCGCACGGCGATGGCCACGTCTCTCACCCCCTTGAGGGTTGGTCGTTGCGTCACGAACCGGTCACTCTTCGCTAGCCGGCCCAGGTGGGATCCCCGTTTCGAGCGGAGCGGCGTCGTCCAGAAGCGTCCCCTCCTCGACCCTGACCCGGCCGGTCTCGATCACTGCGTAACGGAAGTATCCGGGGGCGCCTGTCAGTTCCCATTCCCAAGCGCAGGGATCGATCATATAGAAGCCGCTCACCTCTAGATAGGGCAGAGGAGGTGTATGGCCCACCACCTGGATGCAGCCGGGCAAGGGGGCAAGCCGGGAGTAGGGCCGGGGCCGAAACCAAAACAGACCATTGTCGTCCAGCATATCGTGCTCGAACCAGTCCCGGACCGGAGGCCGGCGCTCGACCAGCGTGAGAAAGGTCGCGTTCAGGTAATCGGCCAAGCAGGTCGGGTCGGACCCGCATCCCTCTTTGAAGACCCGTTCGTACTCTTCAGAGACTCCGGCGTGGGTGATCAACACCCCATCGACACAAGTAGCCACCTTCCAGGCTCTTGATCGATCAGGGTTCAGCACCTTCTCCCTGAAGAAGGGGCGCAGGCTTGGGCTCTCCCTGTTCTGCGGATACACCTCGAGCTCCAGCAGCGCCGCCACGTCGTGGTTACCCAGGAGCACTTCGGTAGCGTAGCTCTCTACCAACGCAATGCAGCCGGCGGCGTCGGGGCCGCGATCGAGCAGGTCCCCGGCGTACACGAAGTCATCCTCCCCGGGTTCGAAGCCGCCGTGGCGAAGAGCGCTCTGGATAAGCTCCGGATATCCGTGGGCATCTGCTATGACGAAGGTGCGCATGAACGGACTCTACTTCAAACCACCTTCCTCGGGAAGACCGACAACTGGATGAGTTCCCGCTCCCAGGCGAGGCCGGCGCCGGAGACCCGCTCGGTCTCGAGACGGAGATCCTCTCCCAAGTCGATACCCGCCTGCTCGTCGACCTCCGCCTCCAGGATCTCGGCCAGGAGGCGCAAAGTAGAGGCCTCGGGATCGAAGTCTTTGTGCGCTTTCGCTTTGACGCCGGGTTTGACGCCGGGTTCGTCGCCCAGTTTCGTGTACATCACGGCCTCGAAGGCATAGCCGCGGAGCAGCTTGGGGTAGAGCTGGCGGAAGCGCTTGGCCGGCTGAAGTAGATCCAGGCAGACGAGGTCGCCGTCCCAGAACACGACCGCTCCCACTACATCCGCCGCAGGAAACAGGGAGTCGGGGCTGAAGACCTCCATCAAGCGCTCTACCTCGTCCTTGCCCGCTTCGTAGCTGTCGGCCATCGCCCGGGTGGGCGCGTGAGCACTCAAGGCATGCACCGTCTTCTCCACCTCGTCCCAGACCTCACCCTGTTTGGAGCGAAACCGTTCCGCCCGTACCTGCTGGGCCGTCTCGGCTCGGAAGTCCGGCGCACCGGCGCCCGCCGTACGGCCGGGGGCCGGCCGGCGCCGTTCCTGGACCGCCGCGGCCAGGCTCGCCTCGCGCACTTGGCGCTCCTTGAGCGAGCGGAGGCTGGGGTGACTGGCGTACTCCCCGGCGGAGAAGGCGTGGCTTCGCCGGCTCCAACGCCCTTGCTCCACGCAGGACACCGGCAGGACCGTCTTACCCACCCCCACCATGATGGTGGCGTTGGCGATGCGGTTCTGTTTCGCCCCCACCAGTTCCTCGCCGTCGAAGACCAGGACCGGCCAAGGGCCCCTGTTGCGGGCCACCAGATAGGGAACGGAACCGGCGTCATCCAGCTCGGTGATGGTGAGCCGACCCCGCTCGATAGCCTTCTCCAGCAGCACGTAGCGGGCCCTGACCTCGGTCTTGGCGCGAAGCGGCAGCATGGAGAGAGGGCCCTCTGCCAGCGCTTTCCCAAGCCGAAGCTCGCCCAGCGTCTCTCTCAGTGTCTGTGTGCGCATGCCGACCTCCCTTTCTCACTTCCCCGTCGAGTAGGGCGGGGAAAGACTCTGTGTATCACTGTAGGCGATATTATCTCACCTGCAGTGGCATATGACCATTGTCGGCGTGACTGAGCTACCACCAGCGTGGTATTATTGATTTCAGTGTGACAGAGGGCTCGGACGGGAGAACGAATGCCAAGGACACCGCGGGACGACGACCGGTTTCACTCCAGCCCGGCCTTCCTCGAGGCGCTGGGACGGACCATAAAGGTCATCCGTACCGATCTCGGCATCGATCGACGGACCCTGGCCCAAGAGGCGGGGATCTCGTACTCCTACCTCACCGAGATCGAGAACGGCAACAAGCCCCCTTCCTCCTCGGTGCTGGGTCCCATCGCGAGTGCTTTGGGCATGCGCTTGTCCCAGCTCATCCAAGCCGCTGAGGACCGCGTGGAGACGGCGGAGTTGGCGCAGGAGCGATCGACGTTACAGGATAGGATGCTGCAGCGGCCATTGCCGACATACGACGCTCTCTCCGCCGCGTCGCCCGCACCACCCCGTCGCGGGACCGAGGCGGAGGATCCATCTCCGGCCCTCGACCGCTTCGAGTTACAACTCCGCTCCGCTCCCCCGCGCCACTATGCCATGCGGCCGAGCTTCCGAGGCCCGGACCGGAACCTGCGTTCGGCGCTCATGGAACTGGAAGCGCTCCTCCCCTCTCTGTCCCCAGAAGACTTGGAGAGGCTCATGGACTTCGCCCGGAGGTTGGCCAGGTAGTGTCTGGAGTCCCGTCCCTCCGAAGAGTGATGGCGCCTTGAGTCCTGAGTCCCGTGCGGAGTCGTTCGATCCCCGCTCCTTCCCGATAGAGCGTCGGTGGTTCGAGAGGCCGGAAAGCATCCACGGTCTCTCGCACACGCGGAGGGTCCTCATCCACGCTTGTGAGATCGCGGCCACGTCGGATCTCACGGCCCCCGAGTTCGAATCCCTGGTGCTCGCCGTCGCCTGGCACGATATCGGTCGCACTCAGGATGGCCGCGAGCCGGACCATGGAGCAAAGAGTGTGGCCAGGATCCATGAACTGGGACTGGCAGGAGAAGTCGATCCGCAAATCCTGGCATGTCTCCTCTTCGCCGTCGAACTACACTCGGTGCCCGACGAGACCGCCCTCCGACGAGCCGAAACGATGGGTGACGCCGAATCGATGCTGCGGGTGCTCTGGGTACTCAAGGATGCAGACGGGCTCGACCGGGTGCGGATAGCCGACCTGGATCCTTGCCAACTGCGTCATCCCGTTTCGCGCAACCGCGTCGCCAAAGCCTGGCAACTGCTGGCGGAAATACCGTAGAGCTCAAACCATGGTGGATACGAGCCGAAGGGGCCGCGCGGCCACAAGCGAGCAACGCAACACTCGTCAGCCTCCAACCAAGGGTGGTCGTCCCTCAGCGTCAGGCGCACTAGCCTGAGCCCCGTAGCAGTGGTTTGATACCAGAACGGTAACATTATGGTATACAATGCGGGTATGCCTTCAATATTGATCAAGGACATCCCGCCCGAACTCCACGAGCGCTTGCGGGAGGCGGCTGCGCGCGACCGTCGGTCGATGAGCAAGGAGGTCATCGCCCTGCTCGAAGGAGCTCTCGCGCCACGGCCTCCCGAATTGCCGCCACCCGTCAAGGCGGCCTTCTCGCTGACGCCGGATTGGCTCGAGCGGGCCATCGATGATGGTCGCGCATAGAGCCCGTAGCCGATGCTTGAGTGCGAGCTGAAGGCGGTCCGGCAACTCGCAGCCCCGGGGTCGCGGCGGCGATGCTCGTAGTCGACGCAAACGTCGTCGTCTATCTCCTTGTCGAGGGGGAGAAGACCGCTCAGGCCCGTGACCTCTGGACCTTCGACCATGATTGGCACGCCCCGCAGCTGCTGCTCTACGAGCTCACGAACGTGTTCTGCCGGCTCATCAGGCAGCGCGCCCTCCTGTTTGAGACGGCCCTGGCAGCACTGGACAGCGGGGTCAGACTCGTCCGCATGGTCGACCAGGCCCCACCCGCTGCCCGCATCCTGGAGATAGGCACGAAACTTCGCATCAGCGCCTACGACGCCTGCTACCTGGCGACCGCGGAGACCCTACGTGCTCCCGTCTTCACGGAAGACACCCGTCTGCTTCGCGCCGCGCCCGAGATCGCGCGGTCGCTCGAGTCGTTCCAGTCGTAGCGGATCAACCCCCTGTTTGCCGCCCCAGGAGGAAGCCAACGCCCTATCCCACCAGCAGCATCGGCGTCTTCTTCACCAGGTGGACGACGTTCTCTGTCACGCTTCCGAAGACCATCCTGCTGAGACCGGTGTGACCGCGAGTGGCCATAGCGATCAACTGGGCCGGGTTCTCCTTCAGGAATTCGATGATCGTGGGGGCCGGATCTCCTGTCAGCATCTCTCCTCGGGCCGCTAGACCGTCTTCCTTCACCGACTCCGCCACCCCGTCGAGGTAGGCCTGCATCCTGGCTCGGTGTTCTTCCCTATCGTGAAGAGCCGACCGGCTCACGACTATGTAGTCCTGGTCGTCGACGTACAGGAAGATGAGCTGCGATTCCCCACCCCTTTGCTTGGCGACGGCGACGGCATGAGGGATCACCGCTTCCGACTGCTTCGAACCGCTCAACGGGATCACCAAAGTCCTCATAGGTAAGGTATCCAGGATGACCTCTTCGCGGAGTTCGGACGGGACCAGCCAGATAGGAGCGTGCGAAGCGTGGATGACCTTGGTGGCGACGCTACCGAGATCCCAGGAGCCGATCCCCGATCGTCCGTGCGTAGACAGCATCACCAGATCTACATCGTTCTCGGCGACGTACTTGATGATCTCCTCGGCCGGGTTCCCGACGACGACATTGCCTTGGGCACGGATGCACTCGGCGAGCGATTCGCCTCCGTACCTGGAACTGATCTCTTGGGCCCTGGCGCACATGGTCTCCGCCATATGCTCCATATAGGCCTTACGCATGGGCAGTTGCTCGGCCTCGTGCGGATCGCAGACATGCAGTAACTCCAGGTCTATGTGCAACCTTCCGGAGAGCTCCTGCGCGTACTTGAGGACCACCTCGGCCAGTTCCGAGCCGTCCAGCAAAACCAGCATCGTCTTGTACATGCCAAGACCTCCCGAGACCCCGAGGATTCGCCCGCTACGGTCGGCGTACGGCCACCTACATCGTACAGCTTTTGCCGGCTTGGCGGCAGAAGACGGATGGACTATGGTTGTGTTGCCGCAGAAGCCTCGTGGCCGAAATGGGAGCCGCCGCGGCCGTCGGCGAAGCTTCCGGAAAGGAGCCGATCGTGGAACGGAGAACAATCGACCCCTGGACCTGGCAGGACGAGTTTGACTTTTCCCACGCCATCGAGGTCACGGGAGCACAGAGGGTGGTCTACTGTGCGGGTCAGGCGTCGGTCGACGCAGACGGCAGACCGCTACATCCAGGGGACATGGAGGCCCAGTTCCACCGAGCTCTGGATAACCTCGAGCGGGTCCTGGCCGAGGCGGGTCTGACCCTCGGCGACCTGGTGCGCCTCAACTATTTCGTCACCGACATTCCCGAGTTCCTCAAGGCTGTGCCCAACGTAGGGGTCCGTCTCAAGGCAGCCGGCTGCAAACCCGCGTCGACGCTCGTCGGCGTAGTGGGGCTTGCTTGGCCGGAGGCCATGATCGAGTTGGAGGCGACGGCCGTCGCGTAGGCCGGCGGGTGAGGCTGAAATAGGCCCTAGGCCTCTGCGTTTGTACTATTCTTGTGCATAGAGCACCCAACCTTGCGGCCGCATCTGGACGAGTCCGGCGGCGGCTTGCATAGGGCCGGTGGATCGGTCCGCAGAATCTCGAGGTGAAGAGATGGAACCGAGCACCTATCACTTCAGAGTTGGCGACATCGAATGTGCAGCACTCAGCGATGGCACCTTCACCTATGGTCCTCCCATGTTTCCTCCCCCGGCGGACATGTTCTTTGCGAACGCCCCTCGGCCTCGTTTGAGCGACGCACTCGCCGCCCATGGGACCGAGGTCGAGCACTGGGAGAGCCTGACGACATGCTATACCTGCCTCTTGGTCCAATCCGGAGGACGAGTCGTGTTGGTAGACACCGGCGCAGGTGCGCTCGGCCCCGACACCGGAAACCTTCTAGAGAGCCTGGGTCTCGCCGGGATCAAACCCGATCAGGTCGAGCAGGTCATCCTCACCCACGGGCATCCGGACCACCTGGGTGGGAACACCAACGCTCTGGGGGACTTGGTCTTCCCCTATGCGCGATGGGTCATCGCCCGGGCAGAGTGGGACTTCTGGACGGGGGGAGCGGCCGAGCGCGAGGTGCCCGAGCACAGCAGGGACATCCTGGTCGATACCGCCCGGCGAAACCTTTCCCCCCTGCAGAACAGGGTCGACCTGGTCAGTGGGGAGAAGGAGATCGTCCCCGGCGTCCGTGTGACTCCTGCGCCTGGCCACACTCCGGGACACCTCGCAGTACGTATCGATTCGGCCGGCGAAGATCTGCTGTGCGTAGCCGACCTGGTCTTGCACCCCGTTCACGTAGAGGAACCCGAGTGGGTCGCAGTAGTCGACATGCTGCCCGACCAGCTTGTCGAGACTCGGCGGCAACTCCTTGACGTCGCCTCCACGAACAAGTCCCTGGTAATGGCGTTTCACTTTCCTTTCCCCGGTCTGGGCCATGTGACACCAAGCGGAGCAGCCTGGCGTTGGGAGGCTGTTCTCCCCGAGATTGGAAAGTGACGAATGCCAGTCGCCGTTGACCGCGGCCGGCTCAACAGGTGGCGACGGACCGCCTAGCCCTTCAGGCCTACGTCGTACACCAACCGGCCTCCGACCACGGTGGCCACATTGGAGATAGTGTGGATCTCTTCCGGGGGGACCGACAGGATATCTTGGTCAAGGACGCAGAAATCGGCCAGTTTGCCCGGCTCGAGCGACCCCTTGCGCTTCTCCATGTGGTCCTGCCACGCGCCGCCCATGGTGTACCCCCGGATGGCCTCCGCGGTGGTGATGCACTGGTCTGGGCCCCGGACGGTCCCCGAGGCTTTGGACTTCCTCAGAACCGCCGCTTCCACTCCCTGCAGCCAGTCGGGAGCTGTCACCGGCGCATCGGAAGAGAGACTCACATTCACCCCCGCGTCCAGCAAGCGGCGCAGTGGGAACTGTCGTTCCGAACGCTCGATGCCGAGCATCTCGTCGATGGCGTCGGAAAACACCCACTTGAGTATCGGCTGAGCCGCCACGCCGATGTTATTGGCGGCTATACGCCGGATGTCGGCGTCGGTGATCAGGTCGCAGTGGATGAGGTAGTGGCGAAGCTGTTGTGAGTCTTGCTCCTGCGCATTGAGGAAGCCGTCTATACAGGTCTCGATCGCCCGATCGCCGACAGCATGGATACCGCATTGAAAGCCGTTCTTGTGTGCGAAGGCGATCATGCTGATCAGTTGCTCCTGGCGTTCTTGGTCGGTTGCGCCCGGCATCACCAAGCTGCCATTGCCCCCGCCGGGGTACTCCTCGTGCATCCAGGCAGTCTTGGTCTGGGGGATGCCATCGGCGAAGAGCTTGATCCCGCCGATCTTCAGCCACTCGTCGCCGAAGCCGCTGTGGATCCCCAACGCAGGGATGGTCTCTTCGAAATCCTTCAGTGAGATGGCCCCGTACGACCCGAAGAGATAGAGGATGTTGACGCGCAGCGTCAAGGCCTCTTCATTGTGAAGATCATTGTAGACACTGATGCACTCCGACCCGAGCATGCCACCCTGAAAGGCCATACCGCCCGCCCCGAGGGCGGCATCGGTAACGCTGGTGATGCCGCGAGCATTCATCATCTGCATCACGTTGAGGATGGCCGCCCGCTTCTCTTCCCTCGTCCACAGGGGCACCACTCTCATCAACAGCCCCTGCGCCGGTAGCTCGACAAGCATTCCGGTGAGCTCACCGCTGGCTGAATCCTTGACTATCTCCGAGCCAGGCTCCGTCGTGGTTTCCCGAGTGATGCCGGCTAACTCCAAGGCGCGACTGTTCGCGACCAACCGGTGCTGGCTGAAATCCACAAGGAATGTGGGATTGTCGGGCGCCACCTCGTCTAGATCCCACCGAGTAAGTACCCGAGAGCGGTCGGCTAGGCTCTCCGCCAGGTAGCCGTAGTCCCAGCCGTTACCCCGTATCCATTCCCCCGGCTTGATCGTCGCGGCTCTCGCGCGCACCGCTTCCTTGATGTCGGCAATGGATCTGACCGCAGGGAAACTCACGTCCAGGGTGAGCGGAGGTCGGCTTCCCCCGTACATGGCGGAATGGGTATGGGAGTCGTTGATTCCCGGCAGGATCGTCTTCCGGCCAAGGTCGATCACCTCGGTCGAGCCGCCCGCCAGTTCCCGGATCTCGCTATCGGAGCCGACAGCCAGGATCTTGTCGCCTTTAACAGCCAAGGCTTCGGCCAGGGAGTCTTCGGGGTCGGCCGTAAGCACTTTTCCGTTGAGATAGATAAAATCAGCCGCCCAACCACCCATTTGAGAATCTCCTTCCTCGTTCGTTCAGGCGAGATGCGGTCCGTCTTCAAGGAGAGTCTGGCCCGGGGCGCATGGCCAGCGTCCACGCCGCCCTCCCTTTTGAGTGTCTATGACGAATGTCCTCGCCGCGCCCACCCCAAAGCTACGCGCCCAGATAGGCCTTGCGCACATGTTCGCTGTGCAGCAGCTCATCGGCCGACCCCTGCAGGACGATGTTGCCGGTCTCAAGCACGTAGGCCCTCGCGGCCAGCCTCAAGGCCAACCGCGAGTTCTGCTCGACGAGCAACACCGTCGTTCCTGCCTCGTTTATCTCTCTGATTATTTTGGCGATCTCGGTCACCATTAGCGGTGACAGCCCCATGGAGGGCTCATCCAATAGGAGTACGCGGGGACGGCACATTACCGCGGTGGCAATCGCCAACATCTGCTGCTCCCCGCCGCTCAGTGTCGATGCCTGCTGCCGGGCGCGCTCCCGCAGCCGGGGAAAATGCCCCAGGATCTCTTCCAGATCTTTGGCGGTGGCCCTGCGGTCTTTCCGCAGATAGGCTCCGACTTTGAGGTTCTCGGCGACCGACATGTACGGAAAGAGACCCCTGTCCTGCGGGACCTGGACAATCCCCTTCTTCACGATGCTTTGGGGCTTCTGGCCGTCGACCCGGGTGCCATCGAACCAGATTTCTCCTCTGGCCGGAGCCTTGAGCCCCGATATGGTTCGCAAGATGGTGGACTTGCCCGCCCCATTGCTACCGATCAGAGTCACGATCTCGCCCGGTTCGAGGTGCATAGAGACGCCTTTGATGACCTCCGCGCCTTCGTACCGGACGGCGAGGTCCTTGATCTCAAGCCACATCGGAATCGGTCCCTAGGTAGGCCTCGATGACCGCGGGGTCCGCCACACATTCGTGGGG
Organism: uncultured Gaiellales bacterium; assembly: GCA_964497095.1. Taxonomy (GTDB): domain Bacteria; phylum Actinomycetota; class Thermoleophilia; order RBG-16-64-13; family RBG-16-64-13; genus CAVPLM01. Next base: position 6,545 of record CAZCCL010000029.1, on the reverse strand, counting down.
CGTTCCTTCCACCAACTTCTCCCCGTAGTTGAGTACGACGCTCCTGGCGCAAAGACCCAGAACGGCGCGCACGTTGTGCTCCACGACGATGATGGTGGTCCCCCTCGAGCTGTTGACGTTCTGGATGATCCCGATCATCGAGGCGGTCTCCTCGGCGTTCATACCGGTGAGGGGCTCATCGAGCAGCAAGAGGGTGGGGTCGGAAGCAAGAGCGACCGCGACGCACAGCTCCCGCTGGCTGCCATGGGGCAGGTTCGTACACAATTCGTCCGCCTTGTCGACGAGGCCGACGAACCCCAGCAGTTCCATGCAGCGGGCGACCACATCCGGCTGTCTCCTGACATACTGATAGCTTCTTCCGATAACAGCCAGTGGCCCGTGCTTGGCGTGAAGGTACGACCCGGCCAGTACGTTCTCGAGCACGGTCATGCTCTTGAACAGCGCGTTCCTCTGGAAGACCCGGGCTATTCCCATTTGAGCCCGGCGGTGAGGCGGATAGCGCGTGATGTCGTGCCCCTGGAACAGAATGGTCCCCGCCGAAGCGCGGAGGGTCCCGTCGATCAGATTGAGCAAGGTGCTCTTACCCGCGCCGTTGGGGCCGATAAGGCCGAGGATCTCTCCCTGATCGACAGTCAGATCGACCCGGTTCACGGCAGCCAGCCCTCCGAAGTTTCGACTGACTCGGTTGACTTCGAGCAGGGCCATCGCCATCACCCCTCGTCCCGCTCTTCGCCTGCGACAGCGACAGCCTCATCCGACATGAGGTCGGCGTCGGCCCCCTCCGGCCCCCTGACCGACGAAGTCCGTACCGCTCGTCTTCCCCGCCTCCACTTCTGGATCTGCGCCGGCAGCCCCACCAGGCCCGTCGGCATGAAGATCATCACTAGGATAGCGATAGCGCCGGTGATCATCGGCTGATATTGCTGCATAGACCGAGTGTTCTCGGCCAGTAGCGTAAGCACCGTGGTACCCACCAGTGGGCCGATGAAGTAGTTCTTGCCTCCCACCACCATGTACACCAGGAGGTAGATAGACATGGTGACAGAGAACCGAGAGGTGGTGTCCGGACTCAGATTATGCTGGAACGAAGCGAACAACGCCCCGGAGATGCCCGCCATGAACGCGGCAAGGACGAAATTCACCATCTTGTAGCCGATGACGTTGATCCCTATTGCGCCGGCCAGAGTGTTGTCGTCCTTGATCGCCCTCCACTGGAAACTGATGTATGCGCGCTCCGCGTAGTAGAGGATCAGCAGAGCGACCAGAACCACGCCGACGGCGATGTAGTAGTAGTTGTTAGGCCTGTCGAAGTCAACCTCTCCGACAAACGGTATGTTCTGCTTTCCCGGGCCCGGGACCCCGGTCAGCCCCAACGAGCCGCCGGTGATAGAGGTCCAGTAATAGGCCACCAGCCGGAAGGTCTCGGCGGTCAGAAGAGTGAGGATGGAGAAGTAAATCCCCTTGACCTTGAGAAAGGGGTACGCAAGTAGCAGGGCTACCAAGGCGGAAAACAGACCGCTGATGAGCAGTGACGGCCAGAAAGAGATGCCCACCTTCATCATGAGAGTGGCATGGGTGTAGGCTGCTATCACCGCGAATCCTACCTGCCCGAGCGAGATCTCGTTGATCAGAGTCACACTGCGGAGACTGCTGACCATCAGAGTGTTGATGGCAAGTAAGCACAAGACGGTCAGCCAGTACTGGTTGCCCGAGAGAAGCTGAGGCATAAGAAACACCACCACGACTACCGCCACCCACAGGGCGACCTTCGCCAGTCCGCTCTTAGTCATGGCCGAGGAGTCCCTTCGGTCTGAAGAGCAGAACCAGAATGACGATAATCAGGGGAGCCACCGACGCTACCGCCGGGCTGAAGAACACCGGCACGATACCGTCGATGAGACCCAGCACCAGACCTCCGATCACAGCGCCGGGGATGCTGCCCAAGCCGCCCAGCACGATGATCACGAGGCCTTTGATCATGGGCAGTCCGCCCATATAGGGCTGCAACTGCAGGATAGATCCGGCCAGAGTCCCGGCTAGCGCGGCGAGAGCACACCCGATCGCCATGGCGGACATGGACATCCTATTTGGATTGATGCCTTTGAGGAAGGAGCCTTCACGGTTCTGGGCACTTGCGACCATCGCCAATCCGAGCCGGGTCCGTTTGAGAAAGGCGTACAGGATCAGCAGCGCGACTACCGAAAAGCCGATGGCCAGAATCCGGTCTTTCGGGATTCCAGCTCCGAAAAGATCGAAAGAGCCTGAGATGAGATAGGGTAGGCTCTTTGTGTAGAGTCCAAACGCGACGACGATCGCGCTGGTCAGTATCAAGGTCAGGCCTGTGGAGATGACGATAGAACTGAGCACCGGGTCGCGACCCGGCCGGGGTCGGAAGAGCCCTCGTTCCAGTAGAACCCCGAATACTGCCATCATGACCATGGCAACGGCGATCGCCGGGTAGAGGCCCAGCCCCTTCCCTACGAGATAGTAAGCCGCAAACGCCCCCAGCATGTAGATCTCGCCGTGAGCGAGTTGGAGGATGCCCATGATGCTCAAGATCAACGTGAGGCCCAGGGCCATCAACACATAGAGCCAGCCGAGGGCTATCCCGTTGACCGTTGCCTGCAACCAGAGATCAATTGAGTCCAATCAGGCTCCTTGGCAGAATCGAGGGAAGGCCGGTCGTCCAGCCGCCGGCGCGGTCGTCGGCCGCTCGGGCTGTTTGAACCGGCCTTCCTTCTCTACTGTTCTCTTGTGACCCTTGCCCGGATCGTGCAAAGTAACGGGCTACTCCTGGACAGGCTCCTGGAATCCGATGAATTCGATCTGGCCGTTCATCAGGCGGCTGAGCGGGAGAGGCCTGTAAAGGACCCGGTTCACGCCGAACCGGTCCATGCCACCGATGTGCCCGGGGCCGTGCAGAGTCTGGAGATCGCCGGGATTCGTCATGCTTTCCATGGTGCTCACTACTGTGGCTGCATCGGTCGTTCCCGCCTTCTGCATGACCTGGACCATCACCCAGGGCATGTCGTAGGCGTGCGCGGCATCGGAGATGAACGGATCGTTCGGCCACTTGGCCTTCCAGCCGTCCATGAGCTTCTGGATCTCTGGAGTCGGGTGAGTGACGTCGATGCTGTTGCAGAGGACGTCCGTGAGCATTGCGGGGTCTTGGACGGTCACTTGGAAGACATCGGCACCCAGCGGCGAGTTCGACACGAAGACGCCCTTGAAGCCCAGCTGGCGCGCCGCCTTGAGCTGGTCGTTCGCCTGGCCACTGACCATGGCCCAGATGATATCCGGACCGGCCCCGTTCAGCTTGGTCATCACCGGGAGGAAGTCGGTCGTCCCCCACGTCCACGTCTCCTGCGCTACTATCTCCATCCCCCGTTCGGTCGCTTGAGCTTGGATCCTTTCGACCATGCCCTCATAACCGATGTCCGGGACGGACAGCGCTATCTTCTTGGCCTGTGGATAGGTCGCAACAATGTAATCGAGGTCGATTGGCTGGGTATCGTCGTGGTTGATGAAGGGACGGACCTGAAGAGGCTTGTCGGGGCCGACATCCTGAGGCGCACCCGGGATGTTCGCGTTCGCCTGCGCGTACAGAACCCCAGCCGCTTCCGTCACCTGGTTGATGGCGGCCATCTCGCTCTCCAGAATCGCGCCGATGACCAGATCCACCTTGTCCTGGTTCACCAGCTTGGTTGCCGCGGTGCTGGCGCCCTCCGCGGATCCCTTGCTGTCTTCGTTGATGAACTCCACCTTGTAGGTGTCGCCGCCGATCAGGACCCCACCTGCATTGTTCACGTCATCGGCGTAGAGCTCCCAAGCGCGGGTGAACGAAAGGGCGACTACGGACAGAGGACCGGTCAGGGGCATGATGGCGCCGATCTTGAGCGTCTTCACCTCTCCAGATGGGGCGGCCGTGGTAGAGGAGCCCGTGTCGGGCGGGGCGGTGGTCGTCGTGGCTTCACCTGCCGTCGTCGTCGCCCCTGCCGTCGTGGTCGTTTCCTCTTCGCCGCCGCAAGCGGCCACGCTAAACAGAAGCAAGGCTAGAACGGCGACGAGGCTTAAGAGCAGTACGGGAGTCTTTCTTCTTGGCATCATTGTTCCCCCCAATGTCTCCCTGCTAAGCGGTATTTTTTTCCCTGTGGAACCCCGTTGGCTTCTGCTCGAACCCACCTCCTTAAGATCCTCGCGACCACAGCCACATCGAAGACTCTAACCGGGAATCAAGAGCGCCTCACTATCCTTCCATTTCATCAGAAGTACAGGCTTTGGGAAAGTATCCAAAAGTATGATTTTACCCTCCCATCCTGTATGGCGGACTGGCACACAAGCCGCTGAACAATGGCACTCAGCGTGGGGAGCTGACCTCCTGCCGTACAGTGTGGGCAATTGACGTACGGGTCCGCGCCCCAACCTTGGCCGCGATATTCTGTATGTGTTTCTTCACGGTGCATTCGGCGATAAACAACGCCTGAGAGATCTCCCTGTTGGTCCCCCCGGCCATTACCCGGTTGAGCACTTCGATCTCCCGATCGCTCAGCGCAAAACGTTCCTTGAGCGACTCGGTCCACCGCCCTCCCATCCCATCTTGCGGCTCCAGGGTGATGAGCCGGGCCAGAGTTCCCTGATCCAAAGTGACCTCGCGGGAGTTGACCCCCACGTTGCAGGTCTCAGCCAGAGCGTCGGGACTGCTCAGGGTGTACCCGACAAAAGAGGTCTCCGCCACCAGGCCTCTCGTACCGGTGACCTCGCCGACTGGCGAGCAGAGAGCTCTCGCTGCATCGTTGCAAAACAGCACTCGCCCGTGCGTGTCGCAGACGATGACGCCCTTGTCTTCAGCCGTCTGTAAGACGGAGCGAAGACTCGCTGAGAACATCTTCTCCAAGTGATTGCCGACGAAGGGAGCAATGATGTCAAGAACAGCTACTTCCTCCGCAGAGAACGGATTGCGTTGGCGGGCGCGGTGGAGGCAGAGCGCGCCGCGCGTCGACAAGCTCGGCGATACAAACGCAACAAGGTCGTAGTGGATCTCGGCGTTCCTCAGGAAATCGTTGTAGAACTCTGTGCGAACCAATGAGCGGTAGTCGACGACCTCATTGAGGTCGGACACTGCGTAGGTGGGAGGATTGCCCGGTAAGCTGCCCCTGCCCCTTACGTAATCAGGTAGTCCCGTAGGGTCGAGATTACAGTAGTAGTCCGCATAGCACTTCGGCACAGCGGGATCCTGATTGTGAACAACGAACTCCAACTCTCTTGTGAGCGGATTGCACAAGATCAAGACGGCTTGCTCGGCGTGAAGTTCGTCCGAAATGCATTCCAGTAGCCGTCCACAGCCTTCCATGTCCGCGGCGGCTTCGCTGATCTCCTGGACGGTGCCGAGTACCCTCGCGCGGCGCTCGGGGCTTACCGCCAGCTTTCGAGCCGGTGGCACCGCGAACGGCGGGAATCCAAGGTGCCCACAATCCGGAGCCGGCCGTTCGCGCGGATGGCCGGTCCCACCCAGCCCCGTCGTCGGCGCTTTGGCCATCACATCCTCCAACCTCGGAAACCTCAGCTCAAGAGCCGTCCAGACGGCACCGAGCGGCCGGGCTTCCCCAACCGTCTGACACCACATGCTTGCAGACGTAGTGCAAACAATCAAGCGCCTCTCACCAGCCGGCCGGAGGGCTGCGAAGAACGGCCGGGGGGCACGTCTTCATCGCACGGAATCGCATCCGCGGCCTCCTTCAGCACACCATTCACGCAGGGGCCCGCGCTTTGCGGTATCCTCCTGCGCTTGAGTGGCAGCGAGACCGTGGTCCCGAACGGAATAGGGGAACCATATGCGAGTCCTGAGAAACGTCTTCCGGCGCAAGCTGAGAGTGCTGCTCACCATCTTCGGGATCACCATCGGGGTGCTGGCGTTGGTGGTCATGGGGAGCATGGCCGAGAAGATCAACCTGCTGGTGTCCGGCGGCGTCCGGTACTACTCGGACAAGGTCACGGTGTCTGCCGAGGGAACGTCCTCCATGTTCGGCACCAGCCTGCTCTCGCTCAGCAAGCTGGATGAGATCAAGAGCGTCCCGGGAGTGGCCGAAGTGTCCGCCGGCGTAGGGACCCTGCTCGACCCGGAAGCTTCGATGTCCTTTGGCATGCCTTCTCTGGTCATGGGCGGCGACATGCGGGGCGAGGAGCTGGAGAGCTTCAAGATCTCTTACTCCGAGGGGCGGGCGCTGACCCCCGCTGATGTGGGTTCGGTGGTGGTGGGAGCGGACCTGGTCAAGAAGCTCGGCGCCAAGGTGGGTGAATACGTAACCATCAGGGGAGAGCAGTTCAAGGTCGTGGGGATAATGGACAAGACCTTGACGGCCCCGGATAGCTCGGTCTTCGTGAATCTCTCCGACGCACAGCGCCTGTACATGCAGGACGTCCCCGACATGGTGCGGAACCAGATCGACCAGAACGACCTGGTGAACACGTTCACCGTGTATCCCACACCCGGTACCGATCCGGAGGAGTTGGCCGTAGCCATCAACGCAGCCGTCTCCGGCGTGGAA
>CAZCCL010000028.1:11521-26015 GCA_964497095.1 uncultured Gaiellales bacterium | reverse complement strand
CACGGCGCGGACGTGGTGGTGCTCGAAGTCGATCCCCTGCGCGCGCTCGAAGCTATCATGGACGGCTTCAGAGTCATGCCCATGGCCGAGGCGGCGCCGATCGGTGACATCTTCGTCACCGCTACCGGCGACATCCAGGTCGTCCGCAAGGAGCACTTCGAAGTCATGAAGGACGGGGCCATAGTGGCCAACACCGGCCACTTCAACGTCGAGATCGACATCCCGGCTCTTGAAGCGCTGGCGGTGGCCCGGCGGGCCGTGCGGGAGTTCGTGGAGGAGTTCACGCTGGCCGATGGTAGAAACCTGTACCTGCTCGGCGAGGGCCGGCTCATCAACCTGGCGGCGGCGGAGGGCCATCCTTCCAGCGTCATGGACATGAGCTTCGCCAACCAGGCGCTTGCGGCCGAGTACATGGTCAAGAATGCCTCTATCCTCGAGAAGAAGGTGTACGACGTGCCTGCGGAGATCGACCTCGAGATCGCCCGAATGAAGCTGGAGTCGCTGGGAACGGGCATCGACGTGCTCACGCCGGAGCAGGTGGAATACCTCGCCAGTTGGGACCTGGGGACGTAAGCACGTTGGCGGACCCCAGGACTCCCGGAGGCGCCGGTCCCGTCAGGACCGTCGAGTGGCAGGATGGAGTGGTGGTCATGATCGACCAGCGCCGGCTGCCGCTCGAAGAGGTGTATCTGCGCTGCCACACGTGGGAAGCCGTGGCGGACGCCATCCGCACTATGGCGGTGCGCGGGGCACCGGCTCTCGGCGTGGCCGCAGGCATGGGGATGGCGCTGGCGGCGCGGGCCGCGCTGCGCGCCGGCGCCGGCGAGCCCGCCCGCTTCCGGGCTTCGCTCCAAGATGCAGCGAAAGGCCTATTCGAGACCCGGCCCACGGCCTATAACCTTCCCTGGGCCTTGGGCGAGATGGAACGCATCTGGAGCAGAGAGGATCTTACTCCCGAGAAGGTGGCCGCCGGGATCGAACGGCGGGCGGTGGAGATCTACGAGGAGGACCTGGCCTCATGCCGGACGATCGGGGAGTATGGGGCCGAGCTCATCCAGGGAGAGGAGCCGGTGATTCTGACGCACTGCAACGCGGGAGCTTTGGCGACGGCCGGGTACGGGACTGCTCTGGGGGTCATCCGGTCGGTGTATGCCCGCAATCCCCGTCTGCACGTCATGGCCGACGAGACCAGACCGTTGCTCCAGGGCGCCCGGCTGACCGCCTGGGAGCTGATGCGCGAGGGCATACCCGTGGAGTTGATCACCGACGGAATGGCGGGGTACTTCATGAGCCGCGGATGCGTGACTCACGTGGTAGTCGGAGCAGACCGCATCACCGCCAACGGAGATGTGGCCAACAAGATCGGGACCTACACCGTCTCTGTGCTGGCTCGGGAGCATGGCCTGCCGTTCTATGTGGCTGCACCGTTCTCAACGGTCGACCTTTCGCTGGCGGACGGGAGCTTCATCCCCATCGAGGAGCGGGACGATACGGAGGTCACCGGGTTCGGGGGGGTGCGCTGGGCACCCCCGGAGGTCCGGGTCCGCAATCCGGCTTTCGACGTGACACCCGCGGGCAACGTCACCGCCATCGTCACCGAGCGAGGGGTGGCCTTCCCCCCCTATCCGACAAGCCTTGCGCGACTGGAGGCCCAGGCCGGACGAAGTAGGGCCTAGCCGCCGTCGGCCGACTAGCGCGCCTAGACGGCGTAGGAGGAAAGGAGGCAGAATGAGAGTCATGATCATGGCCGCCGGAAAGGGGACCAGACTTCGGCCCCTTACCGAGCTTCTCCCGAAGCCGATGGTTCCCGTGGTCAACCGGCCGGCTCTATATCACATCTTGCGTCTGCTGCACCGTCACGGCCTTCGGGAGGCGGTGATCAATCTCCACCACATGCCCGAAGCGATAACGGACTATCTCGGGGACGGCTCCTGGATGGACATGCAGATCTCCTACTCTTTCGAGCCCGAGCTCCTCGGAACCGCGGGTGGAGTGAAGAACAATGCAGCCTTCCTGGGCGATGACACCTTCTTGGTGGTGAGTGGGGACGCTCTTACCGACATCGATCTCACCGGATTGGTGGCAGCTCACCGGCGGCGCAGGTCCATCGCCACCCTGGCGGTCAAGGAGGTCTCCGATCCGAGCCTGTACGGGGTCGTGGTCGCCGATGACGACGATCGCGTGGTGGGCTTCCAGGAGAAGCCCCCCTTGGAAGAGGCTCGGTCGAGGATGTGCAATTGCGGCATCTACGTCTTTGAGCCCGAGATCCTCTCTCACATCCTCCCCGGCCAGTTCGATGATTTCGGACGCCGCGTGTTTCCCGACCTGCTGAAGCAGCGGATCCCCTTCCACATCGAAAGCGTTGCCGGATACTGGAGCGACGTGGGCAACTTGGGGGAGTATGTCCGAGGCAACACCGACGCCTTGGAGGGTCTGGTGGAGGTGGAGATTCCGGGGAACGAGGTCCGACCCGAGGTCTGGGTGGAGGCGGAGGTCGCCCTGGCGCCGACGGCGCGCCTCGAGCCGCCGGTGGCGATAGGGAGCGGAGCCGTCCTGGGCGAAGACGTGGTGGTGGAGGGTCCCGCGGTCATAGGGGCGGGAAGCGTGCTGGAGGCCGGGTGTCATGTGGCCAGGAGTCTCTTACTTCCAGGATCTCACCTCTTTCCCGGCTCGCTCGTGGTGGACGGAGTCGTGGGCCGAAGCTTGTCCGCGCAGGAAGATGGTGACTGAGCAGACCATCGAGTCTGAGCCAGCCACTAGCATCACCCGGGGCGTCACACGGATCGCGGCGTGGTGGCGGGATTCGGTGGGAGAGCCCCTGCTTTCTGTGCTCTTCCCCCCACGATGTGTAGGTTGTCGCGACTTCGAGACCTACCTCTGCGCCTCGTGTCGAGAAGACCTCACTGCGATAGGCCCGGACGCCTGTCCGCGCTGCGGCGAACCGGGCCCGCGAGCCCTCGCCCGCGGCCGCTGCTCCCACTGCATGGGTTCGGATTTCAGCTACTCTGGGGTCAGAAGCGCCTACGTGCATCGAGGAGCAGCGCGGCCGCTGGTGGCCGAGTTCAAGTTCGGCGGACAACCGGTGCTGGGCCGGCTGATGTCCGATCTGGCCGGACAGGCGTTCAAGGACTACCTCTCCTCCATAGGGCCGCGCGAGAAGGTACTGGTCACTTGGGTCCCGGCGCACCGAGCCGCCCGGCGCAAGCGAGGTTACAACCAGGCGGAGCTGCTCGCTCGCGGACTGGCCGCGGGCCCTCCGCCGTGGCCGGTGGCCGACCTGGTCGACAAGACGGCCGCCACGAAGCATCAGAAAGAGCTGGGAAGGGCGGGGCGGCAAAACAACCTGCGCGGAGCTTTCGCGCTCAGGTCTCCTGCGGCGACTGAGGCCGCCGCCCGCCACGAGGCCGTGGTGCTTGTCGATGATGTCTACACCACGGGAGCGACTGCCCAGGAGGTGTCTTCCGTGCTGGTCGCGGGCACGGGGCTGCCGGTGTACGTCTTCACCTTCTCGCGGGCGGTCGGAGGCAGGATGGAGGGGCACGATTGAGGGAGGGATATGGTATCTTTCAGCGTTCCCCCATTAGGAGGACGGGCCCGAGGACCCGGGTCTGTCGGGAAGAACCCAGATGACGAGTCAAGGAGCGGGACCGGCGTGAATCTCACGGTCAAAGGCAGGAATCTAACCCTTACGGAAGCCGTCGGCACCTACGCCGAGGAGAAGATCGGACGCCTGAGCAAGTACCTGGCGAACGGGGCCCGGTGCGAGGTGGAGCTCTGGACCGAGAAGAACCCCAGCATCCCGGCCAACCAAGTGGTCGAGGTGACCATCTTCACGAAAGGCCCGGTCATCAGGGCCCGCGAGGCTTCGCCGGACATGTACACGTCGATAGATCTGGTCTTCGCCAAGCTCGAGCGGCAGGTGAAGAAGTACCGGGGCAAGCTCGTGGCTCGATCCCAGGGGGCGCACAAGGAGACGTTCGTTTCCGAGGGCTTCGAGATCCCCGAAGAGAGCGAGGAGCTGGAAGAGGAAACGACCACCCCTCGCATCGTCAAGACCAAGCAGTTCATGATCAAGCCCATGGCTCCAGAAGAAGCCGCGCTTCAGCTGGAGCTGGTAGGCCACGATTTCTATGTGTTCACCAACTCCGAGACCCAGGAGACGGCGGTGGTGTATCGTCGCCGGGACGGGAACTACGGGCTCATCGAGCCTCAAGGCTGACGGCCGCTTTTTCAGGCGCTCTGCTGCGGTGGCCCCCTTCGAGGCTTAGCCTGACGGGCCCCCGCCGAACCGTCGCCCGGCTCTTTTGTCGCTAGAGAGTAATCGCCCGGGAGAGGCGTAGTCGATGATAAAGGTGGTAGACAAAGTCCTCCGCTTCGGTGAGGGAAAGAAGCTGAGGCTGCTGGAGGAGGCCGTCGCCCAAGTCGCTGCTTTGGAGAGCGACATGGCCTCACTCACCGGTGAGGCCCTGCGGGAGAAGACTCTCGAATTCAAGCGGCGTCTGGAGGAGGGGGAGACCGTCGACGATCTCTTGCCGGAGGCGTTCGCGGTGGCGCGGGAGGCGGCGCATCGAGCGACGGGCATGCGTCCCTTCGACGTGCAGGTCATGGGAGCGGTGGTCCTGCATCAGGGCTCCATCGCCGAGATGAAGACCGGTGAAGGCAAGACCCTGGTCGCCACCATGCCGGTCTACCTGAACGCCCTTACCGGGCGGGGTGTCCATGTGGTCACCGTCAACGACTATCTGGCCGGCCGCGACGGGGCTTGGATGGGCCCCGTCTACGAGTTTCTGGGCCTCTCGGTGGCCGCCCTGCAGAACGGCATGGACGCCGAAGAGCGGCGGGCCGCCTATCAGGCCGACATCACCTACGGCACCAACACGGAGTTCGGCTTCGACTATCTGCGCGACAACATGGTCCTGCGGAGCGACCAGCAGGTGCAGCGCGGCCACCATTACTGCATCGTCGACGAGGTCGACTCGATCCTCATCGACGAGGCGCGGACCCCGCTCATCATCTCGGGCCCCGGCGAGCGCGCGGCCAAGACCTACTACGACTTCGCCCGCATCGCCCGCCGGCTGAAGCCGGGTGAGGAAGAAGACTACGAGGTCGATGAGAAGAAACGGACCGTGGCCATCACCGAGAAGGGCCTGGCTCGGGTCGAGCGGGAGTTGGGGATCGACAATATCTACGAAGATCTCTCCGGCCAACTGGTCAACCACCTTATGCAGGCGCTGCGGGCCGCCGCTCTCTTCAGGCGCGATGTCGACTACCTTGTGCAGGACGGTGAGGTCAAGATCATCGACGAGTTTACGGGTCGCATCCTCGAGGGACGTCGCTACTCCGAAGGCCTGCACCAGGCGATCGAGGCGCGGGAAGGCGTCAAGATAAAGGAAGAGAACCAGACCCTCGCCACGATCACTCTGCAGAACTACTTCCGCCTGTACGAGAAGATAGCCGGTATGACGGGCACCGCGGCTACCGAGGCCGACGAGTTCCAAGAGATCTACAAGATGGAAGTGGTGGTCATCCCCACCAACGAACCCATGATCCGAGACGATCGCAACGATCTCATCTACAAGACCGAGAAGGCCAAGTTCAAGGCCACCGTCGACCAGATCGCCGATTGCTACGAGCGCAAGCAGCCGGTTCTCGTGGGTACCATCTCCGTGGAGAAGTCCGAGCGCCTCTCGGAGATGCTCAAGCGCCGGGGCGTTCCGCATGAGGTATTGAACGCCAAGCACCACGCCAAAGAGGCCGGGATAGTGGCCCAGGCCGGGCAACCGGGGTCCATCACCATCGCCACGAACATGGCCGGTAGGGGAACGGACATCAAGTTGGGCGACGGTGTCGTCGACGTGGGGGGACTGTTCGTCCTTGGTACCGAGCGGCACGAGGCCCGGAGGGTCGACAACCAACTCCGAGGACGCTCCGGCCGCCAGGGCGATCCCGGGGTGAGCCAGTTCGTCATCTCCCTGGAAGACGACCTTCTGCGTATCTTCGGCGGGGAGCGCATCCATCGCCTGATGGACCGTCTGGGTCTCGACGAGGACATCCCCATCGAGCACAACCTGATCTCCCGTTCGGTGGAGAGTGCTCAGAAGAAGGTGGAGGAGCAGAACTTCCAGATCCGAAAACGGGTGCTCGAGTACGACGACGTGATGAACAAGCAGCGCGAGGTCATCTACGCACAGCGCCAGCGCATTCTCGGCGGCGAAGATCTGCGCGAGGACGTGCTCGCCATCATCGAGCGGGTGTTACGGGAGCAAGTGGCCCTTTTCACAGGATCTTCGCGCTTCTCCGAGGAGTGGGACCTGGAAGAGATGATCACCATGCTGCGCACCTATTTCCCCACGACCATCACGGTCGAGAGCCTGGGCGATCCTTCGGAGATCGACGCCGAGGACCTCGCGGATCTGGTGGTGGAAGACGCGCTCAAGGTCTTCGAAGCCAAAGAGGAGCGCTTCGGGGCGACCACCATGCGCGAGTTGGAGAGCTGGGTGCTCCTCCGGACCATCGATTCCAAGTGGCGGGACCATCTGTACGAGATGGACTACCTGAGGGAGGGCATCGGACTCCGTGCTTTGGCTCAGCGCGACCCTCTGGTCGAGTACAAGAACGAGGGCTTTCGGATGTTCCAGGAGATGATGGACTCCATCCAAGCCGATTTCGTCCGCTATCTGTACCACCTGGAGATCGTCCGTGAAGAGCAGCCGCAGGTGGCTGTGCCCACGGGCCGGCTGGCTTACTCGGGAGGCGGCGACAGCAGTCTGGCCCAGAACTTCGTCGCGGCCGGGGTGGCCGGGGCGGCTGGGGTGGCCGGGGCGGCCGGGGCCGCTTCGCCGGCGGGGATGACCGACAGCTCGGCCGAGGCATACGAAGCCGCTCAGCAGGCCACCCGGACCGTGGTCGCTCCGCGGAGCGTAAGCAAGGTCGGCCGGAACGACCCTTGTCCATGCGGAAGCGGCAAGAAATACAAGAAGTGCTGCGGCGTCTGATCCGACCCGGCGCCGACCCGGGCAGGGAGAGCATCGTCCCTGCAAACCGGACGTTTCGTGCAGGCTAGGCTATACTCTGGAAGAATGGCTGAGAAGACAGAGAGACAGACCACGTCCCTTGCCGAGTATCGAGAGCTTCTGGCGGTCTTCCGCCAGAAGCTCCTCTGGGCAAGGGACTATCTTTGACCCCGATACGCTCAAGCGCGACATCGCCGGGCTCGAGGAGGCGATGCGCGCCCCCGACTTCTGGGACGATCAGAGTCACGCTCAAGCGGTGAGCACGCGTTACAGTCGGCTGCGTAGCCGTCTGGAGGACTTCGAGTTGCTTTCCTCTCAGGTGGACGACTTGGAGACCCTCCTGGATATGGCCGGCGAAGAAGGTTCCGGTGACGAGGTGCCCGACGAGTTGGAAGAAGAGACCGGTCGGGTCGCCACCGCGATCGGTCAAACCGTGGAGCACTTGGAGGAACAGCGTCTCTTCAATGGGGAGTTCGATGCAGGCGACGCTATCGTGAGCATCCACCCGGGAGCGGGGGGTACCGAGAGCCAAGATTGGGCGGAGATGCTTCTCCGCATGTACCTGCGTTGGGCTCAGGCGCGCGGCTTCGCCGTCGAGTTGAACGAGGCGTCCGAGGGAGACGAGGCCGGTCTCAAGAGCGCCACCTTCACCGTGCACGGTGAGAACGCCTACGGGCTGCTCTCCGCGGAACGGGGGGTGCATCGTCTGGTACGGATCTCGCCTTTCGATGCGGCCAGCCGGAGGCACACTTCCTTTGCCTCGGTCGATGTTGCTCCGCTTATCGACGGCGAGGTGGAACTGGAGATCGACGAGAAAGACCTGCGGGTCGAGACCTACCGCTCCTCAGGAGCGGGGGGCCAGCACGTCAACAAGACCGATTCGGCCGTGAGGATCACCCACGTCCCCACCAGGACCGTGGTCCAGTGCCAGAACGAACGTTCCCAGATACAGAACCGGGAGACGGCCATGCGCATGTTGCGCAGCAAGCTCCTCCTGCTCGAATACGAGAAGCGCGAGCAGGAATTGGCCCGGGAGAAAGGCGAGCAGAAAGAGATCGCCTGGGGAAGCCAGATACGATCGTACGTGCTCGCTCCCTACACGCTGGTCAAGGATCACCGCACCAACTTGGAGAAGGGCAACGTGGAAGCCGTCCTCGACGGGGCGATAGACGATTTCGTACGGGAGTTCCTCTGGCAGAAATCTACCGGGAAGGTCGGGAAACCGACGGCGTGAGGGAACGTCTCATAGTCCATTGGCCTTTCGTGGTCGATCTGAGAACGCACGCTCCGGTGAATGTAGGTACGAGAGGCTTTTTCGGGGCTTTGCAGAATACCCTGAGGATGCCCAAGAACGGAGGTTGAAGGTATCACGTGATCAAGTTCGAAGACGTTACCAAGATCTACCCCCCGAGCACCATCGGTCTGGAGAAGGTCAGTCTCCATATCGAGAAGGGGGAGTTCGTCTTTCTCGTCGGGCCGTCCGGCTCCGGTAAGTCCACCTTCATCCGTCTGCTCATCCGCGAACTCGAGCCCGACCGGGGGCGCGTCTCCGTGGGCGGGCGGGATCTGGCCACTCTCCGGAGATGGAAGGTGCCGTACTTGCGACGCAACATAGGCTGCGTGTTCCAGGATTTCAAGCTACTCCCGAACAAGACGGCCTTTGAGAACATCATGTACGCGCTGGTGGTGACGGGCAATGCCGGCGGCACTTCTAAGAAGAAGGCGGCTGAGATCCTGTCCCTTGTCGGCCTAGGGCACAAATCCAGCAGCTACCCCAACGAGCTTTCGGGTGGGGAGCAGCAGCGGGTATCGATCGCCAGGGCCTTCGTCAATCATCCGCCACTCCTCGTCGCCGACGAACCGACCGGCAATCTCGACCCCGATACCTCGATGGGGATCATGCAGTTGCTGTACCGCATCAACAAGACCGGGACCACAGTGCTCATGGCCACGCACGACCGGGAGATGGTAGACCGCATGCGCCGTCGGGTGGTAGCGCTCGACGAGGGCAAAGTGGTGCGCGACCAGAAGCGGGGCGGCTATGGGGAGGATTAGCTTCTTCTTCAAGGAAGCCTTCGGCTCTCTGAGACGCAACTACTTCATGACCATCGCCGCCCTGGTGACGGTCTTCCTTTCCATCGTGGTGCTGGGCGGGGTGCTGGTGTTCGTCTACACCACGGATGCTCTGCTGCAGGAAGTCGAGCAGAAGGTCGAGATCACGGTCTACCTGGTGACCGATCCCGATCCGGATGCGGATCAGGTCTCGGCAATGACCTCCGAGATCATGAGCTGGTCCGAGGTCAAGAGCGTGGTCTATGTGAGCAAAACCGATGCCCTCGAGCGGCTGAAGGAGGATTTCAAGGACAACCCGGAGATCCTCGAGAACCTCACCAGCAACCCGCTGCCCGCTTCTTTCGAGATCGCGATCGTGGACCCGCAGACGGTCGACACCGTGGCGGCACGCTTCGACAGCGATCCCATCGTCGACGAGGTCAGGTATGGCAAGGAGATAGCCGATAAGCTCTTCGCCTTCACGTCGCAGGCGCGCAACTTCATGCTCATCTTCATCGTGCTCTTGGGAGTAGTAGCCATCCTCCTGATCTCCAACACCATCCGTCTCTCGATCTTCGCTCGCAAGCGGGAGGTCGAGATCATGAAGCTGGTGGGAGCCACGAACTGGTTCATCCGGTGGCCCTTCGTCATCGAAGGGGTGACGGTGGGGCTCTTGGGGGCGGCAGTGGCCGCGGCGGCGGTCCTGGCTTTCAACGCCTATCTGGTGGACAGGATAAGGGGAAGCCTACCTTTCATGGCCGTACCCCTCGATGCCGTCCCGTATGTCTTGGTCACCATCATCCTGCTCGGAGTGGGTGTCGTGATCGGGGCGGCCGGTTCCGGGATCGGTCTCCGGCGCTTCCTCAAAGTCTGAGCCGGCGTTCGCCCCTCTTGGGATAGCCCCAAAGAACAGTGAGATAGAGCATGTCAAGAAGCACGAAGACCGTTCTACTGGTGGTGGCCGGCCTGCTCGCCGCCCTCCTGCTGATCTCCGGTGGGGTCCTCGTAGGACTCAACCCGGACGTTCGCGGGACGCTCCGCGACGTTCTTCCCGGGGGTTTTTTCGGGTCGAGCGGCTCGAGTGAGGACTTCGCGCTCCAGCAGGAGGTGCTCGACAAGCTCGAGTCCTCCTTCTACAAACCTGTTGATGCGGCGGCCCTCGAGCCCGGAGCCATCGAGGGCATGGTAGCCGGTCTGGACGATCCGTACACGGTCTACATGGATCCCGAGGAGTACGCGACCTATCTCGAGCATGTATCGGGATCATACAGCGGAGTGGGGATGACGGTGGAGATGAAGGACGATCTCGTCACCATCGTCTCCACCTTCAAAGGCAGCCCGGCCGAACTCGCCGGCATCGCTCCGGGGGATATTATTCTCGCGGTCGACGGAGTCTCGACCGAGGGCCAGAACCTCGACGAAGTGGTGGCCAGGATCAAAGGCCCGGAAGACACGACCGTGACTTTGACCATATATCGTCCACCGGCCTCCACGACGACCACCGTGGCCGGGGGCGATGGCGGCGGCGAGGCGAATGCCGAGGACTCCGCCGGCGATTCCGCGGTTGATGTGTCTCAACTCCCCCCCGGGGGTGAGACCCAGGACTACACCCTCACCCGCAGGACCATCGAGGTGCCGGTGGTGGATAGCGAGCTGCTGGATGTCGCGGGTCAGAAGGTGGCGCTCATCAGCTTCTACACCTTCTCCGACGGGTCGGCGGCCCAGCTGCGGGACGAAGTGGAGCAGGCCATCGTGGGTGACGGCGTAGAGGCGATAATTCTCGACCTGCGCAGTAACGGCGGCGGACTACTCAACGAAGCGGTGGAGGTGGCCAGCATCTTCATCGCAGACGGAGTCATCGTCTCAACAGAGGGTCTGCACTCTCCCGAAGAGATCTACTATGCGGAGGGAGGCGCCTACGGCGATATCCCCTTGGTAGTGCTGGTGGACGAGTACACCGCCAGCGCCTCTGAGATCGTGTCTGGAGCAATGCAGGATCGCGAGCGGGCGCCCCTCGTAGGCGAGACCACTTTCGGCAAGGGTCTGGTGCAGGTCATCTCGTCACTCAGCAATGGGGGCGCTCTGAAAGTCACCACCGCCGTCTATCTGACGCCAGACGGGCGAGACATCAACGAGACGGGCATCACTCCGGACGTGGTCGCTCCCGACGATCCGGCGACCGAGGTCGACGAAGGTCTCCAGGCCGCCGAGCAGTTGATCGCCGGCACCACGACTGCCACGCCTTGAAAGACGGGCGAGGATGGGGGGCTTGCGCGCCAAACGACCGAGCGCAGGAGACCGGCTCGCGTCATCGAGCGCGGCCTCTGCGGGACCGCTTGGCGCGTCGTGCGGCGATGCGTCTGGGGGGTCACCCAGCGGGCAGCGTGGGGATCTGAACGGTCCTCCTTCCCGCTATCTACCCCGCTTCTTCTTGGAGTCTTCGCGGGCGCTCGCCCGGTCCCCTTCTGCGCCGGTCTCGCCAGCGGCCGCTCTGGGGCAGGAGCTCGTCCTTGGTCCGGAAGACGCGCACCACGCGCTGAAGGTGCTGCGGCTGGGGTTGGGCGACCAATGCGAGGTGGTGGTGACTCCTGCCGATCCCGGCGGGAAGCTGGCCGGAGCGTCCGGAGGCGCGGCCTATCTGGCCACTGTGACCTTGGCGACGGACGAGGTGCGGGTCACGCCGGTGGCGCGACTGGAAGGGCGGCAGGCGGGAGCGAGTTACTCGACTCCGGTGGGCATAGTACAGGCCATCACTCGGCCCGCCGCCATGGACTTCCTCGTGGAGAAGGGGACGGAGGTAGGGGCGAGCTTCTTCCTCGTCATGCCGGTCGTCGGATCGTCCTCTCGCCCCCGATCGACGCAAAGTGCCCGGCTGACAAGATGGCGCCGGATCGCTCGAGAGGCGGCCAAACAGAGCAAGCACCTGGCGATACCGTCGGTGGAGATGTCGGGCTCCGTCGATGAGGCCCTGGAGCGACTGGGGAAGGGGGCTCTATCGTTGGTCCTGGAGCCGGAAGCGCCCGACGGGCTCTACGAAGCACTCTCGTTGACTTGGGGGCAACGAGCAACCGCTGAGGGCGCGCGGCCCGCTGCGCGGCCCGCGCGCCTCGCTCTGTGGGTGGGGCCGGAAAGCGGTTGGACCGGGGAGGAACTGGCTCGGCTCACGGCCGCCGGCGCGAAGCCGGTCAGGCTGGGACGGGGTGTGCTGCGAACCGAGACTGCCGGACCGGTGGCCGTGGCGGTGGCCCGGCTTGCGCTGGGGGATTGGTAGTATAATCAGCCGTCATGGATGACTGCCTGTTCTGTCGGATCGCGAGTGGAGAGATACCCAGCGATAGAGTCTTCGAGGACGACACTTTCGTAGCCTTCCGCGATATCAATCCCAAGGCCCCCCAGCATGTGTTGATCGTCCCCCGAGAGCATGTCGTGTCGCTCAACGACGTGGATCGATGGCAGAACTGTGAGGGACAGTCTCTGCTCCGATTCATCGTGCGTGTGGCCGAGCGTCTCGGGATAGACGAGACCGGCTATCGGGCCTTGGTGAACGTCGGTCCGGATGGGGGGCAAGAAGTACAGCACCTGCATTTCCACCTCCTCGGTGGGGAAGACCTGGGTGACTTCCGATGAGCATGCTGTCGTCCCTCCAGGAATCGGTAAACGAGGCGCTCAAGGCCGGAGACAAGGAACGCGTGGCCGCCCTTCGCATGCTGGTCAACGAACTGCAGAAGGAGGCCAAAGCGTCCGGTCAAGAGCTGGACGAAGCCGCCGAACTGCTGGTCCTCAGGCGTGAGCTCAAGCGCCGGCAGGAGTCGATCGAGGCGTTTCGGGCAGGAGGCCGTGAAGACCTCCTCGCCCATGAGGAATTCGCCGTGCAGATCATCGAGGGCTTGCTGCCCGCGCAGATGGACGAGGCCGAGCTGGCCCGCCTTATCGATCAGGCCATCGTGGACACGGGCGCGGCTTCGGTGCGGGATATGGGCAAGGTGATGGCCGCGGTCATGGCTCAGGGGGGAGTCCGGGTCGACGGCAAACTGGCATCGAGTCTGGTCAAGGAGCGTCTATCCGCGTGAGACGGGTTCGGGGGACCTCTGAGGGGTCCACTGACGGTCATGGGGGGAGAAGCGGCTTGAGCGCTGAAGGCTCCACCAAGCAGATCGACCTCGACAACAGGGCAGCGGCGTTGCTCGTCGGGGAACACGACACCTACTTACGAACTCTCGAAGGTCTTCTCCAATGCGATATCAGCCTGCGGGGTAACCGACTGACCCTGGAGGGCGAAGCTGCGGAGGTGGAGCGCGGCGAACTGCTCGTCGAGGAACTTCTAGCGCTGCTACGCTCGGGTGAAGGGCTCGATCGTTCCACTCTCGAGTTGGCCGCCTCGCTCAGCACCGGGGATCCAGGTTGGGCCGAGGACTTGGACAGTATCGTGAGCGACGTCATCCTTGAGCATCGAGGCCGGCGGATACGGCCTAAGACCGTCAACCAGAAGAGCTATGTGGATGCCATACGCAACAACACCATCACGTTCGGCATCGGGCCGGCCGGCACCGGAAAGACCTATCTGGCCATGGCCATGGCTACGTGGGCCCTGCTGTCCGGGGCCGTCGCCCGCGTCATCCTCACGCGACCCGCTGTGGAGGCGGGAGAGAAGCTCGGCTTTCTGCCCGGTGGCCTGATGGAGAAGGTGGACCCTTACCTGCGGCCCCTCTTCGATGCCCTTTATGACATGATGGACACGGACAGGCTGACCGACCATCTCCAGCGGGGGACGATAGAGGTGGCCCCGCTGGCGTACATGCGCGGTCGCACGCTGAACGACTCTCTCATAATCCTGGACGAGGCTCAGAACACCAGTCCGGAGCAGATGAAGATGTTCCTGACCCGTCTGGGCTTCGGAGCCAAGATGGTGGTCACCGGCGACATCACGCAGATCGACCTTCCCCGCGGTCAACACTCTGGTCTGGTCAACGTGCGCGAGGTGCTTGCCAGTATCCCGGACATCGCCTTCGTATACTTCGACAGTCAGGATGTCGTGCGCCACAAGCTCGTGCAGGACATCGTGTCGGCGTACAAGAAGTACGGCGAAGAACACCAGCGGCCTCGCAAGGCCACAGCCCGAGGGGCGGAGGCCCGACGTCATGGCGGTCGGAGGAGCGCCCCCGCGGCCGGTTCGTAGCAGCCGCCTACCATCTCATGAACCGATATAGTCTTCGGCTGCGGGAGCGGCTGGCAGAGTACCGAGAATGGATAGACAAGCGCGATCAACGCCGGTTCGAACTGGTGTTGCTCGCTTGTCTCATCGTAAGTATCACCATCCTCATCTGGTCGGCGTACATGCCCGGGCTGCAAGGCGTGGAGGGGGCCGACGCAGCTCGTACGGGGTGGGAAGTCTGGCTGGGCGTCTTCCTGCTGGTGCTGTTGGAAGCAGC
>CAZCCL010000028.1:0-11511 GCA_964497095.1 uncultured Gaiellales bacterium | reverse complement strand
GCAGCAGCGTTCTCGCTGCTGCTGCACCGCTTCAACAAGACCTCGGCGCTCGACAACAACCTACTACTGGCGCTCGTGGTCCTGTTCATCGGCTTCACCGCCGTCGCCCGGCTGTTGGTGATCCCGCCGCTTTCGGCCTACATCATCCCGGTAGCGGCCCTAGGCATGGTGGTGACGGTAATATTGAACGCGCGGAGCGCGCTCGTCCTTGTGGCTTTGACTTCTCTCAACATAGGGATGCTCACGGACCTCGACATGCGCTATGCGCTGGTAGCCCTGTTGGTCGGGTTGCTGGCACTCTATCTGGTCTCCCGGGTGGCGACCCGGCAGGCCATACTGGGAGCGGGGGCCGCGGCCATGGGGTTGGCGGCCTTGACCATCTTCAGTGTGGAAGTGTTCACCGAGGCCCCGCTCGGGGAGGCGCTGCGGGCCGGCGCCTGGGGTCTCGCAAGCGGTTTCCTGTCCGGCGTTCTCGTGATGGTCGTGCTCCAGATCATGGAGACGGTATTCAACCTCACCACTCCACTACGGCTGCTGGAACTGGCCAACCCGGCCAACCCTCTGCTCAAGAAGCTGCTGCAGGTGGCACCGGGCACATACAACCACAGCGTGGTCATGGGCAATCTGGCCGAGGCGGCCGCCGAGGCCATCGGGGCCGACCCGCTCCTCGCCCGGGTGGGAGGCTACTATCACGACATCGGCAAGACCGTCCGCCCTGAATACTTCGTGGAAAACCAGATCTACGTGGATAATCCCCACGACCAACTGACTCCCAGCCTCTCCAAGCTGGCCATCACCGCGCACGTGCGGGACGGTGAGCATCTGGCCAAGGTGTACGGTCTGCCCGCGCCGGTGGTGGACATCATCAAACAGCATCACGGCACCTCTGTGCTCGCCTACTTCTTCCACAAGGCCCAGGAGGACACGAAGGACGAGGTCTATGAGGAGAGCTACCGCTACGAAGAGCAGAAGCCCCGGTCCAAAGAGGCGGCCATCGTCATGCTGGCCGACAGCCTGGAAGCAGCCGTGAGGACCATGGAGAACCCCACCCGCCGCAAGATCCAAGGGCTCATCCAGGAGACCATCAGGCAGAAGATCCAGGACGGCCAGCTCGACGAGTCGGATCTGACCCAGAGCGATCTGCACAAGATCGAGGAGTCGTTCGATCAGAGCCTACTCGGCCTGGTGGGCCATCGGATCCGCTATCCGGAGAGGAACGGCAGGCGCGCTGGCGGGCCTCCCAGCGGCGGGCAGGCTGCGCCGGGCGAAGACCTCGGGACCGGCGGCTGGGGGGAGGAGGCGAGCACGCCTCGGAGCAGACCGGCGGTTCCGCCCAGCGCGGTCGCTCTCAAGGTGGGGAGCGCGAAGCTTCCCGGCGCCACCCCCGCGGGCGAACCAGGTGACGCTCCCGAGGACTTGTCGTGAGCATCGCGGTGGATGTGGTCGACGAGACCGATCTGGGTGTTCCCACCGATGGGGTGGCCGCACTCGTCCGGGCGGTCCTTGAGCTCGAGGGAGCCCAAGGGACGGTGGTGGTCGCTTTCGTAGAGGAAGAGGCGATCAAGGATTTGAACGCTCGGGACAGGGGATTGCCGGAGCCCACCGATGTTCTCTCCTACTGCGCGAGGGATGAAGAGGCCGACTGGCCCGGACCGTTTCTAGAGGGGGATGCCTCTCTGGAACTGGGCGAGGTGATCGTGTGTCCGGCCCTGACCCGCCGCTACGCCGAAGAAGGCGGCCGTGAACAGGGCGGCCAACTGGCCTGGACCATCATCCACGGCGTCCTTCACGTCCTTGGATACGATCATGAAGAGGACGAGGGCGAGATGCGCCGGCGGGAGCAGGCTCTTCTGGAGGAATTGCGCCCGTTGACGAGCGCTCTCTGCCTACCCGCGGACGCTTGAGGCCGGTCCGTTACCGAGAGGCTGCGCATGGCGCCGGAGCGTAGGAGGACGACTCTGCTGCAGAGCTTCAACCATGCCTTCCAGGGCTTGGTGTACGCGGTCCGATATCAGCGCAACATGCGCATCCACATGGTCGTGGCCCTCGTCGTCCTAGTGACCAGCATCTTCTTGAACGTCTCTCGTCTGGAACTGGTGATAGTCTTCGCTACCATCGCCTTCGTGCTGATGGCCGAGCTCATAAACTCGGCCGTGGAAGCAGTGGTGGACATCGTGACCGACGAGTTCGACCCTCGGGCCAAGATGGCCAAGGATGTGGCCGCCGCCGCGGTGCTCATCGCTGCGATCAACGCTTTGGTAGTGGCCTACCTGGTGCTGGCCGACCGTCTGGCTCACGTCTCGCTGGACCTTCTCAGCGCCATCCGGAGGTCTCCTGCCCATCTCACCATCGTCGCCCTGGCGGTGGTCGCGGTGGCCGTGGTCGTGGTCAAAGCCACCAGGGGGAAGGGGACCCCTCTCACTGGGGGCCTGCCCTCGGGACATGCCGCCGTCGCCTTTGCCGGATGGACCGCGGTCACCTTCGTGATCGGCACGTCTCCTCACGGGCTGATCGCGAGCGCGATCACTTTCATCATCGCGATGTTGGTGGCGCAGAGCCGGGTGGAGACGGGGGTGCACTCACTCCTGGAAGTGATCCTCGGGGCGCTTCTAGGGATTGCGGTGACCACGCTCATCTTCCAGTTGTGGTTCTGATAAGGAGGGCCAGGTGCACGAGGAGCGACTATCCCCTGAACTGGGCCGCCTGATCGATGCGGCCAAGGCCGCAGCCGCCCGGGTGGAACCTGCCCGGGCCGGCACGGAGGTGGTCGGCGTGCTCGTGTCCACCGGGGCGGTCTATGCGGCCTACGCCGACGACGACCGTTCGGAATCTCCCCTCTCCGCCGCCGAGTCCGCTTTGGCCTTGGCCCGTGCGGAGGGAGACCACGAGGTGCTGACGGCCGTCGTCGCTCTGGCGCACGACTCTTCGGAGAGCGTTTCCCCCAGCCCTGTCACCCGTCGCTCCTTGGCGGCGCTCGACCCCGAGCTGCCGGTGGTCGTCAAGCAGATGGGCCGCTGGGTCGTGCTCCCCCTGTCTCGGTTGCAGTCCTCGGTCTGAGGCCACCGATGCCCGGGTCTCCTCTACCCAAAGACCAGCTGACCCTGACCCGGCTCCGCCGGCCGGACCCCGACCTACTCGTCACTCTGGCCCGCTACGATCTGGAGGCCTTTGGGAGCGTGGGTCTACGCACGTACGATCTGGCGGTCATGGCCGAGGCGGGAGCCGTGTACCTGGCCCGTATCGGAGACGACATCGTAGGCGGCTGTCAGTTCCTGCGGGTGCTGGACGAGCCCGGCTACTTCTACGTGGTCGGTTTCTACGTCCGTGCGGAGTGGCAGGGCAGGGGTCTAGGGCGGGCGCTGCTGGAGGCTCTGACGGAGGTGTGCAAAGGCTTGGGTGCAGAGGGGTTGATACTCACCGTGGCTCCTGACAACGTCGAGGCGCTCCGACTCTATAGAAGCGCCGGGTTTGCGGACGAGGCTTTCGTTCCTGGGTTCTACGGCCGCGGAGAGGACAGGCACATCCTGCGCCTGCGCTTCTCGGAGGAGGGCTTGCATGGCAGTGTATGATAGAAAGCCCATCGAGAATGAGTCCGGCAAGAGTGCGAGGACGCCGTGAGAGTCGAAGAACTGGCCAAGACCATCGACAGTGCCCTTCTGGAAGCGACGAGCACGAACACCGCCGTCGAAGCGCTGTGCCGCGACGCCATCTCGTACCATTTTGCCTCGGTGTCCGTTCTACCGTACTGCGTACCGGTAGCAAGGCAACTGCTGCAGGGCTACGACGTCAAGGTGGGGACGGTCGTCTCCTACCCATACGGAGCCGATTCACAACGGACCAAGATCACCGGCGCCGAGCAGGCGGTCGCCCTCGGTGCCGACGAACTGGATGTGGCGATCAACATCCCGGCCATGCTGTCCGGCGATTTCCGCTACGTAAGGGACGAGTTGCGCGCCGTGGTGCGCTCGGTGCGCATGAGCAGCGTCAACACGGGCCGGGGACTGGTTCTGGTGAAGGCCAACGTGGAGGCCTACTATCTGGACGAGAAGCTGAAGCGCCTCGTGTGCAAGATCGTGGAGGACTCAGGAGCGGATTTCATCAAGACCTCCACCGGCAAGGCTCCGGGGGGCGCCACCGCCAAGGACGTGGAGTTGTTCCGCGATCTACTTCCCGAGAGTGTCGGCGTGGATGCCTCCGGAGGCATCCGTACGGCGGAAGCCGCCGAGATCATGATCAACGCCGGGGCTGCGCGCGTCGGCAGCTCCAACGCAGTCGATATTATCAAGGAGTTCTCCTCCGAAAAGGACTGATCGGCCCGAAGTAGTCCGATCGGTAGGAGGGAGGCTTCCCTGGGCTCCCGTTTCTTCACCACTGAAGCTCTTGTCATAGGCTCGATGCGTTACCGCGAAGCCGATCGCATCGTCACGCTCTACACTCGGGATCGCGGCCGGGTGGGGGCGATCGCGAAGGGGGTGCGGCGCACCAAGTCGAAGGTCGGGGGCCGGCTCGAACCTTTCAGCCTGGTACGTGCCAGTCTCTATTCCGGACGGGGCTTGTACACGGTCGTCGGTGTCGACACCCTCCGCACCTTTCAGGGAGTGCGCGACGAGCTCTTCCGCATGGAGGCAGGGGGGCGTCTGGTGACCGTCGTCCGCCACCTCTTCCCGAGTGAGGAGGCGAGCGCCCCCGTGTTCAATCTTCTGGTGAGAGGGGTCGCCGGCCTGGCGGAAGCCCCCGATGCCGCGGCGGCCGCGGGTGTGGTACTGGCCGCCCGGCTGAAGCTGCTGGCCTTGCTGGGGTACGCGCCCGAGATGTCTCGCTGCGCGGCCTGCGGCCGTGAGGGCCCCTTGTACGGGTTCTCACCGAGCCTGGGCGGCGCGGTGTGCACGGAATGCGCAGAAAGGGGTGCGGTCGGCTGCTTCGCCCTCAGCGACGGGGCCCAGGCCACTCTCTGCACGCTCCTCAGTAGCCCGCTGGCCGAGGTGGAACACCTGGACCTGGACGATCGGGCCACGGCCGAGGTCGAGCAGGTGATAGCCCAGACCCTCGCCTACCACGGTCACTGAACCCGTTTCTGTCGCGGTGGATCGGAATGCAGAGGAGGCAGGATTAACAATTCTGCAACAGAGGTGAACCAACCGTCGACATCGCCTATACGACAAGAATCTTTCGCTTCAGCTTCTTGACCACCGTCCCGATAACGACTGCTTGGTCTAATCCGTCACCATGGAGCTTTGCGAGCGCTTCTTCCACTTGATTGGGAGGAACCGCCAGCACCAACCCTCCCGACGTCTGGGCATCGAAGAGGATCCACTGTTTCCAATCAGGCACGTTCTCGGAAAAGTCGACCCGTTCCTGACGAAAGTCTCTGTTGCGCCGATCCCCCGGCGGAATAAGGCCCATCTTCGCGAATTCCTCTACCCTGGAGAAGAGAGGGAGTGAAGAGGAATCTATTTCGATGCCCACATCTTCCTCGGTCTGCTCGATCATTTCCAGAAGATGCCCTGTAAGCCCAAAACCGGTTATGTCCGTACAGACCTTGACATCAAGCTCAAGGGCGATTGCGGAGGCTGTGTTATTCAAAGTAGCCATGCTTCGGGCCACCTCCGCCTGAGTAGCCTCATCTACCAGACCACCCTTCAGCGCGTTGTTGATTATTCCGCAGCCCAGCGCCTTGGTGAGTATGAGCCTGTGTCCCACTTCCAAATGGCCCTTGGTCAAAATCCTCCTCGGGTCGATTGTTCCTACGACCGAAAGGCCATATCTGATTTCTTTGGGGTCGATCACGGAATGCCCACCCACGAGGGCTACATGTGCCTCCTTAAGCTTATCCGCCCCGCCTCGCAGGACTTCTCTCAGCATAGATAGATCCATCGATGAGGCGGGAAAACATACAATATTCAGGGCGGCGATAGGCGTTCCCCCCATGGCATAGATGTCGCTCAGCGCATTGGCGGCAGCGATCTGACCATATACGTAAGCTTCCTTGACGATCGGAGTAAAGTAATCGACGCTCGCGACTATGGCCAGGTCATCTCTCAGTCGGTAGACGGCAGCATCGTCTTCTATCCCTGAAAGAACATTGGGATCAAGAATCGTGGTTAATCCATTAAGGACTAGTTTTAGGTCACCCGGACCTAGTTTTGTCCCTCAGCCACCGCCCATAAACTCTTGAGTGAATTGAAGTGTCTCTTCATCCATTAGTCTTCCTTGTGGGTTAATCGATTTTGTAAGTCAAATGCTGTGCCTGAACAGATCTAACACGGCACCGTAAGATCGCATCAGGCAGACTACGCAACGACCCTTTGTCCAGTCACTCTGCCGCTTGGGGCACAACCAGTGGGACCGGCATTGCCCATTCCACAGCACCCCAGCGACGCCGCCCCTTAGTATCCGCGTATCGCTGTTGGCAACATGCGCCGGAAGGCGCTACAAGCTCCCGGCAGCACGTCGTTCCGTTTCACTCAGGTCGGTCAGGATAGAACTATTCGAGTGAGAGGTCAAACCGGGATTTTGCCTCTAACGGTCTTCCCACCTTCTCAGTTTCTCACAGCAGTTCTTGCGCGGACCACCGCCGCCTTCACGAGACTAGCAGGCCCGTCGCTCAGGAGTCGCCTTCGACTGCTCGCCTATTCGTTTGCCCGGGCCTTCTTCGTTCCCGCATCCCAGCTCGCATCTGTTCCCATGTTCTCCGCCCACCCAAACGTCAGCGTCCATCACTCGGAGTTCACAGTGGTTCCATCCTTAGTTGTATTCCCGCCCGCCTGCGCTGTCGCTACCCTGCAATCCCCGACCGTCGCGGATGGCGGGGACTGGGCCCAACGAAGTAAGCAAGGAGGAGACATGAACAGCGTGCATCTGATCGGCCGCCTTGCCACCGATGTGGACGTGAAGGAGGTGAACGGCGGATCCAAGGTCTCGAGCTTCATCCTGGCCGTCGATAGGTCTGCAGATGAGGCGGACTTCGCGCTTATGCGTCCGTGAGTTGGCTCCATTGCACGGTTTGTCAGGCGACGCAGTCTACCACCACCGACCGCACCAAAATGCCTAACCGACGCTTGACCAAGACACTGCAGCCTGTCACTCGGCTCTCTAGCGATCAGGTAGGGCCGGATTTGCCGGTGTAGGCCACCCCAAGCCTGAATGTCGCCCACAGCACACCGGTCGCCGCGGTTGCGATTAGCGCCAAGACGAAATCGGGCTGGAATAGAAATAGCGTGCCGAGCGGCGCGCCCCCCAGCCTCGGCACCAGACTGAAGATCACCAATGCCGCAACAAGCGTAGTGAGCAGAGGGAACCACAAGCTGAACAGGCCGAAAATGCCCCTCTTCAACTTGGCGCGAAGCGTGGCGCGGCGAAGCCATGCCCAGAGCATGCTGAGAACGTATATGAACGGCAGGAGTACCATAGCGATGAACAGGGCCTTCTGGGACCATCGGGACCCCTCGCCCTCGTACTCGAGACCGAGTGCTCTGGCGGTGATGCCGTTGCGGAGCTGGGTCGTTTCTCCGAAGCCCAGTCCACTGCCGCCGTTTACCAGAACGACAGCCGCCTTCTTCTCGGCGGGAATCATCGTTGCGAGCGTTTCGAAACCGACGCTGGTCCCCTCATGCCACACAGTCCCGTTGCTGGAATCCACGAACCAGCCAAAGCCGTAGAAGGGCGATGTTTCGCTGGCCGGGCGCATCATCAGTGCCTTGCCTTCGGCGCTCAGCACATCGTCCTTGCCATTCATCATCATCTCCATGTAGCGCGCCAGATCGTTCGCGCTCGCGACGATCCCCCCTTGAGGGGCCGTTCCTCGATCGGTCGTGTTGTCAGGCAGCGGTCGTTTGGTGCCAAACCACGGCGTGTGCCCGGTTGCCATGGATTCATGGATCTCGCCGTCAGCGACGAAGCTGTGCTCCATTCCGACCGGCTTCAGGATGTTGGTTGCGATATAGGCCTGGAATTCCTGCCCGTTCACGACTTCGATCAGGCGACCAAGAATCTCGTAATTCGCGTTCGAGTATTCCCACCGTTGGTCGGGCTCGTAGGCCGGAGTCACTTTGGCAAGCTGATCGACCCAGCGCGCAAGCTCGTCCTTGCCGCTGGCGATGTCCGTATGCGAGGCGTTCCCTTGCAGTGTTGAAAAGCCGCTCGTGTGGCTGAGCAGCTGCCGGATCGTGATTGCGCCAGCGGACTGGCCCGAGAAACCGTCAAGATAGCGCGAGACTTCGGTATCCAGGTCGATCTTGCCCGCTTCGACCAGTTGCATGACAGCCAGCGCCGTGAAGCTCTTGGAGATCGAGCCGGTCACGAAAGCCGTGTCCGGGGTGACTTTCCTGTTGCCTCCGATCCGGAGAACACCGCGCTCACCAGCCGATGTGATCTCGCCATCGGCCACGACGGCGTAGGCCAGGCCGGGCACGCCGGAAGCAGGCATCTCCCTATCGATGAAGTCTTCTATCGATCCTTCATGGGCACGTACAGGCGAGGCGGCGATAAGGACAAGTGCAAGGATCGGTAGCAATCGCCGACTCACCAGTTTCTCCACCCTCGGTCGTGCTCAGTGGCCTCGACTGGCAGCGCGACAGCGAGCGAGTTTCCGAAACGGTGGATCGTGAGCTTGACCGCGAGAAGTCCTCTCGAGAGTGTTTTGGCCCTCGGGCCCTTGGCTTCGATGAATGTAGAACAAGTAACATAACACGCCAGGGTTCAGACAGAGTGCCAAGCCGGGATGTCACATGCACGTCCGACACTGGTCGGAAGAGGCGGAGTTCTTCCGAATCAAGTCCCATCAATGGCGGCGTGACAAGCCTGTGACCAGGCTTGGGGGCGCCAGAAGGTGTTGGGATCCAGAAGCCAAGCGCGTCGACTCCCGGGCCTCGCCCGTTAGTAAGTGCCGGTTACCATCTGCTCATGGCGTCGAACTGGGGGGAGTCACGGCACCGCCAGAGCATCGATGACCGCACTACGGTACGGACATGCCCCTCGGCTCCTCCTGCCGCAATCTCGACCTGGTTAGGACGACGGCAACCGTCTCTCGTAGTTGGGAGCTTCCTTGGTGATCTGCACGTCGTGAGGATGGCTCTCCGTGAGCCCGGCCGCCGAGATACGCATGAACTGGGCTTTCTTGTGCAACTCCTCGATAGAGCCCGCTCCCGTGTAACCCATACCGGCTCGTAGACCTCCCACCAACTGGAACACCACGTCGCTCAGAGGGCCCTTGTGGGGCACCATGCCCTCGATGCCCTCGGGCACCATCTTCTTCTGGTCTTCCTGGAAGTAGCGATCGGCACTGTGGCCTTCGCTCATGGCCCCTACCGAACCCATGGCCCGGTAGACCTTGTAGCTCCGGCCTTCCCACAGGATGCGTTCGCCCGGGCTCTCGGTGGTCCCCGCGAAGAGAGAGCCGATCATCACGCTGTGGGCTCCCGAGGCCAGCCCCTTCACCACATCCCCGGAGTAGCGGATCCCCCCGTCGGCCACGATCGGGATGCCGTACTTGTAAGCTTCGGCCGCACAGGCCGACACCGCCGTGATCTGGGGGACGCCGCAGCCGGTGACCACCCGCGTGGTGCAGATGGAGCCGGGCCCTATCCCTACCTTCACGGAGTCGGCCCCCCGCTCGATGAGCGCCTTGGTGCCGGCCGCGGTGGCCACATTTCCCGCCATGAGCTGCATCTCGGGATACTGCTCCCGTATGGCTTCCACCGCGTCGAGGACCCCCTTGGAATGGCCGTGGGCGGTGTCGATACAGATGATGTCGACCTGAGCCTCAACTAGAGCTTGAACTCGCTCGGCGGTATCCTTGGCTACTCCCACGGCTGCCCCCACGCGCAGGCGACCCAGCTCGTCCTTGCAGGCGTCGGGGAACTCGATCATCTTCATGATGTCTTTGATGGTGATGAGCCCTCGCAGCTTGAAGTCGTCGTCCACCACCAGGAGTTTCTCGATCTTGTGCACCTTGAACTGTTCAACCGCCTGGTCGAGGGTGGTGCCTACGGGGACGGTGACCAGGTTCTCGGAGGTCATGAGTTTCTGGATGGGCTTGGTCAGGTCGCTCTCGAAGCGGGTGTCGCGGTTGGTGACGATGCCGGCCAAAGTGCCGTCAGGATGGATGATGGGCACGCCGGAGATGTGGTATTCCTTCATGAGTTGCTCGGCATCGCCGTAGGTCGCGGTGAGCGGGAGGGTGATGGGGTCGACGATCATGCCCGCCTCACTCCTCTTCACCTTCCTCACCATCTCGGCCTGTCGGTCCACGGGCTGGTTCTTATGGATGATGGTCAGTCCGCCTTCACGCGCAAGGGCGATGGCGAGCGCGGTCTCCGACACCGTGTCCATCGCAGCCGAGAGCAGGGGGATATTGAGGGCGATCTTCCTGGTCAGGCGGGTACGGACGTCGGTCTCTTTTGGCAGGATCCCGGATTCCGCCGGGATCAGGAGGATGTCGTCGAAACTCAGGCCCTCACCAGCAAGCTTCCGGTCCCACTCGATCACGCCCGACCTCCTTTTCTTGGTGATTCTAGCCGAAACCAGAAACGATTGCATAAGGGCTGCCGAATGCCTGGAGAGGCTGGTCGAGGGTCGGCGGAGGGAGGCCCGCGCCCGCGTACTGCCCTCTCGGGCTTCTGCTAACCTACGCGACCATGGGTATAGACACGGTCATCTTCGACCTGGATGGCGTCATCCTGGATAGCGAAGACGTGTGGCACGCGGTTCGTCGTGACTTCGCTCTGGCCCACGGTGGACGTTGGGACGAGCATGATCAGCCCGCCGTCATGGGAGCCAACTCGATGCAGTGGGCGAAGTACATGCGCGAGCAGAGCGGCGTCGACTTGTCCGACCAGGAGATCTACGACGCGGTGATCGGCGCACTGCGGGACTGGTACGTCCGGGACCTGCCCCTTGTCCCCGGGGCCAAGGAAGTGATCCTCCGTCTGGCTGCCGAGTATCGTCTGGGAGTGGCTTCTTCGTCCCCGAGGGAGCTCATCGAAGACGCTCTTGAGTTGGCCGGTGTGCGCCCGTGTTTCGAGGGTGTGGTCTCCGCGGACGAAGTGTCTCGGGGTAAGCCGGCGCCTGACGTCTATCTGGAGGCCTGCGCCCGCCTGGGGGTCTCGCCTCGGCACTCCGCCGCGGTGGAGGACTCCGAGAACGGGATACGAGCTGCGGCCGCGGCCGGTCTGGCCGTGATCGCGGTGCCGAACCCCGATTTCCCGCCTTCTATGGAGGCGACGGGGTCGGCTGATGTGGTACTGGGTTCGATCGTCGGACTTACGTCCGAGCTAGTGGCATCACTGAGACAGGGAGCATGTCGTGGCGAATAGAGAGGTTTTGGACGAGTTCTTGAAAGGTCGGCGCTGGGCTGTGGTCGGGGCCTCTCCGCCCTGGCGGAACCTGTGGGGCGGGTCCTGATCGTGGTGCCCCCGAAGCAGAGCGAGGCCGTGGTCAGGAAGTCAGCAGAGGCCGGGATCGAAAGCGTGTGGTCTCAGCCTGGGGCGGAGTCTGACGCCCCGCTTGCTTATT
>CAZCCL010000027.1:0-26725 GCA_964497095.1 uncultured Gaiellales bacterium | reverse complement strand
TGAGCCGCCCAGTCAGGGTGATATAGCCATTCTCATCGATCCTGGCCAGGTCACCGGTTCGAAAGAACCCGTCCCTGTCGAAGGCCCTGACGTTCTCCTCGGGGTTCCGGTAGTAGCCGGTGAACATGGAAGGCCCCTTGACCAGAAGCTCCCCCGATGTATTCGGAGGCAGGGTGTTCCCTTCCCGGTCCACTACCTTGTAGATATCTCCCGGGCAGGTGGGTCTGCCCACGGTGGAGCAGACGATCTCGATGTCGTCTTCAGCGCTCGTGATGGTCGTCATACCCTCGGTCGCGCCGTAGCCGTTGTGAAATCTGACATTGAGTCTGCCGAATACGTCCCGCACCAACTCGGGGAAAGCCGCGCCCCCTGCGCTATGCATCTTCCTTACGCAACTCAGGTCGAACTCGTCGATCTCCTCGTACTGCAACAGACGCTGCGCCAGGGTCGGCACCCAGATGACCGCGGTGACCTGCTCGCGTTCGATAGTCTCGCAGATGGTGCGGGAGTCCGTGGAATCGAGCATCACCAGCTTGCCCTGAGTGATCACGCTGCCCATGAAGCCTTTGCCGAAGGAAAGATCGTGCGCGATCGAACCCACGATCAGGTTGACGTCCTCGCAGTGCTGACCCCAGACCTGCGAGCAGAATCCGACGTTACAAATGATCGTGTTGTGAGTGCGAGGAACGAGCTTCGGCGCCCCGGTGGTCCCACCGGTCGGGCCCATGTGTGCTATCTGTCTCGGATCAGGCCTGCGCATGGCCAGCCGAGTCAGATCGTCCTCTGTGGGCTCAGTCTCTTCGATCAACCGCTCAAGGCTGGAATAGCCGGGTCGATCGACCTCGCCCCGCACCGTGATGACGTTGGTGATCTGAGGAGACGTTTGCAGCACGTCCTCGATGATGGGAACAAAGTCGGTCTTGCCGTACTGCTGCGCCACAATCCAGACCTTCGCCCCCGCGATGTCGGCCAGCCGCTCGATCTCGTGCTGACGAAAGCGGTCGATCATCATCACCGTGATGGCGCCGATCTTCTGACAGGCGAAGTAGGCGGGCACAAACTCGGTCCAGTTGGGCAACTGGATGAACACCCGGTCCAAAGGCTCAATGCCCAGGTCCATCAGGGCAACGGCCAGCCGATCGGCCCTCTTCTTGGCTTCGGCATAGGTGAGCCGGTGAAGCCTGTCGACGAACGCTTCTCGACCGGGGTGCATCTGCGCCGCCCGATCAAGCAAGTCGCCGAGGGTCAAGTCGCTCCACCATCTGCATTCGACGTACTCCCGCACGTCTTCTTCGAGATGAGGCACCGCCCCCTCTAACGTCTCGAACATGAGCGCTTCCCCCTTCCCGGTTCAGACGGCGCAGCCGGCGAGCACGCCTTCGCGGACCGCCTCCGCCATCAGTCCCGGTTCCCTACAGCTACCGGCCACGTGGATCTCGGCCACCAGCGGACTCAGTTCGTCGATGAGAGCCGCGTTGGGCGCCCAGTCCTGGGTGTTGATGATGCTCTTGCCCGGAAGTACGTACCGGCGCTTCTCGGGCTGCTGGATCATGAGACCGTCGGCGGTGACTTCCCGGTAGGCCGCATCGGGCCAGAGAGTCACGTACTTCTGCCTGAACCACGGCCACAGGTTGGCCAGGTCGTCGCGACCCATCTCGTCCCCCAGTTCGGAGGCGGGGCCGTTGTGGGCGATGATGATCCGCCGGTGCCGCTTGGCCAAGAACTCGCCCAGTTCGCAGCCGTGCAAGGTCCCACCCATGATCACCACCCGCCGACCCACCGGCATCCACAGGTGAGTGAGTTTCTGCAAAGCGGCCGGGCTGAGGAACTTCATGTAGAAGTTGAGCTTGCGGTAGAGCGTCTCGGTGCGGATGACGCTCTTGCGGTCCATCCCCGGCAGGTCCGACTCGGGATGGACGGCTCCCGCCGCCAGGACGACGGCGTCGGGCTTCTCCGCCCTCACGATATCCGCGCTGACGGCAGTCCCTTTGTGCACCTTGACCCCTGCCTTGCGGAGCTCCCGCTCCTGCCAGCGGGTGAACTCCACTAGCTCCGGCGTCTCGCAGTCCTTCACGATGGCGCTCAGGGGAACCAGGCCGCCCAGCCGGGAACTCTTCTCGTAGAGGGTGACGTCGTGGCCGCGTTGGGCGGCGATCCGGGCCGCCTCCATGCCCGAAGGCCCGCCCCCCACCACTAGGACCTTCTTGCGCTTCTCCGCCGGGCTCTCCTGATACTCGGGTAGGATCTCCCGGCCGAGGTTACCGTTCACCCGACACTCCAGCTTCTTGTTGCGATTGCGCATCTCGAAGCAGTGCAGGCAGCCCAGGCAAGGACGCACGTCCTCGAGGCGGCCTTCCCGCACCTTGTTGGGATACTCGGGATCTGCCAGAAGGAAGCGGGTCATACCCACGAAGTCGAGGCGGCCTTCACGCAGATACTTCTCCCCCCACTCCGCGTCGATGCGGCAGGCGGTCCACACCGGGATGTTGACTCCCTTCCGTTTGACCGCCTCCACTAGGGGCACCGCCGCCCCGTCCCCGCGCCGGCTCCAGTCCAGGTCCTTCGGTAGGTCGAAAGGCGGCTCGGGATACATAAGCCGGTCGGGCTGGAGAATCCCACCCCGATGGCCGTAGCGCTCCCCGCGCACGTTGATGCCGTCGGCCACCTCGGCGATGAGCTTGGCCATCTCGGCGCCCTCTTCGAGGGTGGTGGCTTGTGGGTGATTGTATTCGGCCGCGTTCATGATGACGTGTACGGCGAACTCGGGCCCGCAGCGGCGCTTGGCCTCGGCGATGATGCTGCGGATGTAGCGGGTGCGGTTCTCGTAGGACTGAGGACCGTATTCATCCTCGCGCTTGTTCCAGATGCGTGACAGGAAGGTGTTGCCCTGATGGGCGGTCGCGTGGTTGATCTCGCAGGCGTCGAAGCCCGCCTTGTGGGCCCGCTCGGCCGCAGAGGCCCACAGGTCGATCTGGTCTTCGATCTCTTGCTTGGTCATGGCCCGGCAGGGCAAGAAGTCGGGGCCTGGAAGCTCCTCTTCGGTCATGGCCGAGGCGCATTTGACGTCCCTGATGCTCCAGTCTCGGGGTAGGAGACCGGTCGGGTTCCAGGGGCCGGCGTGCTGGAACTGGATCGACACCGGGCAGCCGTGTTTGTGCACCGCCTCGGTCAGCCGGGCGTAGCTGGGGATGTACTTGTCGTCGTCGAAATGCAGCTGCACGCCCTCGTAGCTGCCGTCGGGTTGATAGTGCACGTGCTGAATGCCCAGCGGATACTCGACCCCGCAAGATTCAACCACCAGAAAGCCCACCCCACCCCGGGCCAAGCGCTCGTAGTAGGCGATCATGCGGGGCCCGACCGTCTGGTCCGGCTCCATGTACGAGGTGCCGTTGGCCGTCTTTATGATGCGGTTGCGCGTCTTGACCGGGCCGATCGTCCCGGGTTCCATGAGCTTCTCGAACCGTTGGGCCATCCTTCACGTCTCCCTTCGGCGACGCAGTGCGATCGCCACGCTTTCCCTCATCACGACGCCATCATGCCAGGTGCTCGTCCACGATCTGAGCAGCGGCCTGGAGCACACCGGCGGTGACCGCCAGACCGGCCTGCTCGTCGGGCGCCAACTCCCATTCCACTATCTCCTGCACACCCCCGCTACCGAGCCGGACCGGGACCGACATGCTCATTCCCCGACAACCGTACTCGCCGTCGAGAACGACCGAGCAGGGAAAGACCTCCCCGGTATCCTGAAGCAGGGCGCGCGCGATGGCCGCGAGGCCGATCGCGCTCGTCCAACCGGCCGTCCTGCCGGATTGTAACTCCTCGTACCGCCTCAGGATGTTGGGTACCTCCGCCCTCATGGCCTGCTTCTCCTCCTCGCTGAAAGAGACCGGCAGGCCATCGATGCGGACCGAACTGAATAGAAGCACCTGGGTACTGCCGTGCTCGCCGATCACCGTGGCCTCCACCTGGCCGACCTTGACTCCTTTGGCGTGCGCGACCATCTCGCGGAACCGGAAAGAATCGTTGATCGAATAGCCCATGACCTGACTGCGGTCGAAGCCCCCAGCCCGCCAGGTAGCGTAGTTGAGAGCGTCGATGGGATTGGTGGCCGTGATCACGAAGGCGGCTGGGCAGTACTGCTTGACCGCGAGGGCAGCGTCTCGGACGAGGGGGATGTTCTTCGGGAGCATCTCCATGCGGTCGGCGATCAGACCCTGAGGCACTCCGGCGGCGTTTATGACCAGGTCGGAACCGTCCATGTCCTCATACGTGCCCGCCGTGACCTTCACGTCGAGCGCCGACAGCGCCGTGCTCAAGTCCATGGCGTGCTGCTGTACGACGTTCGGACGCACGTCGATCATAAGTATCTCGTCGGCGAGCCCTTGCGTCCCCAAAAAGAACGCGGCGGGCGCACCCACCGAGCCGGCCGCCCCGATGACGGTCACCTTCATGGTCCCCCCTTCTTCCGGGATCACATCTTGGCAAGTTTACACGGCCGTCGCTGCAACTTGCGGCCGCCTGCCGGAGTGACACTCCGGCGGCGCCGACCGGACTCACCCGACACCGGCCTGCAAGCGCCTGCAAGCCATCGCGAGAGAAGGCGGATGAGGATGCGGACGCTCTCTGGCGCGGCGCGGCTCAAGAACCGGGACGGTCTTGACAAAGCGGGTCCGCGAGGCAATAGTGTCAGCAGTCAAGTTGGTAGTCGTTAACCAACAAAGCCAGCTCGCGAGGAAAGGATGCACCTTGGCGCACGAGACGACTCAGTCGCGTGGGACGACCCGGTCACGCGAGACGACCCCGGTACGTGAGACCGTTATCCTAAGCGCATGCCGCACGGCCACGGGACGGTTCTTGGGAAGCCTGAGCGAGATCCCCGCCGTTGAGTTGGGCGGGATCGTGATCGCTGAAGCGTTGAGACGAGCCGGCCTCGCCCCGGAAGACGTCCAGGAAGTCATAGTGGGCAACGTGCTGCAGGCCGGACAGGGGCAGAACCCCGGCCGCCTGGCCCTCCATGCAGCCGGTCTTCCCGACGAGGTACCGGCGGTGACCGTCAACAAGCTTTGCGGATCCAGCATGAAAGCGGTCCACTTCGCCACCCAGGCCATCGCCTGCGGCGACGCGGAGGTCATCGTGGCCGCGGGCATGGAGAACATGACCCGCGCCCCCTATCTCATCGCCAAGGGTCGGACCGGCTACCGCATGGGTGACGGCCTGCTCGAGGACCACATGCTCCGCGACGGCCTCATCTGCACCGTGAACGACTACCACATGGGCATGACTGCCGAGAACATCGCCGTCCGCTACAGCATCAGCCGCGAGGATCAGGACGCATTCGCCCTGGAAAGCCAGCGCCGCACGGCCGCGGCCATGGCCGCCGGATGGTTCAAGGACGAAGTGGTTCCGGTGCCCATCCCACAGAAAAGGGGCGACCCCGTCCTGTTCGAAACCGAAGAGCATCCCCGGCCGGAGACGACCCTGGAGGGGTTGGCCGCGCTGAAGCCCGCTTTCAAGAAGGACGGCACAGTCACGGCCGGCAACTCCTCGGGGGTGAACGACGCCGCCGCCGCTCTGGTGCTCGCGTCCCGGGATTATGCCGAGGAGCGTGGGCTAAGACCGCTGGCGCGGATCGTAGGCTACGCCTCGGCCGCGCTCGATCCGGCCTACATGGGCATGGGTCCCCTCTATGCCACCCAGAACGTGATGGCGAAGACCGGGATGACCGTGGACCAGATGGACGTGATCGAGGCCAACGAAGCCTTCGCCGTACAGGTGCTGGCGATAGCCCCCCTCCTGAAGCTCGACATGAGCAAGACGAACCTTTGCGGTGGCGCGATCGCCCTGGGGCACCCCATCGGAGCGTCGGGGGCGCGCATCCTCACCACTCTGCTCTACGGCCTCCGCCGGACCGGAGGTCGCTACGGCCTGGCCACGATGTGCATCGGCGGCGGGCAGGGTATAGCCACGATAATCGAGGCGGAATGAACTCGGATCCGGGCATCCCGGCGCAGCAGTCCGCGGCTGCGACCACGCCCATGGCAGCCGCGGCGGCGTCTGCTCCCGCAGCGCCGCCCGCGGCCCCACCGCCCACCCGCGCTACGCGGGCGGGCGGTCCCGGTGACGGCGGGCCGGCCTTGAACAACGGCCACGGGCGCCTGCCCGGCGCCGAACGCAAAGCCCAGATCGTCCAGGAGACGCTTCGACTGGTAGCGGAGTACGGCCTGGTCGGAGCCAGCATGTCGCGGATCGCCGAAGCCGTAGGGATCTCGAACGCCGCCCTCTATCGTCACTTCGACAGCCGGGAAGACATCCTCATCGCCGCGCACGACGCGTTGATCGAGCGGGTCTTCAGTTGGCTGAACTCGTCCAAAGCCCCCAACGTGATCGATAGGCTGCGCGAGATGGGCCGATCCCATGCCCGCATCTTCTCCAAGGACATCGAAGGCTTCAACGCCCCCATGTTCCAGTTCATCAGCTGGATCCCCCGAGACAGGGTGCGAGATCACGTGGTGAGGCGCCGGATGGAGATGCTCCGGTGGTATGCCGACCTCGTGGAAGAAGGCAAAGCCCAGGGAAGCATCCGCACCGACATAGAGACCGACCTGATAGTGGCCGAGCTGTTCGCCTGGATCTGGTGGGAGGATCTGAGCTATCTGGAAGGGCTCGACACCAAGGTGACCCTCAGAGGCTCGGCCAACATGTTCGAGCGGTTGCTGGACAGGATCAGCACGACCGCGGCCGACCTCACCACCGCCGGCTGGACCGACGCTGCGGCCGACCTCACCACCGCCGACCTGCCGGGCGATCTACCCGGCCCTCCCAATACGCCCGCGAAGAAGACCTGAGCAACGGAGGTAGGGAAATGTCCAAATCGCTCGTCGCCATAGCCAAGGATCCCGACCCCGAGAAGATGGTGGCCGAGGTCTTCGCCCTTTTGGGAGGGCCGGAGAACCTCGTCAAGCCGCGCAGCACCGTGGTCCTCAAGCCCAACGCAGGCCACCCGGCTGCCGCCGAGACCTCCGTCAACACCAGCCCCGAACTGGTGGCGGCGGTCATCAACGAAGTCAAGAAGGCCAAGCCGAAAGACATCATCGTGGCCGAGGCGGCCGCCATCGGCTGTGATTCCATGCACGTGCTCGACGTGAGCGGCATCGGCGCCGCGGCCGAGGCCGCCGGCGCCCGTCTCGTCGACATCAAACGGGAGAAAGACCTTATCACCATCCCCATCCGGGACGCGCGCTCCGACATCAAGAAGGTCAAACTCCCGCGCTTCCTGCTCGAGGCCGAGCACCTCTTCAACCTGCCCATATTCAAGAGCCACGCCAGCATGGTCTTCACCTGCGCGCTCAAGAACATGAAGGGCGTGGTACAGGACGTCACCCACCAACAGATGCACATGACCGACCTGGCGGCGGCCATGATGGACGTGTGGTCGGTGATCCGGGCCGACCTCTCCATCGCCGATCTCATCCACCCGGCGGAGGGCTTCGGGCCTCACACCACCATCCCGGTGGACTTCGGCTGCGTGGTGGGAAGCAAGGACCCGGTCGCTCTCGACGCCACCGCCTGCCGCATGGTGGGCTTGAGCATCGACAACGTCCAGTACTTCTCGGCCGCCGCGGAGCGCAACCTGGGCAACTTCAAGGAAGAAGACATCGAGGTGGTCGGGCGGACTATCGAGGAGGTCAAGAAGGACCTCTGGTTCCCGTATCTGGAGGGCTTCGAGACCTGGCCCGAGTACAACTTCTACACGAGCGGCGCCTGCAGCAGCTGCGAATCCCTGGTGGCCTTCACCATGGAGAAGCTCAAGGCGCTGGGTCAGTACGAGAAGAACGCCGGCTGCCACGTGGTGGTGGGCCCCAAGAGAGACGACGAGATGCCGCAGGGCGTCGACCCGAACGACGTGATCCTCATCGGCGACTGCGTGAAGCGCTTCCGCGGTGAGGGGCGCCACTGGTCGGCCGGCTGCCCGCCGCTGGAGCCGCACCCGCTCTGGGTGTTCATCGACCGCGAGGACCACTACGAGATGGAAGACTACTTCCGGGCGCGCATGGCCGAGGACGAAAAGCCCTGGGTGGAGTGGATCCAGAAGATGCGCAAGGAGAAGCGGGAGAAGGAGAAGAATCCGGCCGAGTGACGAACGCCCGCCGGACAGTAGCCCCGACCGGGAAGGCGCCGCCGACCGGGTGGCGCGGAGCGGCGCCGAGCGCCTGGCGGCGGCGGGCCGACCGGCTCTCTACCGAGGATTGTCCAGGGCGACCTTGACCGAGCGGTGTTTGCGCTTGTCTACGGAGACGGCCACGGCTTCGCGCCACTCCGAGAGCGGAAAGCGGTGGGTGATCAGCCGGTCGAACTTGAGATCTCCGCTTTCCACAAGCCTCGCGGCGAACTCGAACGCGTCGAGCCGCTCGCCGT
The DNA here is from genome assembly GCA_964497095.1 of uncultured Gaiellales bacterium. Taxonomy (GTDB): domain Bacteria; phylum Actinomycetota; class Thermoleophilia; order RBG-16-64-13; family RBG-16-64-13; genus CAVPLM01. The sequence continues at coordinate 18,310 of CAZCCL010000027.1, read as the reverse complement.
TCCATTCTTCCCGCGCGTAGCCCCAGGTCCCTAGCAGACGGAGCTCCTGGTAGTAGAGCGGACTCAGATCGCTCTTGTAGATCTTGTACTGGATTCCGACGGTGACGACCGACCCTCCTGCCCGCGCCCAACGAAGGGCGTCGGTAAGGGTGGTGCTTGTCCCCACGCAATCGAAGACGGCGTCGAAGCCACCGAGTAGCATCCTGCTCCCGAAGCGGCCTTCGTAGAGCCTGGCTCCCGTCTTCTCCTCCGTGATCCGATAGCCGTCACCACCCACATAGACATCGGAAGCGCCGAGGTCCCGAGCCAGTTCCGCCTGGAATCCGTGGCGGGCCAGAGCCGTCACCTCAGTCTGCGGGGCCAGGGCATGCAGCGTCTGCAAAGTCATGAGCCCCACTATGCCGCAACCGATGACCAGGACCCGTTCACCCGGCTTGGGAAGGGCCAGAAGCGCTGCGTGGAGCGCGACCGCAGCCGGCTCCAACAGGGCCACCTTATCGTCGCTCAGCGACGCCGGCGGATGGTACAACTGACTCTCATGGACGACCATTTGGTCTCCCCAGCCGCCGCCGATGGACGGAGAGCCAAGACCCGCCGCCTGATGCTCGCAGTCGAAGAACCGACCTTCCGCGCAGCGAGGGCAAGGCGGCTCGATCCCCTGGGTAGCGCAGTTGGGAAGCGGGTAGCGCAGGGCCACCCGGTCTCCCGGGCTCACCGAAGTCACAGCCGGGCCGATCTCCATCACCTCTCCACACACTTCATGGCCCAGGTAGACCTGCTTGGCAGCCGGAAGGGCAGCGAGAGCGATCCTGGGGTCGGCTTCGGCGAAGAGAAGGTGAAGATCGCTGCCGCATATGAGCGAGACCTGGTTGCGGACTCTTACACCGTGCGGGTCGGCGAGGGGAGGATCCGGCAAGGTGACGAGGCGGGCGGGGTTGAGCGAGGAGAGATAGGCCCCCCGCCACACCTTTCCCAGAGCCTTGACGCCGGCCAGCCTGGGGACGGTAACCTCCATGCAGACGGTCTGCATGATCAGCGCTCCTTGAGCATCGACCAGACTGTCTTCAGAGCCCCCAGGCTCAGCGACTGCATTAGAGGAGGGTTGCCGAGGGATCTGTCCATGGCCATCATCCTAGCTTTGGCGGGGGGCATCTCCTTCGGATCGATGGGCACGCTGACGACTGCCGGCCGATCGGAGGCGAAGGCGGACTTCATGGCGTCGGTCACTTCCCCTGGCTTTTCGGCCCTCAGACTCAGGGCACCAAACGCATCGGCCAGTTTTACGAAATCGGGCGCCGTGAACTCCGACGCTACGTACCGACTCTTGTAGGTCATTGTCTGGATATCGTGGACCATTGCAAGCGTGTCGTTTTGTAGGATGAGCCAAACGACGGGGATGTTGTGGCTGACCGCCGTCATCACCTCCATCCCATGCATCTGAAAGTCGCCGTCTCCACAGACGACCATGGTGGGACGATCGGGAGCTGCGAGCTTGCCCCCGATACACGCGGCCACGCCCGAGCCCATCGCAGCCAGACCACACAGCGACATGGTCTGATCCGGCCGCTTGACCGGGAGACATCTCTCCACCCAGGTGACGGTGTTCCCAATGTCCGTGAACACTATGGCATCTTCCGGCAGAGCCTCCCCTAACTCGGCCATCACCCGCTGGGGCTTCAGCGGGACCTCCAGGGAGCTCATGGCCGGCTCGGAGAAGTACTCAGACCGGGCCTTGAACCCCGCGAAGTCCTCCGCGGGCCGGCGATCCCCCGTCTTCAGACTCTCCAACTGGTCCAGCAGCGCCGCGAGTATGATGCCTGCATCACCCTGTAGGCCGACTTCCACGGGGTAGTTCTTACCGATCTCGTCCGGGTCGACATCTATCTGAATGAGCGCGTTGGAGGGTCGAAGTGCCGGGTCCCAGACATGAGTGCTGAATTCGTGCAGGCTGGATCCCACGACCAGGAGCACGTCCAGTCCGGAGCGCATGTAGCTATTTGCGGCGCGAGTGCCATAGAGCCCGATGCATCCCAGGGCAAGCGGATGGTCCTCGGGAATCACGCCTTTGCCGGGCAGGGTCGTCGCTACGGGGCAGGCGAGCAACTCGGCCAGTCGCAAGACGTCTTTGGGAGTGTCTCCCTTTCTTCCGCCCGCCCCTATCAGCATGCCCGGCTTCTGGGAAGCGAGAAGCAGTGCCGCCGCGCGCCGAAGGTCTGCTTCCAAGGGTCGCGTCGCGAGAGCGGGCCGATACTGCTCGGGGCCGACTATCTCGTCCTCCACCTGGCCTCGTTGCGTGTCGGCCGGTAGATCCAGGTGGACCGGTCCCGGACGACCGCTCATGGCGACGCGCAGAGCTCGCCGAAGAGCTTCCGGCAACTTGCCTGCGTGGGTGACCATGGTCGAGTACTTGGTCACAGTGGAGAGGAGCTCTGTCTGAGAGAAGGTGCGGCCTTCACCGGCCGCTTCCTGAAGGGCCCCCCTTCCTATTGACGAAGTCCCGACCTGCGCGGTCAGGACCAGCATAGGCAGTGACGCCATGTATGCGGCAGCGACCCCTGAAACGAGGTTGGTAGCCCCAGGTCCGACCGTCCCACAGCATACCCCGAGTCCCCCTCCGGTCAGCGCATGGCCGGCCGCCATATAGGCCGCCCCTCCCTCGTGCTTCGCTAGTATGGAGGTAATGCTCGATTCCCGAACGGCATCGTAGAAAGTCAGGAGATGGCCCCCGGGTAGGCCGAAGACGTACTTGACTCCCTCGTTCTCCAGATAGCGGACCAAGACTTCAGCGCCGGTGCCCTTCATGACGTTCCCCCTAGGGTTCGTGACGACAAATAGCTGCGCCGGGGCGTTTCCCCCGAGTCCAAGTCTAATGCGAGCCAGCATGGAAAGAAACCACTCGCGCTATGAGCCCGACGCTGTTTCCCTCGGACCCGGTCCGGTTGTACTATCCTTTCAGCGCTTCGCTAAGAAGTCCGCGGAGGATGAGATGACCAAATGGGAGTACAAGTGTGTCCCGCTGGATCGCAAAGGAACGAAGGAAGACTTCGGCTTCAGCTGGACATATAGCCCCTGGGAGATCGGGACCGACCAAGGTGGCAAACAACCACTTCCGGCGGGACTCAAGGAGCTTGGGAAGCAAGGTTGGGAGCTTGCCGGAGTCGTACCCAGCGACCTCTGGTCCGAGGGAACCAGGGCTCCCAATGCCTCTCATGGAGTGAGAACGATCTCCTGCACCCTTGTTTTCAAACGGCCCGCCGGTGAGGAGGCCGAGCGTCCGCCCGCTACAGCCCCCTCAGCTGCAGCCCCCTCAACTCCAGCCCCCCCGGCTACAGCCCCCTCAGATAGTCCGGCTTGAGCCGAGCCCTCTCCGGGGCGGCCAGGATGTCGTCCAGTAGCCGGAGCAGGCGGGCTTTGTCTTCAGGCAGGGTCCCCCGGAGAGCCAGGTAGTTGGAGGCGTGATTCGTGCGGAAGACCGCGTGCGTGACATTGCACGCGTCGATCATCTCGCGGAGCTCGAGCAGCAACTGTAAGGGGCCCGGGACCACGAAGTCCCCCCGCCGAACCGAGTCGTGGAGAGGCGTGCCTGGTTCCAACATGAGCGTCAGGATCCCGATGTAGTCGGGGTCGATGGCCGAGAGGGCCTCACCGGTGCCTCGAGCGTGCACGAATGACCGCTCCACTCCGCCCAGTCCGAGTATGGCGCTCACCGAAAGCCTGAAACCGGCTTTCTTGGCTTTGCGAAAGGCCTCGATCTGTTGGGCGGCGGTCACCCCTTTTCCCATCTCCGCCAGGGTGGCCTCGCCGCCGGACTCGAGCCCCACGTAGAGCAACTCCAGGCCGTGGGCACAGATCTCGTGTAACTCATCATCCGATAGGCGCAGCAACGAATGAGCGTTGGCATATGCGCTGACGCGGGCCAGACAGGATAACTCGGCAGCCAGGAGATCGAGGACCTCCACCATCCTCCGACTGGGGATGGCAAGAGCATCCCCGTCGCAAAGGAACACCCGTTCGGTCGCGCTCTTGACCGCGGTCGGCAGCCGCTGCACGTCGTCCTTGATCTCGGCGAAAGGCCGGATTCGGAACGGTTTGCCCAGATAGGAGCCGCAGAAGGTGCAATCCCCGTGAGAGCATCCATACATCACCTGCAGGATGAGGCTGCCGGCCTCGCTGGGAGGCCGGATCACCTGGCCGAGGTATCTCATGATCGCCCCTCGCCCGCGCTGCCCTTCGGGATATCGCCGGGGTCCAGGCCCCGGTAGGCGGCCGCTCTCCGCCCCCGCTCTTTGACGATCTCCCAGACCACGGTGAGAAGGAGCGCGCTCACGATGGCGACCATCCCCAGACCTTCGCTCAGGCTCGGCCTTTCGCCCAGTTGGATCCAGGCGGCGGATATCCCGATGACCGGGGTGAGCAGGGTCCCCAGGCCCGCGGTACCGGCCGGCAGAGCATGGAGGATGTAGAGCCAGAGGAGCCAGGCCACGGTATTCCCTAGGATAACCACGTAAACCAGGGCGGCGATGAAAGTGCCGGTCCACACCGGGGGGCCGGACCACGTGACGGCCGCGAACACGATCAGAAGCAGGGAACCGAGAAGCATCTGCCAGGCGGTCATCGAGAACAAGTCGACCTCGTGGCGCTTCCGCAGGATCTTGGCCACGATGGCGCTTCCCGCCCAGACCAGGGCTCCCCCCACGGCCATGACACCGCTCCACCCCTCGTGAAAACGCCAGGGCGCCAGCAGCAGGATCATCCCGCACAGGGCCAGACCGACCGCGACCCATTGGAAACCTCTCAGCCGCTCTCCGAGAAAGACCCAGGCCATGAGCAGGAGCCAGAACGGCATGGTGTAGGTGAGGATAGAGGTCTTGCCGGCGCCTCCATTGACAAGCGCCAGCGTGAGCAGCCCGATGAACCCGGTCGTCTGCATGACCCCGAGTACCGCCGTCAGCCTGAGCGCCTTCGGCCGGAGAGGCCTGCGCATCACGGGCAACACTATGAAGAGAGCGACGGCCCCGAAGAAGGTACGCATGGCCGCGAAGGTGAAGGGCTCCGCGTAGTCGAGGGCGATCTTCATGACCACCCACGCATAGCCCCAAATCAGGGCAAGGAGGATAAGAGCGGCGGCGGCCAGCCGATAGCGCGGCGCGCGGCCCGATCCGGCGGCGCCGCTCGGCGCCCCGGCGTCGGGTTCCGCGGCGGGCTCCGTGGCGGGCTCCCTCGCGACCTTGCCGGCGGCCTTGCTAAGGGGCCGGATCATGTGGCCGCGTACCTCATGTCGATCCCGCTCTCGAGATACCGCCGGGGTCGAGTCCTTGGTACGCGGCCGCCCGCCGTCCCCGCCCGCTCCTGATCTCCCAGACCACGGTCAAAAGAAGCGCACTCACGATCGCGATCATCCCCAACCCTTCACTCACGCCCGGCCGCTCGCCCAGTTGGATCCAGGCGGCGACGATCCCGATGACCGGGGTCAGCAGGGTCCCCAGGCCGGCGGTGCCCGCGGGCAGCGCGTGAAGGATGTAGAGCCAGAGGATCCAGGCGAGGGCACTCCCACCAAGCACGTTATAGAGCAGAGCAGCGATGAACGTGCCCGACCAGACCGGGGGGCCGGACCAGGCGAAGAACGCGATGACAATCAGGAGCAGCGAGCCCAGAAGCATCTGCCAGGCCGTCAGCGACAGCAGGTCCACCTCATGGCGCTTGCGCAACAGTTTGGCCACGATGGCGCTCCCCGCCCAGAACAAAGCTCCGCCGACAGCCATGAGCTCGCTCCACCCACCCTCCAGGCGCCAGGGCGTCAGGACCAGGATCAGCCCGCAGAGGGCGAGGGCGACTGCTACCCACTGGAACCCCCTGAGTCTCTCCCCCAGCGTCACCCAGGCCATGAGCAGCAACCAGAACGGCATGGTGTAGGTGAGGATGGCGGTCTTTCCGGCGCCCCCGTTGACGAGCGCCCAGGTCAGCAACCCGACGAACGCCGTCGTCTGCATGACGCCCAGTACCGCCGTTAGCCCCAGCGCTTTCGGCCGAACAGGCTTGCGCAGTATCGGCAGAAGTACGAGGAGCGCCACGGCACCGAAGAAGGAGCGCAAGGCTGCGAAGGTGAAAGGCTCCGAGTACTCAAGGGCGATCTTCATGACCGCCCAGTTGTAGCCCCAGACCACGGCGAGCAGGAGCAGGGCGCCGACAGCAAGCCGGCGGTTCGACGAGCGGCCCGATCCGGCGCCGCCGCTCGGCGCCCCGGCGCCGGGTTCCGCGACAGTCCCGGTGACGGCCTCTATGCCGACCGCGGCGTCGCCCCCCATGGGGACCTCGCCGCTCAATACGGTAACCAGCACTCGATCAGCTCTTGCGGGAAGAGCGAGAGCAGCTCGTAGCCGGTCTCGGTCACGAGCACCATGTCCTCGATGCGCACGCCGTGCCGCCCGCCTTTCCTACCGGCGTAGGTCTCGAAAGCCATCACCATCCCTGCCTTAAGCGTATGCGGCGGGATACCCAGGGCCCGATGGGTGTAGAAGATCATGGGCCGGTCGTGTAGGGTGAGGCCGAGGCCGTGACCGCACGCGTAGGGGTTGACGTCCCCCCAGGTCTCATAGCCCCAATAGGCGGGCGAATCGGGCCACTTCGCCAGCACGTCGTAATCGGTGGCGCCGTCTCTGACAACGCTCATCCCGGCGAGGAGCATCTCCTTGGCCTCGGCGAACAGCTCCCTCTGCTCCTCGGTGGCTTTGCCGCAGCAGAAGGTGCGGTAGATGCAGGTCTTGTAGCCCTGGTAGGAGGCGCCGTCGACGTCCACGTAGATCAAGTCGCCGGGGCGGATCATGCGGTCCGTGAAGGTCCAGCCGTAGGGGTTGGTGTTCTCCCCGCTCATGCAGACCAGGTCTTCGGTGTGGTCGGCGCCTTCCGCATAGAGCTCCTTGATACCGATGCCCACCAGATCGCATTCGCGGATACCCGGGCGGATGGCGTCGGCGACGGCGGCGTGGACCCGTTCCGCGTTGGCGCAGGCGATCTTGATGAGCTCGATCTCGTCGGCCGTCTTGATCATGCGGGCGTAGTCCATGAGCGGCCGTCCGTGCAGGGTAACGATCCCTTTTCGAGAGAAAGCTTCGAAGAAGAGTCCCTGGAGGGTCGATCCATCGACAGCAAGCGGTTCCTTCTCCACCCCGTAGTCGGCCATGAGTGTGGCCACGCCGTTCACCCACGCTTCCACCAGGGGGTCGTGAGAGTCGCGAGCGGAGAGCCGGGGCATGCCGTAGGAAGGTTGGACCCCTGCCAGCCAGGGCATGCGCCGGGCCGTCTCGGTGGGAGAACCGCCGCCGATAAGGTGGGGCTCGCCGTTGCGGGCGATGAACACCGCCTGCATCTCGGAGGCCCGCATGGGAGTGGTCACATAGTAAGAGGAGACGTAGCGGATGTTGTCCGGGTCCCAGGTGATAAGGGCCCCGACGCCGTCTTCGACCATCTGGGCCTTTACTTTGGCTACCCGTTCCCTGCGGAGCCGCGGATAATCGACCCGCTGCTCGTAGTCCACCGCGTATTTTCCGAGGGCCATCGGTGCTCCTGTTCAACCCTTCGATACTCGAGCGAACCATCTAGATGACAACAGCATCTAGCGGCCCTATACTGTAACCAGTGGGAGCATATCACTCGGGTATCTCATGGTAGGGAGAGAGATCATGCCCAACACCCACCAAGGTCGCGCCGAAACGGTAGCCGTCAGGGCGGCTCTCCAGGCCGAGATCAGCCGGCTTCAGGCCGAGGTGAAGCTGACGCGGGACGTCTTGGAGCATATCAGCGCCCGCCTCGACGAACTGGAATGCGAGGAAGCCGTAGCACAGGTGTGTGAAGAACTGACCGAAAGCTCGTTATCGGACGACTGAGAGAAGACGCGCTCAGCACGCGCGTCGCACCCGCCTGCCGACCCGAGAAGTGAGAGTCATTCTTTCGCGGCCGCGTCCCCGATGATCAGTTCCAGCAGATATGCGGAGTGATGGTCGTCGATGAACTCGGTCAGACCCATCAGACAGCTCATGTTCTCGGCCCACACTACCGTGTACCACTCCCAGGTGAGGCGTTCCGCGTCCAAGTCGGGCCGGATGGTGCCTTCGGCCAGGCCTTCCTCGACGATGGCCAACATCTTAGCGAAAGCCCTCTGCTGGGTCCGGGCGACTGCCTCCCGGAGTCCCACCTGAGGTCCCGCGGCGATGAACTCCATCCAGGGAAGGGCGAAGCCCCCGCGTTCGGTCTTCATCAGCTGGGAGTGCCGCCTGCCGATATCCCGCAGACGCTCGAGGGCATCGGTCTCTTCGGAGGCGTCGATGAGCCCTGCCATCGAGAAGAAGATGGAGTCGAGGGCGGCCATGAGCATCTCGTCCCTGCTCTCGAAGTACACGTACAGCGTGCCTTCGGAGACGTTCGCCGCTTTGGCGATACGGGATACCGTGGCACCCGGGACACCGTGCTCAGCAACCACCTCGAGCACGGCCTGTACGATCTGTTGACGCCGCTCCTCGGGCGGCAACCGGCGCGGCTGCGTAGCTTTGGATGACACAGGTCGCTCCCTTCGCTCCCCGGAGTGGATCGGTTGACAAGCCAGCTCATTCTAGGATAGGATTCTTTGTTGAGCAAGCGCTCACTCAAGAGAACTGCGGGGTTCAAGCTGTTCGACCCTCGAGGAGGAAGCATGGGCAGTGCACAAGCAGAGGGCTCGCAGCCCGTCTACAAGATGATCGTCGACAAGGACGTCTACGTGACCGCCCGCGACGGGGTCCTGTTGGCGGTCGATGTCTACCGTCCCGACGCCCCGGGCAAGTTCCCGGCCCTACTCGCCATCTCCCCCTACGGCAAAGACGCGCAGACGTGCGACTCTCCTCCCCAGCCGTTCGGCAGGTCGGTCTTCGAGGCCTCGATCGAGGCGGGCGACCCTTGCTACTACACCAGCCGAGGCTACGTGTACGCCATCGCCGATCTGCGGGGCACCGGGTACTCGGAGGGTGAATACGAGGGGCTCTTCTCCCGGCACGAGGGCGAGGACGGGGCCCATATCGTGGAGTGGCTGGCCGCACAGCCCTGGTGCGACGGTAACGTGGGTGGCGCCGGCATCTGCTACTTCGCCTCCATGCAGCTCCACATCGCCGCCGAGCAGCCGCCCCATCTGAAGTGCATCGCCCCCTGGGAGATCTTCGGGGACGACCTCTACAACCACGGCCAGTACGAGGGCGGCGTCCTCAACATCTTCCTCTACGGCCTCTACACCGGGACCTATCCGGCGCGCTGCGGATACGCCATCAAGAACACGGTCTCGGCGATGATCAAGAACACCCCCAAGGAGGAACTGGCCAAGCTGGTGGACGAGGCGCTGCCCGATCCCGACCTGCGGCAGTATCCCTATCTGTACCATCTCCTGAAGTACCCGGACAAGAACCCGGTGCTGTTCGATTTCATGCTGAACAAGCTCGACGGCCCCTACTATCGGGAGCGTTCGGTCTCCGAGCGCCTCGACAAGATCAAGGTACCGACCTACGTGGGCGGGCCTCTTTTCAGTTTCTTCTCGCAGCCGCAGATCAACGTCTTCAACTCCATCGACGTGCCGAAGAAGATGTTCCTCTACACCGACATGGGCACCCGCCCGTGGAGGGCGCATCACGACGAGATCCTGAGGTGGTACGACTACTGGCTCAAGGACATCGACACGGGGATCATGGACGAACCCGCCATCCGCTACCACACCACCGTGGCCGAGAAATGGTCGGCGGCGGAGGAATGGCCGCTGGAGAACACCGTCTGGACGAAGTTCTACCTGAACAGTCTGGAACAGCTGCTTCTCGAGCCGGACTGGTATAACGACGAGCCGGACGCCTTCGTCCAGGGACCGCTCTACGTGACGGAGAAGCGGGAACGCGTCACCTACGTGAGCCGGCCCCTCTCCGAAGACCTGCAGGTCACCGGGCCGCCCCGGGTCACCTTCTACGCCTCCATCGACACCGACGACACCAACTTCCGGGTGGACATCCGCGAGGAAGGGTCGGACGCCATCTACCCGCTGGCTTCAGGCTGGCTCAAAGCCTCCCACCGTACCCTCGACGAGGCCAAGACGACGCCCTGGGAGATCGCCCACGATCACACCAAGGCCGTTCCGGTGGTACCCGGGGAGATCAACGAGTACACGGTCCAACTCCGGCCCATGTCTCACCTGTTCCGGGCCGGGAAACAGATCAAGCTGGAGATCTCCAGCATCGACATCCCCACCGACATCGAGACCTATGACGTGATGTGGCACGTCTGCAAGAGCCGGACCACGCTTCACAAGTTCTACCGCGACGGGGAGCACCAGTCCTTTGTGGCGCTCCCGGTGATACCGCGGGAAGCCTAGACCCTCCCCCCCAGCGGAACGCCGCGGGCCCACCCTATCCGGAGGGCCCGCGGCGTTCTCCGGGCTTCGCCGTCCACGAGAGAGCCGCGCCGAGCGCCGCCAATCCTGCCCCTACAAGCATGGCGACCTGAAAGCCGTCGGCGAAGGCGCCGGCGCTGGCGGCGCTCCCCGTCTCTCCCAGGAAGATCACCTTTCCCCCCTCAGGTCCCAGCTTCCAGGCGGCGAGGGCTCCGAGGACGGCGATGGAGATGCCTTGCCCGGTGAAGCGCATGGTACTCAGAAACCCTGAAGCCAGACTGAGCTGGGAGCGGTCGACGGAGCCCATAACCGCCGAGATGTTCGGCGCGCTGAAGAGCGCCATCCCCACCCCGATCGTGCCCAGCGCGAAGAACACCTGTCCCACCGAGTCCGCGATGAAAGACAGCTGGAGCATGCCTATCGCCACCAAGACCATCCCCAGCATGGCAAGGACACGGGAGCCCACCCGGTCGGAGAGGCGCCCCGTGAAAGGAGACAGAACGGCCATCAACACGGGTTGGGCGAGTAGGACCAGACCGGCCTGCTGAGCCGAAAGCCCCTGCACGATCTGCAAGAACACCGCGGTGAGCGTGGTAGTCGCGAAGACGGCCATGTAGTTGATGAACGCGGCGGCGTTCGCGCCCCTGAAGACCCGGTTCTTGCGGAGAAGATCCAAGTCGAGCATGGGCTCGCGTACTCGATCCTCCACGACGACGAAAGCCGCGAAAAGGATCACGGCGACGACCAGAAGGCCGATCGTCCTGGCACTCGACCACCCCCACAAGGGTGAGTAGGTCAGGGGCACGAACAGGGCGACCAGCGCCGCCCCTAGAAGGATCGCTCCGGGGTAGTCGATCCGCCGGGACGGCCGGGAGGTCCCCTCGTTCAGGCGGTCGCGCCGCTCGACCCCGATGAAGGTCCACCCCACCGCCAGAGTCACCGCCGCGATGGGCACGTTGATGAAGAATATCCAACGCCAATCCGCGTGCGTCACGATCAGCCCGCCGAGCACGGGGCCCAACGTCAGCCCAAGGTAGACGGCCATGGTGTTCAGGCCCAAAGCCTTCCCTCGCTCCCGGGCCGGGAACGCCGCCGTCACGATGGCCACCGAAGTGGCGAACATGAAGGCCCCGCCCGCTCCTTGTACGCAACGTCCGGCGATCATGACGGAGCCGTTCGGCGACAGAGCGGCAACCACGGACCCGAGGGCGAAGACGGCCGTTCCCAGAAGATAGTACCGGACCAACCCGCGTGAATCGGCCAACCGTCCGGCAGGGATGAGAAGCACGCTGGTGACGAGGAGGTAGGCGGCCTGGGCCCAGAGACCCTGGGAGTAGCTGAGCTGGAGGTGCCCTCCCATTGCGGGAAGAGCGACCGCCACGATACTGGCGTCGAACGGGGTCATGAAGGAACCGACCGAGACCACCACCAGGGCGTACCAGCGCCGCCGCTGGAGTTCGGTAAGTCCGCCCTCTTCGAAGGCCGCCGGACCGCCGAGAGCGGCTTTTCCGTCTGATTCCATGGAGGCCACTATAGCAACGCCGATGCGGCGTGGGACGAAAGTGATCACGGGGATCGTGGCCGGACCAGGCACCCGACCTCCGACCTCGCCCGGCTCCATTCCGGGGTCGTCGCCCGGCAAAGCGCCCGACACGCTTCGACGCTTTGACACCCACCAAGCCAAGCCCTAGGATGGGGCTGTCGAACGCCCTCCGCGCCGCCGGGCCTCGCCGGCGGGCGGCGACTGTCCTTTGGAGCACCTTGTAGATGGAAAGGTGGGTGATCTCATGTCGGGCTGGGCCATAGCAGGAATAGTGGTGGCGGTGCTGGTGGTCATTCTGCTGCTGATCTTCGGGATCAGGATCGTCCGGCCGACGCACCGGGGGCTGGTAGAGCGTCTGGGCAAGTACAACCGCTACGCGAATCCGGGCTTCCACTTGATAATCCCGTTCATCGAGCGCATGTTCCGGGTGGACATCCGGGAGATGCTGGTCGAAGCTCAACCGCAAATGATCATCACGAACGACAACCTCAACGCCCGGGTGGACGCGCAGGTGTACCTCAAGGTCAGGGCGGATGAGGAGAACGTCAAGGCCTCCCAGTACAACGTGGCCAATTACGAGATGCAGATCGTCAACCTGGCCCGCACGACCTTGCGTAACATCATCGGCACGCTCACGCTCAAGTCGGCCAACAGCGAGCGGGGCAAGATCAACGAGGAACTCCGCAACACCCTCCTGCAGGAGACGGCCAGCTGGGGTATCGAAATCCTGCGCACGGAACTCAAGGAGATCGATCCCCCCGAAGACGTACAGGAGACCATGAACAAGGTGGTCAAAGCCGAGAACGAAAAGGTGGCCGCCATCGACTTCGCCACCGCCACCGAGACCCAGGCCGATGGGCAGCGCCGGGCGGAGATCAAGAAGGCGGAAGGCACGAAACAGGCGAGGATCCTCGAGGCCGAGGGCCAGGCCAGGGCGATTCAGCTGGTCAACGAGGCTGCGGACAGATACTTCGTCGGTAACGCCCAGATCCTGCGCAAGCTGGAGGCCGTGGAGCGCTCCCTGGTGCAGAACGCCAAAGTTGTGGTCCCGGCCGACAGTGAGCTGATCAACGTGATCGGCGAACTGGCCGGCGTCGTACCGGTGGGGTCGAAGGCGGCCGCCTCGTCAGCCCAGACCCCTCCGGGAAGATAGATTCCGGGGCCCAGCTTCAAACGCCCTCGACCAGGATGAGCTCCGCCTCGGACGATCTCTGACGCTGGCGCTTGGCCAGAGCGTACTCGCCCGACTCGTACCAGGACAGCGCCCGCTCGTAGCTGGGGAATTCCACCACGATCACCCGGCCCGAGGCGCCACTCTTCTCGAGGGTCTGGGCGCGTCCCCCACGGGCGAGGAAGCGGCCCCCGTACGCCTCGATGGTCGGACCGACCATCTCCCGGTAGGCGGCGTAGCCGGACTCGTCCGTGATGCGCACCTTGGCAATGACGTAGGCCGCCATCGTTCTCCTCCTCCTCTCGAGAATGGTCTTAGGCCCATAGGGACGGGACTTGCGTTTGTACCGCTCTCAGAGTACATTGTACGCTAGAGGAGGTCAGCGATGGGCAACATGATCGTCTTGACCGTGCTTGTTGTGCTGGCGTTCGGCTGCGAAGCTTGGCTGAGGAGACTCAGTTCGCGCAGCGGTTCGCGCCGGCCGATTAGGCGTCGATTCTGACCACATCCGCTGGATCGCCGCCGGTCGCCTTCGCGACCACCCCGTTCGCTCAGACCGTCGGATCTCCCTGCCCGTCGAGCGCGTCTATCGCCTCAAGTATCTCGGCGTTCGTCGGGATGTCGCTCATCTCGTGTCCGTAGTGGGCGAAGCGGGCCGTACCGGCCTTGTCCACCAGAACTTGGGCGGGCATACGCCCCAGCTTGAACAGCTTGACCTCTTGTCCGTAGAGTTTGAGCACGTGGTGCTGGGGATCGGGAAGCCCGACGAACGGCAGCTGGTGGTCGGCCCAGTAGCGGCCGAAGGCCGGAGCATTCTCCGGTCCGACCACCACCACGACCGTCTGCCTTTTCTCGAACTCCGCATGCTCCTGACGCAACTGCGCCATGTGCGCCCGGCAGAACGGTCAGGTGAAGCCGCGGTTGAAGACCAGCAGCACGTTCTTTCGACCACGCAGGTCGGAGAGCCGGAAGACCCGTCCATGGAAGTCGGCGAGCTCGAAGTCGGGCGCCGGCGTATCGAGAGCGATCCTGGACATGTCCGTCTCCCTGTTCTACCGGGTGGCCGCCGACGGCGCGTAGTCTCTCAGAAAAGCGCTCCGCCCCCACGGAGTGGGGGGCGGAGGGGGGAGGTCTTTACTTTTCCTGACGCTCACGTTTTCTCGGTTGAGGTCGCGAATCCTTCTCCGATATCGATGCCGATCACAAAGCTCTTCTTTCATACGTCGACGAGCTTCACCGCCTCGTCAAACGGCCTCCGGGAACTGCGGAAGCAGTCCGAGGGATCGCTCGTGTCCGGATACCCGAGAGCGACCCCGATGACGATGAGCAGCTCCTCGGGGATGCCGAGCTCGGTCCGTATGACGTCCGGGAAACAGACCAGGTTGACGGCGATAGCGGATTCCACCCCGTGATCTTGGGCCGCGAGCATGATGCTCTGGGCCATCATGCCGAGATCGAGCATGGACCACGAGGTCAGGCGCCGATCCATGCACAGGTAGACCACTGCGGGCGCACCGAAGAACCGCCGATTGCTGTCAAGGAAATCCTGGCGGAATCGGGCGTCGTCCGGCGCGACCCCCAAGATCTCGGCGCGACCGGCAGTCAAGGCCCTGGTGCGCTCCCGGCAGGCGATGGGCCACTCCTCGGGAAAGGGAACGTCCGGGCGAGCGGTCATCCCCTGCTGAGTGCGCTCGAAGTAGGCCTTTCGTATCCGCTCCAGCACATCTCCGCCGGCGACGTAGATCTCCCAGGGCTGAGTGTTGGCCCAAGAAGGGGCGCGGAGCGCGGCCTCCAGGATGACCGTGACCGTTTCTCGCGGCACCGGTTCGGGCAGGAAGGCGCGAACGGTGCGACGTGACGCGAGGGCCTGCGTTACCTCCATTGGATATCTCCTACCTCCCTGTCTCTAGTCCACTTCGACCGACAAGGGCCGCCCGGCCCGTACGGCCGGCGTCGGTCGGTCGCTGTCGAGCTACCTCTTTGCCAGTTGTTCCGCCACCAGCCGCTTACCCAGGCCCATGATCATGAGCACGGGGGGTAGACCCATCGGCTCGGGGATGACGCTGGCGTCGCACACGTAGAGACCGTCGATCTCGGCGCGCAGGTCGCTGTCGATCACCTCCCCTATGCGCACGGTGCCACCTGGATGGGCGCCCCTTGGCGGAGTAGAGACGATCGACGCCGGGTCGCAACCGGCTCGCTCCAGAATGCGGCGGGAGATCTCCGAGCCGCGTGCCAGCAGCTTCTGCTCCTGATCGCCGAGGGGTTTGGACACCGTGCCGTCGGGGCTGATCGAGCCCGCGAACCCATCCCGGATCTTCGCCATGATGCCGAGGGTATGGGGGAAGTACCGGAAGCCGGCTACCGCCTTGGGACCGGCCATGCATAATCCGAAAAGGTAGAGCGGCCATGGATCGACGCAGTCGGTCATGATGATGCCCTCGTCCTGCAGGTCGGTGGTGCCGCAGCCCATGGGGATGTCAGGTCCCGATCCCTGCCCAGGGTAGATACCGTACGTCAGAATGAGCGGGTCGATGATCACCCCCTGGCCGGCATGGGGAAATCCAGAAGCCTGCATGATGGGCGCGGTGCCCAGACCGCCCGCAGCCAGCACCACCGTGTCCGCTGCGATCTCGAACGGTCCCGATGGGCCGGTGCCCTGTACGCCGGTGGCCCGACCGTCCTTTGATAGAACCTGCTCAACGTGCATCCGTGTTCTGAGCCGAGCCCCGTTCTCACACGCCTCCTTGATGTAGTCCCGCGCGGTCCATTTCGCCCCGTTGCCGGAACCCGCGAAGAGCTTTCGGCACCTGACTCCGCACTTCTCCCAATCGATGAAATGAGGCAACGGATGCCAGTCCAAGCCTTCTCTCCGCGCGGCTTTCATGATCCGTTTCGCTCCCTCCCCGATGAGGCGCTCGGGGACGGGGTCCAGCCCGAATTCGCGACTGATCTCTTCGACGTAGGGCGCAAGGTCGATGCCATGTCGATCCTTGAGCCAGGCGGGTGGAGGGAACGCCGTGCCAAGGAAGGCGATCGAACTCCCGCCAACGGTGAGTAAGCGGACCATCTGGGTTCCCTCAACGGACGCAAGCGTGAAGAAGCGATCCGACATCCGAAACAGAGTGACATAGCTGCCCATGGGCCGGTGGTAGGCGCCCTTCTCTAGCACGAGGACTTCCCGGCCCCGGCGGGCCAGTTCCCGCGCGACCGTGGCTCCGCCCGGCCCGCTCCCGACCACCACCGTCTCGGCGCTCAGCTGCTCGACTTCGGCTGCCATGGCTCCCTCCTCGGCTCGGTGTCGCCACCCATTGTAGAACGAGTCGCGGGCTCGTGCAGCCGCGGTCCTTTGCGAACTAGGACCCCGCCTGCGCCATCCGGGGGAGCCCCCCGAGGTCTTCGGCCGAGAGCCGCCAGGCTCCTCCGGCCTTGACGTTCGCCGCCACCTGCTCGGGAGTCGTGGCCCCGGCGATTATCGACGCCACTCCCTCCTGGGCGGCCAACCAGCCGAAGGCCAGCTCGAGGAGGGTATGCCCCCGAGCCTCCGCGAACGCGGTCAGCTCATCCAGATAGGCGAAGGTCTGCTCGGTGGCACTGCTGGCGAAGCGGGGCATGGTGGCAAGTCTCGAGCCTTCGGGAAACTTCTCGTCCGCCCGGTACTTGCCGGTGAGCAGACCCGACTCCAGCGGAAAATAGGGCACGACCCCCATACCCTGTCGGCGAAGAGCGGGGACGAGTTCTTCCTCCACCTCTCGCGCGAGAAGGTTCCAATGGATCTGACAGGCGACGAACCCAGTGGCACCCCGCTCGGCGGAGATGCGCGCAGCCTCGTCGATCTGCTGCGCGCCCAGATTGGAGCACGCGGGGTGCACCACCTTGCCGTCGTCGACCAGTTCGCTCAGCGCTTCCAGGGCCTCTTCGATGGGGGCTTCCGGGTCGGGGTGGTGCTGGTAGTAGATGTCGATGTAGTCGGTGCCCAGTCGTTCGAGACTGATCTCGCACCCCTCAAGGATGCGCCGCCGCAGGACCCCGGTCCGATACGGCTCGTCTTTGGGACGGGCTGCGAACTTGGTAGCGACGACGACATCCCTCCGTCTGCTACCCAGGGCCCTGCCGAGAAACACCTCGGATCGTCCGCCCCCATAACTCTCGGCCGTGTCGAAGTGGGCGATCCCGGCATCGAGAGCGGCGTGGACCACGTCTGTGCTCTGACCTTCGTCGAGCTTCATCCCGAAGTTGTTGCACCCTAGCCCCACCAGAGATAGGTAGGGTCCGGCGCCGCCAAGACGTCTGGTCTCCATGAGGGCCCCTTTCCTGCTCCTTTGGCATGCGCGGCGACCGGGGATCGGCCGGTGCCCGCGTCATGCCCGGCCGCGCCGACACCTTGGTCATGTTAGTTCCCCTCGATTCTCAGGAACATGCATATGTGTGACCGGATCCACGCGCTATGCTCGACAAGATCTTCCACCTCGGCCGAATGGAGACCCGAGATGCAGATGGCAATGATCGGTCTGGGACGGATGGGCGGCAACATGGCGCGCAGGTTGACGCGTGGTGGCCATGAGCTCGTCGTCTACTCCCGTACGGCCAAGACAAGAGAGGGTGTCGCAAGAGAGACAGGGGCGTTCGCGGCCTCGTCGATCGCCGAGCTAGTCGGCAGGCTGAGACCGCCGCGAGCGATCTGGTTGATGGTGCCCGCGGCCGCGGTCGATGAGACCTTAGAAGAGATCGCCCCTCACCTGCAGGGGGGCGACATCGTGGTCGACGGCGGCAATTCCTACTACATCGATGACATCCGCCGGGCCTCAGAGCTATCCCAAGCGGGAGTGCTTTACGTCGACTGTGGGACCAGCGGGGGCGTGTGGGGTCTGGAGCGGGGGTATTGCCTCATGATCGGCGGGCCGAAGAAGGCCGTCGAGCACCTGGACCCCATCTTCAAAACCCTAGCGCCGGGCCGAGGGTCGATCGTCCGGACCCCGGGCCGGGAGCAGAACGGGGGGACGGCGGAGGAGGGCTACCTCCATTGCGGACCCCCGGGCGCCGGGCATTTCGTCAAGATGGTCCACAACGGGATCGAATACGGGTTGATGGCCGCCTACGCCGAGGGGCTCAACATCCTGCAGCATGCCGGCGTGGGCAAAGGAGGCCGGGAGGTGGACGCCGAGACGACACCGTTGCGGGATCCCGAGCACTATCAGTACGA
>CAZCCL010000026.1:27175-27399 GCA_964497095.1 uncultured Gaiellales bacterium | reverse complement strand
CCGATAACCACGGTGCCATCGTCACTAACATCGATGGTCGTCTTGGTTTCCTCAATAATAGACCTGATGGTCTTGCCGCCGGAACCGATAACCGCCCCGATTTTACTCGGGTCAATCTTCATTTTATGCATTCTGGGTGCGTAGCGGCTGACCTCGGCTCTACTGGTATCGATTGTTTGGCTCATTTTATCCAGTATAAACAGGCGACCCTCTTTAGCCTGGGA
>CAZCCL010000026.1:0-27165 GCA_964497095.1 uncultured Gaiellales bacterium | reverse complement strand
CAGAGTCAAACCCTTCAGCTTGGTATCCATCTGTATCGCGGTGATACCTTCCCTGGTACCGGCAACTTTGAAATCCATATCGCCGTTAAAGTCTTCCTGCCCTTCGAGGTCGGTCAGGACGACAAACTTCCCGTCATCTCCCGTTATCAATCCCATAGCAATACCCGCTACCGCCGTTTTTACCGGCACGCCCGCATCCATAAGCGAGAGACTGCCGGCGCACACGCTGGCCATGGACCTGGACCCATTGGACTCCAAGGTCTCGGAGACCAGGCGGATGGTGTATGGGAACGTCTCCTCATCGGGGATCAGCGGGATGAGCGCCCGTTCCGCCAACGCTCCATGGCCGATCTCGCGGCGGCCGGGACCGCGCATGAACCCCGTCTCTCCCACGCTGAAGGGAGGGAACTTGTAGTGGTGCATGAAGCGCTTGGACTCCTCGAGATCGAGGCCGTCGATGCGCTGTTCGTCCCGAGCCGCTCCCAAGGTGAGCAGAGTGAGCACCTGGGTCTGACCCCGGGTGAAGAGCCCGGAGCCATGGGTGCGCGGGGCCACACGGACGTCGCAGGAGATCGCGCGGATCTGGTCGACGCCGCGACCGTCGGGGCGCTTCTTGTCGACGGCGATGACCCGGCGGACGGTCTCTTTCTCCACAGCGTCGAAGGCCTTGGCGAGTTGAGCCGTCTCGGCGGCCGGATCCTCGGAGTCCTCTCCAGGGGCGAAGGCCTCCAGCACCTCGCGCTTGACCGTGGCCACCGCGCCGGCCCGCTCGTGCTTGTCCAACACGTTGCTGGCTTCTTCGATCTCGACACCGAAACGCGCCTTGATCTTGTCCATGAGAAGACGGTCCGGCAGTTTCTCGGCGAACTCCATCTTAGGCGCGCCTACTTCGGCCGCCCAGGAGCGGATCACTTCCACCTGCTTCTTGATGGCCTCGTGAGCGACCTCCAGCCCCGCGATCACTTCGGCTTCGTCGACTTCGTCACAACCCGCCTCGACCATGCTGATGGCCTCCGCCGTGCCGGCGACCACCAGGTTGATCCGGCTCTGGTCGATCTCGGCATACGTGGGGTTGACCACCCAGGAACCGTCCACTTTGGCGACCCGGACCGCGCCCACAGGGCCCAAGAAGGGCGCTTCCGAGAGGCTCAGCGCCGCCGAGGCCCCGGCGAGCGCCAGGACATCGTAGGGATTCGTCTTGTCGACAGACAGGACGGTGGCCACGATGTGCGTCTCTTTGTTGAATCCCTTGGGCCACAGGGGCCTTATGGGTCTGTCTATCAGCCGGGCGTTGAGTATGGCCTGATCGCTGGGACGGCCTTCCTTCTTGATGAATCCCCCCGGGATCTTGCCCGCCGCGTACATCCCCGCTTCCACGTCCACCGTCAGCGGGAAGAAATCTACGTTTCGCTCGGTGCTTGCCACGACCGCCGTGACCAGCACCATCGTGTCGCCCGAGCGGACCACGACGGCCCCACTCGCCTGCTTCGCCAGCCTCCCTGTCTCGAAACTGATCCTCTTCTCGCCTAGCCCGACTTCTGTCTTACTCACTGCACTTGTCACTTCTCTCTCCAGTCCGAGGACCTATCCGGGGTCCTCCGCTTCCGTCAATGTTCTACTACTCGTCCGCTTCCTTCCAACGATCGCCGCTTTCTACCTGCGCAGACCCAGGTCCTTGACCACGGTCCGGTACCGCTCCACATCCTGCTTCTGCAGATAATCGAGGAGGCGCCGCCGCCGGCCCACCATCTTGAGCAGGCCCCGGCGAGAATGGTGGTCCTTGGAATGGGTCTTCAGATGATCGGTGAGGACGTTGATCCGCTCGGTGAGGATGCCTATTTGCACCTCCGGGGATCCCGTATCCACGTCGTGCTTCTTGAACCGGTCGATGATCTCGGTCTTGCGGTCTTTGCTCAGCATGCATAGCCTCCTTGGGCTCCTTGCTCCCAGCAGGGACACTGCGGTCCGAGCCGAGATGCAGGTTCAAATGCCGGCGCGCACCGAGGCGCACCCCGCCTGGGCCGGATCGCCCGAAAGCGGTGATGTAGGTTACCACAGGCAGAAACGCGGGGCCTGCATGCGAGCAGCCCGTCCCGGGCGGCTACGCCCGGCCTAATACACGTGCACCTTCGTCCCCACCGGGATGAGGGGGTAGAACTCGTCCATATCCCACAGGGGTACGCGAATGCAGCCATGACTGGCCGGCCAAGCGGGCACAGAAGGATAGCCGTGGATGGCGAGGATCCCGCGCAGATACAGGGGCTTGTAGCGCGGCCCGTCCCATTTCGGGGATTTCGCGTAGATGGTGAAGGTGCGACTGGGGGTCACGATCCCCACGTCGGGATTGCCCGTCGAAACGGGAAGCGTCCGTAGCACCATTCCGTCCTGCACGTAGAGAAGCACCTGCTTGGCCTTGTTGACCTCCAGCCAGGTGCCCGACCCGCTCCTGCTGGGAGTAGGCCGACCGGCGGCAAGGATCCGGGACCAGACGTTCACGCCCACCACCCCATCCCGGGCTAAGCCCTCCCATTTCTGAAAGGCAAGTACCGCTTGATAGGTGCGTTTGTCGTAGACCCCATCAACAGAGCCGGGGCGGTACGACAAGTCGGTCAGTCTCTGCTCTAGCCAGAGGACCTCGGCTCCAGAGGATCCCTGGCTCAGTGTCGAGAAGGTGAGGCCATCCGGCAGGTCGGTGACCGAAAGGATCAACTTGACTTGGCTCGTCACCGCCGGGACCAGACCGATGAAGTCGACGTGTCCCAGTTCTTCCGCCCGGTCGAGCAGCAAGGACGTTATCGGAGCGGGCACGCTCTTCGACTGGGTCAGAAGGACGATGCCCCCATCCAAGGCCATGAACGGCCCGGCGGCCAGAGCGTCCGGGAAATTGTCCCCCGTGACCATGGCCACGTGGGCGTAGCTCATACCTTGTGTGCAAGCGTATTCGGCTATCCGAGCAGACGTGTCGTAGCGGTCGCGTCCCACGATGCGGGTGAGAGCCATCTCAGGAACGCCCGGATCGACATACGTGCCCACTACCAGCCCTTCCCCCGCCCCCAGAGATGCGAGGGCCTCCATGGACGCCGGCGGCAGCGGGCCGTCGCCCCCGGTGAGGAGAATAGGCCATCCCTTCACGGCCGCCAAAGGTGCTACCGAAAGCGCGTCCGGGAATGCGTCTCCGCGAGCAAAGACCACACCGGACACGGCCCCCAGCCTGGCCTTCACCTGTTCGGCCACCATACGGGCTGTGTCATAGCGGTCGACGCCTGTAAGGACCACGATCCCCTCCGGAGTGGCGGCCAGATCGGGGAAGGCGCCCGTGACCTGATCGACCACCGCCGCTTCGAGCCCTACGACGAAGATCTTGGCGGGTTGCAGACGGGCCACTTCCGCCAGTGTCTCTTCATCGAACTCGTTCGAGTGGGTCAGCAGCACCGGTCCCCCGTAGGCGGCAGCAAGAGGAGCGGCGCTGAGGGCGTCGGGATAGTTCTCCCCGGTAGCCAGGACGACCGCCCCTACCCCCGGGCCGAAGCCTGCTTGAGAGACTTGGATAGCCGTCTGATAGCGGTCGGCACCGCTGAGTTTTCTGTACTCGGGCGCAGCCTGGGCGGCGGCGGGTGAAGCCAGCATCCATACCAGGGAAAGCGCGATCACGACGAAGGCGATCACCCCGAAAGAAGCGGTGAAAACGGCTCTGCCGGCCGCTCGAGACTCTATTGATGCCATCTTCCCTCCTTGGGTCGACGCGGGACCGATCCCGTAGCCAACGGAAGCGAGTGCCCGACGGCCCGTATCCGACCGAGGCATGCGCTTCAGGTGCTCAGAACCGGGACGAAGGGGAACTTCCACCCTCCGAAGACGGCTACCCCGCGGAGCGCCGCCGGTGACCGAGCAGCTCGAACATCATCTTAGACTGTCAGAGCAAAAGACGCGAGGCTATTCCGCCTGGTCGGCCTCCGGCCCGCCGATGGCCTCGAAGTATCCGCGGGCGAACTCGACATCTCGACGGATGCGCGCGGCGAGAGAGAGTGCGTCGGGAAAAGTGCACTGACCGCGGATACGCTCCAAGACGTCCACTTCCAGCCTGCGTCCGTAAAGGTCACCACCCTGGTCGAGCAGCAGAGTCTCGATGCGCAGGTCGTCGTCCGTCTCAAACGTCGGATTCGTGCCCAGACTCGTCACCGATGGGCCGGCCCAAGACCCGTCCAAGAACGACCGGGTCACGTAGACTCCCATGGAGGGCAGAGCCATTCCAGCGATCACTTCCAGGTTGGCCGTGGGTGCGTCGAGGCTCCGGCCCCGGCCCACTCCCCTTACGACCGTTCCTTCCAACCGGTGCGGACGACCGAGAAGGCGGGCGGCTTCGACCACGTGCCCGGTGCTGATCAACCTACGGATTCGGGTGCTCGAGACGGCCTCTCCGTCCTCCATGGCCAGAGTGACCGGGAGGACTTCGAAATCATGCGCGGCGCCGAATTCGCGTAGATCGGCGGCGGTGCCGGCCCCTCGGTGGCCGAAACGGAAGTTCTCCCCGACCAGGACCACCCTCGCTGCCAGCTGCTCGGAGAGCACCAGGCGGCAGAACGCTTCCGGCGAGAGGCGAGCGAACTTCAGATCGAACTCCACCACCACCAGTTCGTCGAGACCCAGGGCCTCCACGAGCGCAGCCTTGCGCTCCAGCGAAGTCAGCATCCGCGGCGCCGATCTGGGGTGTAGGACCCCCTCCGGATCCGGGTAGAAAGTCACGGCCGCAGAAAGGGCCCCCCGCTGCCGAGCCATCTCAACTGTCCGGGTCAGGATGCGTCGGTGCCCGCGGTGGACGCCATCGAAGACTCCGATGGCCACCACCCGCTCGCGCCCGGGCGCCTCCAGGACCTCATCCAAGGAACGGTAGACGCGCATGCTCACGATGGTTGCGAGAAGATCACCAAGGGACGCGCGCTGCCTCCCCGGCCTTCATAGATCCCGATCAGGCCCGCGGGCCCGTAGACGCGGAAACGTCCGATGGGGGCGTCGCTCAGTTTGTTGCCATTGGCGGCCAGACGCGCCTCGCGCCCGTCCACCTCGTGCCGGGGGAGGAAGTCGAGAGCTTCGTCCATTGTGAGGACTCCCGAGCCGCCGGAGGCATAGCGCTCCGGCGTCAACTCCTCGGGCCGGAGAGCCTGGTCGACCGTGAAGCTGCCGATACGGGTCCGACGAAGGGCCGCGGTGTATCCCCCGACCCCGGTGGCCGAGCCTAGGTCTTCCACCAGCTTCCGCACATACGCGCCCTTCCCGGTGAGGGCGAAGAGACGGGCCGTCTGCGCTTCCTCGTCGAATTCCTGGATCGATAGGTCATAGACCATCACCTCCCGCTCGGGTGTCTCCGCCCACTCGCCCCGATGCGCTCGACGGTACAGAGGCTCGCCGTCGACCTTCACGGCGGAGGTAAGGGGAACCCGCTGCCTGATGAGGCCCCGGAAACGGTCCAATGCCTCCTCCGCCTGCCCCGCCTTGAGTCTCCCGCCGGTCGGCACGATCACCCCCGTGGGATCGGCCGTAGTCGAGACCGCCCCGAACTGTACGGTCGCTTCGTATTGCTTGGGCAGCTCCATCAGCAGGGAGGAGACCCGAGTGGCGTGACCCATCATCACCAGCAGGAGGCCGCTCGCAAAAGGGTCCAAGGTGCCGGCGTGACCGACCCGGCCCCGCACGCCCCGGCGGGCCGTGCGCACCACGTCGAAACTAGTGGGGCCGACCGGCTTGTCGACCAGTACCACCCGGGAAAGATCCGAGAGCCCCTCGGTCACGCATCGCTCCCGGAGTCGCCCCCGCTCTGCTCCCTCATGTCGCGTCGATCCTGAGAGTCGCTCGGACCGCCGACCCGGCCCCGGGCCTGGCCCCGGACCTCGGCCTCGATCCAATCGAGGAGCGTGGCCATATCGTCGGAGCTGGAGAACCCCGCCGCCTGTACATGCCCTCCCCCGTCCCGCTTCTGGGCGATCGCAGCGACGTCGAGTCCTCCATCCGTGGAACGCAGGCTCACCTTGTTCTCCACGAGGCCCTCTTCGCGTCTCTCTCTCACGAGGGCCACCGCCCGCGCCCCTTGGATCCGGCGCAGGCTGTCGATGATCCCCTCCGCGTGTCCCTCATCGGCTCCTGCGCGCGCGAAATCGTCCTTCGCCAGCCAGGACACCACCAGGTCTCCTCCCAGCCTGACCTCGAGATGATCGAGCGCGCGCGCCAGCAGCAGCAGCTTGGGAAGGGGCGTGCTCTCGTAGAGTCTCCGGTAGACCCGGTTGACATCCACCCCCGATCCCTGGAGTTCCGCGGCCATGAGATGCGCAACCGGGGTGGTGTTCGCGTACTGGAAACGCCCTGTGTCCGTCACCAGCCCCACGTACAGCGCCGTCGCCACCTCTGCGTCCACCGGGAGACCGCCTGCCTTGAACACTTCGTGCAAGATGGCGGTCGTCGACGGAGCCGTCGCATCGATCAGATTGAGTTCTCCGTAGCCAGGATTGTCCTGATGATGGTCGATGTTTATCCGCAAGACGTCTTCTCCGAATCCGTGCGAGTTCGAGCGGAGGAGAGAGGCGCAGTCGAGCAGATAGACGGTGACTCCAGGCTCCAGAGCGGGAGGAGAGCCCCTCTCGATCCGCTCCAACCTGGGCAGGAACGCATATTCCGGCGGGAACGAGTTGTGACCGGGTATATAGGCCCGGGCCTCGATGCCGAGACGCTCGGCCACCAGGAGCAGGGCCGAGACACAGCCGAGCGCGTCGCCGTCCGGAGCCTCGTGAGATGCGGCCAGTATCCGCGTCTCTCGCCGTAACCGAGCCGCCACCTCCGCGGCCGTCACCATGAGTGGTACCGCGGAAGAGCTCATTCTTCGTCCTCGGAGTCGCCTTCAACGAGAGTCGTCTCGTCTTTCGGCCCCAGTTCATCGGCACCACTCGACTTGAGGATGGCCTGGATGCGCATGCCCTGATCCACGGTGACGTCGTACACGAACTCCAAGGTGGGCGTCCGCTTCAGGTGCAACTCGTCGTTGATGAGACGCTGGAGGTAGGGACCGGCCGCCCGCAGGCCCTCCATGGTGGAATCCTTCTCGACCTGCTTCCCATAGACGGAGACAAAGACCTTGGCATGGGAGAGATCAGGCGCGGTGTCGACCCCGGTCAAGGTCACGAAGCCTATCCGAGGGTCCTTGACCTCCTGGGTCAGGGCGGTGCCGATGATCTCCTTCAGCGCCTCGTTGACCCGGCGTATGCGGTATGAAGCCACGTTACGCATCGACATCCACCACCTCGGTGGCTCTGGAGGTCACCACCCACTCCTGCGTGTCCAGATAGGTCTTCAGGCGATCCAGCGTCCCCTCCAGCACCTGGAGGTCAGACGAGGCAACGGCGATGACCACTCGCGACCGCTGCCATAGATCCTGATGGCCCACTTCTGCGAACGAAGCCCCGTGGCGCCTGGTCACCTGGTCTCGGATCCGCCGCAGGTACATGCGCTTGCCCTTCAGGGACCCGTTGTCCGGGAAGTACAGCTCGGCCGTGATGATACCGACGAAACCTTTGCCGCTCTTATTGAGTACGGGCAACTTCCTTGATCTCGTACGCCTCGATGATGTCACCTTCGTGGACATCGTCAAAACCGTCAAGATGGAGACCGCATTCGTACCCGGCCGTTACCTCGCGGGCGTCGTCCGCGAAACGTTTCAGCGAGCCGATGGTGCCTTCGTGGACGATGCTGCCGTCGCGCACGAGCCGGACCTTGGCGGACCGGACGATCTTGCCGCTCTGGACATAGCATCCCGCGATGGTGCCGACCCGAGAGGCGTGGAACACCTGCCGCACTTCGGCCATTCCCAGCTCCTCTTCCACCTGCTCGGGCTCCAGCATCCCTACCAATGCGGCTTCGACATCCTCGATGGCCTTGTAGATCACGCGGTAGGTACGCACGTCCACCAGTTCCTGCTCCGCCAGAGCCTTCGCCGCCGCCGACGGTCTCACGTTGAAGCCGATGACGACGGCCTTCGACGCAGAAGCCAGCATGATGTCGGATTCGTTGATACCCCCGACGCCTGCGAAGATGACGTGCACTTTGACTTCCGGGTGGGAGATGTTTTGCAGCGCCTCTTCGAGGGCTTCCACCGATCCGCCCACGTCGCCCTTGATGACCAGGGGCAGCTCCTTGACCCGACCCTCTTTGACCCGGCGGTAGAACTCGTCCAACGAACTGGCTCCTCCCCGGCTCTTGGCCAGCTGCTCCTGGCGAAGACGAGCCGTGCGCTGCTCCGCCTTCTGCCGGGCCTCACGTTCGTCTTTGACGACCATGACGAAATCGCCGGCTGCCGGGAGAGTATTGAAACCCAGGATCTGAGCGGGCACCGAGGGTCCGGCGTCCGTCAAGGCTTTGCCGGTGAAATCGAACATGGCCTTGATCTTGCCGTACGACTCGCCGCTCGCGACCGCGTCACCGACCCGCAGGGTGCCGCGTTGCACCAGAATGGTGGCAACCGGTCCCCGACCCACATCCAACTGAGCCTCGATCACCACGCCCGAAGCCGAAGCGTTGGCGTTGGCCTTCAACTCCTGCACCTCGGCTACGAGCAAGATCATGTCCATGAGATCTTCCAGGTTGGTGCGTTGCTTGGCCGACACTTCCACCATCACCGTGTCTCCGCCCCAAGCCTCCGGCACCAGCTCCTCATCGGCCAACTGCTTCTTCACCCGGTCGGGGTTGGCGTCAGCCAGATCCATCTTGTTGATGGCGACCACCATGGGAACCTCGGCGGCCTTGGCGTGACTGATGGCTTCCAGCGTCTGAGGCATGACCCCGTCGTTGGCGGCCACCACGATCACCGCTATGTCGGTCGACTTGGCCCCCCGGGCGCGCATGGCCGTGAAGGCCTCGTGACCCGGGGTATCGAGGAAGGTCACCTTCTTGTCGTTGTGGGTCACCTGGTAAGCCCCGATGTGCTGGGTGATGCCTCCGGCCTCCGACTTCACGACCTCGGTCTCCCGGATCGCGTCCAGCAACGACGTCTTACCGTGATCGACGTGTCCCATTATGGTCACCACAGGGGCCCGGGGCGTGAGATCCGCCGGATCGTCCACGAAGGCCTCGACCCCCTCGACCTCCTCCTCGGCGTGCTCGATCTCGACCCGGCGCTCGAACTCCTCGGCGAGGATCGTGACGGCTTCGTCGGAAAGGGACTGAGTGATCGTGACCATCTCCCCCAACTTCATGAGGGTCTTGATGAGTTCGCCGGCCGGCAACTCGAGCGCGTCCCCAAGATCCTTGACGCTGGCGCCACTCTTGACCGTCACGGGGGACTCGGTACCGGGGGCGGCCTTCTTCTTGACGACAGGTTTCTCCGCTTCGGCCACAGGCGCACCGCGCTGGTCGCGCCCTCCTCCTTTGCCTCCCTTGCGTCCCGCCTGCGAGTCGATGATGACCCGCCTCTTGGCAGGCTTGTCGTCACCGCGGCGGACCCTTGAAGGGCCTCCGGAACGACCTCCGGGAACCGGCGGGCTGGATTCGACTGGTTCCACCCAGGCGTCGGGCGCCACCTCTGGCGCGGGGCGACCCGTACGCTCTCGCCGCACTTCCGTCGTCCGGGGGCTTCCACCTGCACGAGGAGGACGACCACCCGAAACCGGGCCAGGACGCGGGCCGGACTGGGAGACGGGGCGCGGCCCGGAATACGGGGTGGGTCTCCGCGCTCCCGGTGCCCCGGAATCAGCCTGAGGAGGCCTGGCCGCGGACTCGCGTGCCTTGCGCGCGGCCTCCGCCTGCGCCGCTTTCTCAGCCTGGATGCGAGCGAGCTCTTCCTTGCTCACGACGTTGCCGGAAGGCTTGACTCCCTTCCTCAAGGGCACACCTGGACCTACCACCGTCGGCATGTCTTCGAGCCGGGGTCCCCGGCCGCGTGGCCTGGGCGGCCGCCGCTGCGGCGGGCGGGGTCCCTCGCCGCGACTCGTACCAGCATCCGGCGGCCCCGCTTGGCCCTGCCCGGGCCCGCCCCCAGTCGCGGCGGCAGGCGTCGCCGGGGCCTTCGCGGCCGGCTCAGCCGCCGCTTCTTTCTGGGTCACAGCGCCCTTCACGACCGCTGGTTCGGTCACGACCGGAGCTCCGGGCACCGCCGAGGGTTCGGGCGGGGCATCCTTGGCCGGCGGCGCTTCTGGGGCTTCTTCGGCAGCCGCGGGGGTCTTGGTCGCAGCGGGCTTCTTAGTAGCAGCCGCCGCTTTGGCGGCAGTCGCTTTCGTCGCAGCCGGCGCTTTGGTGGCCGGCGCTTTGGTAGCCGGCGCTTTGGTGGCCGCCGACTCTTTGGTCGCGCCGGGCGCCTTGGCAGCTGCAGCCTTCTTGGTGACCCGGGACGCCTTGGCAGCTGTGGCCGATTCGGCAGCCGCCGGCGCTTCAGACTCAGGAAGCTCGGCGACGGCAGACGGCGCGATCCCCGAGGTTTCTGCTTCGCGTGCCTTCTTCGCCGCCGAGGATCTTGGCGTGGCCGACTTGGCTGCGGCCGACTTGGCCGGGGTCGATTTGGCTGCGGCCGGCTTGGCCGGGGTCGATTTGGCTGCGGCCGGCTTGGCCGGGGTCGATTCGGGCTCGGGCTCCTTGGCGGCCGAAGTCTTCTTAGCCCGAGCTTTGGCCTTGAGGGCGAGCAGACGATCGACCTCGGTCTCTTCAACGGTGGAGACGCTGCCCTTGACCTCCAAGCCTGCCGCCCGCAAACGCTCGAGCAGCTCCTGGTTCGTCAGCCCCTTCTCCTTAGCGATATCGTAAACCCGTCTTTTCGCCACTGCCCACCTGCCGTGTCGTTCGTCAAGCTACATTGCGGCCTCGATCGTTCGTAGAGCCGCCGTGATCTCACCATCGTCCACCCGCAGCGCGGTCCGGAACGCTCTCTGAAAGGCCCTGCGTTGCAGGGCGCGGTCCAGACACGCCTGCCGCCGGCAGAGATAGGCTCCCCTTCCTTTACGATCCCGCGTACCGCGGGTCACCACTACCCGCGCCGGTACTGTCTCCCGATCCAAAGCCAAGCGTAGGAACCCGCTCTGCGGTCCCCGCCGGCCACAACCGATGCACTGCCGCTCAGGCTCGCTCACCGCCCATCCCCTGATGCGAAGGTATGCCGCAGTATAGACTGCCTGGCAAAGCTGCGTTAGGACAACGCTTCCCCCCGACCGTGAGCGCGTGGCAACGACCGTCGACCACCATCGGTTCCACCTCCGCCTCAGCGTAGACGGTCTCCTCCTCGCTCATCTCGGTCTCGGACTTGATATCGATCTTCCACCCGGTGAGCCGGTTGGCCAACCGGGCGTTCTGCCCGTCTTTGCCGATGGCCAGCGAGAGTTGATCGTCGGGGACCACCACCGTGGCTTCGCGCTGCTCATCGTCCAGCAGCACCTCGCGCACCCGGGCGGGTGAGAGCGACTTGGCCACGAACCGGGCCGGCTCCTCGTCGAACGGTATGATGTCGATCTTCTCGCCTCTTAGCTCCGACACCACCATGCGCACCCTCGAGCCTCTCGGCCCCACACAGGCGCCGACGGGATCCACCCCGTCACTGTGCGAGACGACCGATATCTTGGAACGATAGCCCGGCTCGCGGGCTACGCCCACTATCTCCACCAGCCCGTCGGCGATCTCAGGGACTTCCAGCTCGAACAGGCGCCGGACCAAATCTTCACTACGCCGGGAGAGGATGATGGGCGGCTCTTTGGGATTCTGGGAGACCTCCTTGATCACCGCCTTCAAGCGCATGCCGTGCTCGTATCGTTCGGTGGGCACCTGCTCGCTCTTGGGCAGGCGGGCCTCCACCCGGCCCAGATCGACCAAAGTGTAGCGGCTGTCCGACTGTTGGACGATGCCGGTCACGATCTCACCCACGCGGTCCGAGTACTCTTGGAAGACGATGCCTTGCTCCGCCTCGCGGATGCGTTGATAGATGACCTGCTTGGCGGTCTGGGCAGCTATCCGGCCGAAGTCCTCCGGCGTGATCTCCACGCGTTCCGCCATGGAAGTGTCGATCTCCGTCTCTTCGTCCTCTATCGCCGGTTCCTGGCCAGGAGGGAAGATCAGCTCGAAGACGTGGATCTCCCCGGTCTCCCGGTCGATCTTCACCTCCGAGAAGGGCACAGAGTGGGCCGTCTTCTGGTAGGCGGAATGGAGGGCGTCTTCGAGCGCTTCGATGAGCAGGTCGAAGGGGATGCTCTTCTCTTTTTCGATCTGGCGGAGGGCTTCTATCGTTTCCTTATTCATCCCTTCCCCCTATCCGAACTCGTATATCAGATGAGCGCTTGCGATCTCCTCCAGTGGGATCCTCACCTCGCGCTCCGCCTCTTGCACTAGTATCTCCGCCGCCCCGGCTTCAAGCAGGACCCCCTGCCAGACTTTGCTCCCCTCGATCGGGACCCGGGTCTTGACGTAGATCTTCTTGCCGAGCTGTGCCTCGAAGTGGCTCTGCTTTCGCAGTGGCCTTTCTATTCCGGGCGAACTCACCTCCAAAGTGTACGCCCCATCGAACGCGTCGACCTCATCGAGCGCCCGGCCGACAGCCGCCGATACCCCGGCACACAGATCGTGGGTCACCCCATCGGCGTGGTCGATATACAGGCGCAGTATCTTCTGCCGCCTGTTGCCCGCCTCCTCCAGGATCACGAGTTCGACGCCCTCGATCTCCCGGTCGATGACCTGCTGAACCCAGACTTCCGTCAGCTCCACGATCCCCTCGAGTAAAACAAAAGTGGGCCCGACTGCACCCACTTTCGCGAAACAGCTTGGCTATTGTCACGGGCGGATTATAGCATGAGGCCCGCAAAGCTGGCAACCAAAAGGGCTTTACTATAGGAAAGCAACGGTCAGCGCGCAGCGCCCCACAGAGCGCTCACCCGACCCACGCAATCCGTGACGGACACCTCTTCCCGCCCGCCTCCGGCACGTGACTCGACCTCTACCACCCCTTCCGGGGCTTTCTTGCCCACCGTGACCCGGACCGGGCATCCTATGAGCTCGGCGTCGGCGAATTTCACGCCCGGGCGCTCATCACGGTCGTCCCAGAGCACCTCCCGACCTCCCGCCGTCAGGCCCTCATAGAGCGTCCTCGCCACGTCGCTCTGCACGGGATCCTTGGCTTTGACCTGGACCAGATAGACGTCGAAGGGCGCGATGGCCTTGGGCCAGACGATCCCGCGCTCGTCGTTACTCTGCTCGATCGCAGCAGCGGCGATACGGGCCGGGCCGATGCCGTAGGAGCCCATCACTACCGGACGTTCCTTCCCTTCTTCGTCAAGGACCGTGGCCCCGAGCGGCACCGTATACTTGGTGCCCAACCTGAATATGTTGCCGACCTCGATGACCTGTTCGATGATGAGCGGACGGCCGCATTCCGGACAGCCGTCTCCCTCCGCAGCCTCACGTAGGTCCGCGTATTCCGCGGCGAAATCGCGCTCAACCACCACGCCGACCAGGTGAGTGTGGTCTTTGTTGGCGCCCGTCGCATACTCTCGGGGGGCGCCTGCGCCGTCGGTACCGGCCGAGCTGCCCGGGTCCGCAGGGCGCAGGCTCTCGTCGGCTACGACCCTGAGCACAGCCTCCTTGGGCAGACCCACCGGCCCGATGAAACCCACCTCCGCACCCGCGATCGCTTTGACCTCCTCCGGGTGGGCCGGGCGCACCTCGCTCTTGAGGAAGCGCATCAGCTTGCTCTCGTGCAGGCTGTGGTCCCCACGCACCAAGACCAGCACGGGCGAGTCGCCCGCCATGTAGAGCAGCGTCTTTATCATCGAACTCGGGGGGATCTCCAAGAACTCGGACACCTGCTCGATGGTCCGCTGCTCGGGCGTCGACACTTCACGGGGCTTCGTATCGGGGGATTCTTCCGCCCCTGCCGACCGCCGCGCTTCCCCGCCCTTCCTCTGGTGCTGCGGGGAGCGCGCCACCGAACGGGCCAGTTCGACATTGGCCGAGTACCCGCACGCCGAGCATAGGGCAACCCGGTCCTCACCGGCCCGGGACGGCGCCATGTATTCGTGGGCCTGGGCCCCACCCATGAACCCGCTGTCGCTCTCCACCCGGAAGAACCGGAGACCACAGCGGGCAAAGATGCGGTCGTAGGCTCCGATATGCTTGGCGTAGCTCTCATCGAGACCGGCCTCGTCCACGTCGAACGAGTAAGAGTCCTTCATGAGGAACTCCCGGACTCGGAGCACGCCGCCCTTGGCCCGCGGTTCGTCTCGGAACTTGAGTTGGATCTGGTACCAGATCTGGGGTAGGTCGCGATAGGAGCGCAGTTCCCGCGACGCCATCCAGGCGAAGACCTCCTCGTGGGTCATCGCCAGGACCATGTCCCTGCCACCACGGTCCTTGAACCGGAACATCTCCGGACCGATGGCCTCGTAACGCCCACTCGCCTGCCAGACGTCCGCGGGATGCATCGTGGGCATGGACAACTCCACCGCCCCGATGGCGTCCATCTCCTCGCGGATGATGCGACAGATGCGTTGCATCACCCGCCAGCCCAGGGGCAGCATGATGTAGATGCCGGAGGCGAACTGGCGGACGAAACCGCCCCGCACCATCAGCTTGTGGCTGACGGCCTCGGCATCGGCCGGGTCCTCTTTGACCGTCGGCATGAAGAAAGCGGTGGCCCGCATAGGTCCCTCCTCGGATCCACGTGAAAGCCGGACGCGTGCCGTGGCGTTAGGTGCACGCGGTGCAGACAGTCTAGCAGGCCGTGCCGCGCCCAGAGCTTCCGGTGGAGCCGGGGTCCGTGTCTCCCCGAACGTCTGCGGCACCCTCGGTAGCGGACTTCTGCTGTCGGCGAGCGATCTCGGCGAACAGCGCTTCCACCAAAGCGTCCTGGGCCACCCTGCGGACGGGTCGCCCGGCAGCGAACACCACCCCTTCTCCGTCCCCCCCGGCGATGCCGAAGTCCGCTTTTCGCGCCTCTCCCGGTCCGTTCACCACGCAGCCCATGACGGCCACTTCAAGATCCAGTCCCGAGGCCTGCAGGCGCCGTTCCACCTCCAAAGCGAGAGGCTCTAGATCGATCCGGGTCCGCCCGCACGTAGGACAGGAGACGACCCGCGGCCCTCGGGGGGCGAGATCGAGGGCGCGGAGAATCTCCCAGGCCACGCGCACCTCCTCCACAGGATCCCCCGTGAGTGAGACCCGGATGGTGTCGCCCACTCCCTCGGCCAGAAGCACACCCAGGACCACGGCGCTCCTGAGAGAGCCGGCCCAGCGCGTGCCTGCCTCGGTCAGACCCAGATGCAGCGGATAGCGAACGCGTTCGGCAAGCAACCGGTTGGCCGTGATCGTGACCAGGGGCGTGGAAGACTTGACCGAGACCTTGAGTTCGTGGAAATCCATCTCCTCGACAAGCCCGCAGTACCGCACCGCGGATTCCACCAAGGCCCCAGCCGGGTCCCTCTCCTCCAACGCCCGCAGGTCCCGCTGTAGGGAACCACTGTTGACCCCGATCCTTATGACCGCCTCGGCGTCCCGGGCCGCCTCCACCACCTCACCGACCTCGAGCCGGCCTCCGATGTTCCCAGGGTTGATGCGTATGCCGGCGGCTCCGGCCCGCAAGGCCTCCACGGCCAGACGGTGATCGAAATGAACATCCGCGATAAGAGGGACCGGGGAGTCCGCGACCAGCTCCCGCAACGCCTTGGCGGCGGCAGCATCCGGCACCGCTACCCGCACCAATCCCGCCCCGGCGACGGCCAAGGCGCGGACTTGGCTCAGAGTCGCCTCGGTATCGTCGGTGCGGGTGTTGGTCATCGACTGCACCACCACGGGAGCGCCACCACCCACCGGCACCCCACCGACGTTCACCCTGCGTTCGCTGGGCACGATCGCTCCGAGCTAGCCGCTGAAGATACGGCCGATGTCGTTGGAGGTGGCCACGATGAAGAGAAGAAGGAACAAAGCGAACCCCACCATGGATATCCGCTCGAACGCCCGCAGGGAGATGCTCCGCCCCCGTATGCGCTCGATGATGCTGAAAAGCACATGCCCGCCGTCGAGCGGCAGCAAGGGCAGCATGTTGAGGATGGCCAGGTTGATACTGATGAGGGCGAGAAGCATGAGGTAGTAGCCGCCCTGCACGGCTTCACTGGAGAGCTGGATGATACCCACCGGACCGGCCAGCCCTTGCGAGCCGGTCACCGGCACCTCTCCGGTGAACATCATGCCGATCCCTTTGAAGATCAGCGTCACCATATTGGCGGTGGTCCGAGCCGCATAGCCGAAGGCCCCGATCACCCCCAGATCCTTGTGCTCGAACGTGGGCAGCACCCCCAAGTACCCGGTCCCGTCATCCTGCTCGGCAAGGTCGGCAGTCAGTTGGACCATGGCGCCGTCGCGCTCCACCTCGAAGACCACGCTTTCCCCCGGGTGCAGGAGGATCTCGGTCCGCACCTCCTCCCAGCTGTCGGTCGTGGTCCCGTCGACGCTCACGATACGGTCTCCAGGCTGGACGCCGGCCGCCGCGGCCGGCGTCCCGGCCTCCACCTCCGCGATGACCGTGCTGGTGATGCCCTCTCCCTGGGTGAGTCCCACTATGAAGATGAGCAGGAACGCCACGATCATGTTCATGGTCACACCTGCCACGATGAAGGCGAGCTTGTGAGAGAACGGATGGGAGTAGTACCGGCGCTCTACAGGCGTGGCAGCGATCTCGGCGGGGCTGAGGGCCCGTTTCCCTGCCAGGCGATCCTCGGGGTCTCTGGGACGATGCTTGCTCTCCCACTCGCTTTCATCCTCGTCCGAGGATCCGGACAGCATGCGCTCCTCTTCGGCCTCCGCCACCCGAGCCTCGAACTCCTCCTTGTGCATACCCGTCACCCGCACATAACCGCCGAGAGGAAGGGCGGATATCCCATAGACGGTCTCCCCGACTCGACGGCTGACGAGGAAGCGGCCGAAGCCCACGCTGAACTCCTCCACCCTCATGCCCGTCAGCTTGGCCACGATGAAGTGACCGAACTCATGAGCCAAGATGAGGAAACCCAGTCCCACGATGGCTACGATTATCCCGATGAAGCTCAAGAAGAACCCTATCTCCCTATCGAAACTCGAGCACAGGCTCCGGCGGCCCTGCCTCTAGCCCATTCATCGACGGCCGCGGCCTCCGCGTAAGTTCCCAAGTCGCCCTCGGTGCTCTGCTCCAGGACCGCCTCCACCACTTCGTATATACCCCAAAAAGGCAAAGCTCCCTCCAGGAAGGCGTTGACCGCCACCTCGTTCGCCGCATTGAGGGCGCAGGTGGCCGCATCGCCTCGGACGCCCGCCTCGCGCGCCATCCTGACCGCGGGGAAGGTCTCCTCATCGGGGGCCGAAAACTCAAGGGCGAGTCCGCCCGAGAGCTCGAGAGGCCCGACATCGAGGGAGACCCTCTCTGGGTAGTGCAGCGCGTAAGCGATCGGGACCCGCATGTCGGGCGGACCGACATGGGCCAGCAGGGAGCCGTCGATCAGCCTGACGAGCGCATGCACAAGCGACTGCGGGTGCACGACCACCTCGATCTGGTCGTAGTCCAGACCGAAAAGGTGATGAGCCTCTATGACTTCCAGCCCCTTGTTCATGAGGGTGGCGGAGTCGACACTGATCTTCTCCCCCATCGACCACGTCGGGTGAGCGAGGGCCTCGGTCCTGGTCACCCCGGCCAGTTGGCTCCGCTTCCTACCCCGCAACGGGCCCCCGGACGAGGTGATGACCACCGAGCTCACGTTCTTTCTATCGGCCGAAGCGATCAACTGAAAGAGGGCCGAGTGCTCCGAGTCCACCGGCAGGATTGCGAGAGTCCTCCGGGCCGCCAGGGCGGTGACAAGAGAGCCGGCACAGACCAGGCTCTCCTTGTTGGCAAGGGCAAGAGTCCGATCGTTCTCCAACGCGGCTATGGTCGACTCCAGCCCCGCGAAGCCCACGATGGCGTTCAACACCAGGTCGGCTGCCACCTCTCTCACGAGTCGCGCGGCCGCGCCGGGGCCTTTTCGCAGGCCCAATTCCGGGTAGAGGGCGGGAGAGACCGTCTCCGCGGCCGCGACGTCCGCGACCGCCAGATCCGTCACTCCCAGCGAGACGGCCTGTTCCAGAAGCAACCTCACGTTTCGGTCGCAGGACAGACCGACCACGGTCAGGTCGCTGCTGGCGGCGACCACCTGGAGGGCCTGCACCCCAATCGACCCGGTAGCCCCTAAGACGATGACCCGCTTCATCTCACCAGATCGCCCAGCAGCACGAGAGACGCCCAGTAGGCGACGAACCCGGCAAAGAGGATGGAATCGAAACGATCGAGGATGCCCCCGTGACCGGGCAGGACCCTGCCTGAATCCTTGACACGGAAATCCCGCTTGAAGGCAGACTCGAACAGATCGCCCCACTGTCCCACCACGCCGATGATCAGCCCCAGCACCGCCGCCTCCACGCCCGGCAGCCAAGGCGAGTAGATCTTCACGACCACCGCCGCCACCACTGCCCCGACCAGACCGCCGATGGCGCCTTCGACCGACTTGTTCGGCGAGATCCGGGGCGCCATGCGATGCCGTCCCACGGCTCGACCGACGAAGTAGGCGAAGGTGTCGCTGAGCATGGTGCAGGCCATCACCATGATGGTAAGCGCCAGACCGTGCTCGAGCTCCCGCAGCATCAGCAGATAGGCGAACCCCACAGCCACCCAGAGCGTGCCGAAACCCGTGACCGCCATGCGCCCTACCAGATGCGCCCCCAGCTCCCCAAAAAGCGACCAGAAGAAGGCCAGGATGACCAAGGCGGCCAGACCGGCCAAGATACCCTCCACACCCACGAAGAAGGCTCCCGCGATCACTCCCAGTCCAGCCACGTACCCGACCAGCAGGTTGGGTCGATATGGCCTCAAGATCGTGTAGTACTCATGCAGTCCGAGCACGGTCACCAGTACCACCAGACCCAAGAAGAAGTAACCCCCCAGGATCACCGCCGCCAGTCCGATGGGGATGCCGACCACAGCGACAAGGACGCGGTATCTAAGCATCGGCATCCTGGGCGCGAGCGCCGTAGCGGCGCTCGCGCGCGGCGTAGTCCTCCAGGGCGTGCCGGAATTCCTTCTCATCGAAATCCGGCCATAGACCTTCCCAGAAATACAGCTCGGAGTAGGCCGACTGCCACAGCAGGAAGTTCGAGAGCCGCTTCTCTCCAGACGTCCGGATGACCAGGTCGGGGTCCCGCATGAGAGGGGAGTAGAGGTGCCGGGCTATGTCGGCTTCATCGATGTCAGCCGGGTCGACCCCGGCGGCCGCGGCGCGGCGGACCGCGTCGACGATCTCCCCGCGCCCTCCATAGTTGAAGGCGATGTACAGGATCATCCGCCGATTGCCGGCCGTCAGCTCTTCCGCCCACTCCATCTTCGCGCGGAGGTCTTCGCTGAACCCCTCCCGCCGTCCCAGGAAGAGGACCCGGCAGTCGTTCGCGTGCAGAGTGGGCACCTCGTTCGCGATCATCTCGCCGTGCAACTGCATGAGCCCTTCGACCTCCTCGGTCGGTCGACTCCAGTTCTCGGTCGAAAAGGAATAGAGAGTCAACTGTCCGATCCCCGCGTCACGCGCCGCCTCGACCACCCGCCGCACGGCCTGCGTGCCCGCCCGGTGGCCGGCGATCACCGGCAGGTGCCGGCGCCGAGCCCAGCGGCCGTTGCCATCCATGATGATGGCCACGTGGAACGGGATCGCACCTTCCGGCCCGGCTGTGGCCTCGTCGCCTCCCCCACCTCGGCCCTTGAGAATCCTAAGCCAGTCCGACAGGCCCACGTCAGATCTCGAGGATCTCGTCTTCCTTGTGGTGCACCAGGTCGTTGACCTTCTCGATGAAGCCGTCCGTCAGCTTCTGGACCTCTTCTTCGGCCCGGCGCTCGTCGTCCTCGGAGATCGCGCCTTCCTTCTTGAGTTCCTTCAGGTCGTGGATGACGTCCCGGCG
This sequence comes from uncultured Gaiellales bacterium, assembly GCA_964497095.1. Classification (GTDB taxonomy): domain Bacteria; phylum Actinomycetota; class Thermoleophilia; order RBG-16-64-13; family RBG-16-64-13; genus CAVPLM01. Next base: position 7,218 of record CAZCCL010000026.1, on the reverse strand, counting down.
GACGTTGCGTATGGCAATCCGACTTTCCTCCGCCATGTTCTTGACCACCTTGACCAGATCCTTGCGTCTTTCGGCGGTGAGGGCGGGGATATTCAGCCTTATGACGGTGCCTTCGGTATTCGGGGTCAGCGCCAGATCAGACTCCTGTATGGCCCGGACGACCGCGTTCACCGCGCCCTTGTCGTAGACGGTTATGGATATGGTCCGGGGGTCCGGCGTGGCCAGGTTCGCAATCTGTTTCAGCGGAGTCTTCGCCCCGTAGTAGTCCACGTGCAACCGATCGAGAAGCCCTGTGGAGGCGCGGCCGGTGCGCACGGTGTTGAACTCGCCAAGCAGCGCATCAACCGCGCTTTCCATGCGACGTTTGCCGTCGGCGATCAGTTCGCGGATCATTCTTATCCCCTTCGGTCGACGCCATCCGAGACCAAGGTGCCCACCCGCTCACCGTACAGGACGCGGCGGATATTGCCGGGCACACTCATATTGAACACCATTATCGGCAGATGGTTGTCCATGCAGAGCGAGAGAGCCGTCGAGTCCATGACCTTGAGACCCCGTTCCAGGGCCTCACGATGAGTGATGCTCTCGATCAGCCTGGCATCCGGGTCGGTCTCCGGATCGGCGTCGTACACCCCGTCGAACTTCTTTTTGGCCATGAGCAGACAGCCCGCACCGATCTCCAAAGCCCGGAGAGCGGCGGCCGTATCGGTACTGAAGAAGGGGTTGCCGGTGCCGGCCGCGAATATGACCACCCTTCCCTTCTCCAGGTGGCGGATAGCCCGCCCCCGGATGTAGGGCTCGCAGATCTCCTGCATGTGAATAGCGGACAGGACCCGCGAATCGGTGTCCAACTTCCGGAGTGCGTCCTGGAGAGCGACGGAGTTCATGACGGTCGCCAGCATCCCCATGTAGTCGGCAGTGGCGCGCTCGATGCCCTGAGCCGCCCCGGAGACGCCCCGGAAGATGTTTCCTCCCCCCACCACGGTGGCCACTTCGGTACCTCCGGAGACCACGTCGGACACCTCCGCCGCCACGACGCGCAGCCGCTCCGGGTCTATGCCGTAACTCAGATCCCCCATCAGGGCTTCCCCGCTAAGCTTGAGCAGGACCCTTTTGCACACCGGTTGCTGGGCCATATCTCCTCGCTCTGGGTCTACCTCGCGGCCTAAGCTCGCCCCGAGACCTGGTTGACCGGATCTGAGGTCCTCAGACTACCTCATCGCCTACCCGAAAACGCGTGAACCGCCGTATCTCGATGTTCTCGCCGATCCTGCCGATGACTTCGCGGCGAAGGTCTTCGACCGTCTTGTCGGGGTCTTTCACGAAAGGTTGCTCAAGGAGCACGACTTCGGAGAACCACTTGTTGAGCTTGCCCTCCGCTATCTTCTGGATCACGTTTTCGGGCTTGCCGGATGCCTTGGCCTGGGCCGAGTAGATCTCGAACTCCGCGGCCACGGCCTCCTCGGGAACGTCCTCCCGGCCCACCCACAGAGGGCTGGAAGCGGCGATATGCATGGCCACGTCGTGGACGAAGCTCTTGAAGTCCTCGTTGCGAGCCACGAAGTCGGTCTCGCAATTCACCTCCAGCAGCACTCCCACCTTGGCTCCAGGGTGGATGTAGGAGTCGATCACCCCCTCGTTGGTGGCCCTGGCAGACTTCTTGTCGGCTGTGGCCATGCCCTTCTTCCGGAGGATCTTCAGAGCCTCTTCCATATCACCTTGCGCCTCGGTGAGCGCCATCTTGCAGTCCATGACGCCCGCACCACAGGCATCGCGTAGCTTCTTGACCAAGTTCGCATCGATACTCATCTATCAGCCTCCGTCTTGACGACGACTACAATCTCTCCAGTGATCCCTGACCGCGCGGCCGTTCCGGCCGGCCCCCGAGGCAAGCAGCTCCGCGTCCGCGGATCTACCCGCGGGTCGGCCCACAGAGCCGCGCACATGAACCGGGGCTGCGCTCAAACCTCGGGCTCAGCGCCGGTTTCGGCCTCAGTCTCAGCCCCAGCGGCCTCGTCGGGCGCCGCCTTCTTGCGGCCCTTTGCCGCCGGCTTGGGAGCGGCGACCTCAGCCTCAGCCACAGGGACCGGAGCGGGTTCCGCAGCCGTCGCGGCTTTCAGAGCCGGCGCGGCCTCTGTAGGCGGCGCGGTTTCTGCGACCGGCGCGGCCTCTGTAGGCGGCGTGGCCTCTGTAGGCGGCGTGGCTTCTGTAGCCGGCGCAGCCTCTGCGATCGGCGTGGCCCCTGTAGCCGGCGTGGCCTGATCGGCAGGTCGCTCCTGAGGGGACATCGCCTCGGCGGTGGGCTCTCGTCCGGGCGCCTCGGCAACGGCTTCCTCACCGCTCTTCACCGGCTTGGCCGACGCCGCCTTGGTCGATGCCGGCCTGCGGGCGGGAGCTCCTTGCTGCGGTGCGCCTCCGCGCGTGGCCTGCCTTCCTGCCCCGCTCGAGCGGCCGTTCGAGCCCCCTCGGCCCGCTCCTCCCGCTCGGCCCGGTCCTCCAGAGCGTCCCGGCGCCCCCTGCCGGCTCTCGCCGGCCGCCGGTCGCGAAGTCCGTGAGACCCTTGAGGGTGGAGCCTCACCGGGCGCAGGCCTCCCCCTCTCTTCCGCTGCGACCGGGGTCTTCACTTCCCGGCTTTCCGCCGCCGTCCTAGCCGCGTCGGCGGCCAGAAACTCCGTCACCTGGATCTTCTGGCGGCCTTCCTCCACAGCGCGGGCGAGGGTCTTGACGATCAGACTGCAGGAGCGGATGGCGTCGTCGTTGCCCGGGATGAGATAGTCCACCTCGTCGGGATCGCAGTTGGTGTCGACCAGACCGATGAGAGGCAACCCCAGCTTGTTGACCTCCTTGGTGGCTATGGCCTCCCGCTTGGGGTCGGCCACGAATACCGCGTCGGGCAGGCGGGTCATGTTGCTCACCCCTCCCAGATTGATCTCGAGCTTCTCCAACTCCCGCTCCATGGACATGCGCTCTTTGGTCGGGAGAAGGGCCAGTTGGCCTTCTTCCTTGAGCTTGCGCAACTCATGCATGCGCTTGATCCGGTTCTCTATCGTGGAGAAGTTGGTGAGGAGACCGCCCAGCCACCGATGGGAGACGTAGGGCATCTCCACCCGACCGGCTTCGTCACGGATGATGTCCTGGCACTGCTTCTTGGTCCCCACGAACAGCACAATCCCGCCCCGGCTCGCGATATTGCGAACGAAATCATAGGCACGGTCGAGCAACACCGTGGTCTGTTGCAGGTCGATGATGTGGATCCCGCCCCGCTCGGTGAAGATGTAGGGCTTCATCTTGGGATTCCACCGGCGGGTCTGGTGGCCGAAGTGCACTCCCGACTCGAGGAGCTGCTTCATGGAAGCTGCGGGCATGACTACCTCACTCTGGTTTTGTTGTAGAGACCCCTGAGGCCCGCTCCGGAACCGGTCACCCGGCACCACCGCAGCGGTCACCCTCAGGTCCGATGGCACAGCCCGAGCAGTTTACCATAAGAAAGCAATGCCAAAGACGTCTGCCGGCGCCGGTCAAGCCCCTATGTTGGCCGCACACCGGTCCCGAGCCGGCCGGCTGAAGCTAGGAGACGAGCGCGTCCAGGTCGAGTTCCTCCCTGAGGCGACCCTTCAGGCGAAGGATGGCCTTGGTGTGGAGCTGCGAGACCCGAGACTCCGTGACTCCCAGCACCTCGCCGATCTCCTTGAGGGTCAGACCCTCGTAGTAGTAGAGACCTATCACGATCTTCTCCCGCTCGGGAAGCCGTTGGATGGCTGCAGTCAGCGTCTCCTTGATGGCCTGGACCCTATAGGCACGTGAGGGATCGGGGGCCTCGGAGTCTTCGATCGTGTCGATGAGGTTGACCCTGTCCTGACTCGAATACCCGGAATCCCAGAACTCATCCAGCGCTACGATCGAGGAACAGCTGATCTGATTGAGGATGTCTTGATACTCATCCACGCTGATCTCGAGCGCAGCCGCCGTTTCTTCATCGGTGGGCGCCCGCATCAACTCGTTCTCCAGCCTGGTCACGGTCGCCTCTACCTTGCGTGCCCAACTGCGGACGGAGCGCGGCACCCAGTCCAGAGCCCGGAGCTCGTCGATGATGGAGCCCTTTATCCGAGAGATGGCGTAGGTCTCGAACTTGATATTACGGGAGGGATCGAAACGTTCCAAAGCCCCGATCAGCCCGAGGAGGCCGTAGGAGACAAGGTCGCCTTCCTCAATATGCGCGGGAAGACCGGAACTCATTCGGCCGGCGACGTATTTCACCAAAGGAGAGTAGGCGAGAATCAGCTGATCCCGCGCCTTGAGATCACCCTGCTCTTTGTAGAGGCGCCAGGCCTCTGCTATGTCGTGCTGCGTTGCCGGATCGATGGCCATCTGTCCGTCAGTCCCTAGGCCCGCGGGTGGGCTTTGCGATAGGCCCTACGTAGATGCGCAGCTGATACATGAGTGTACACCTGTGTGGTGCGAAGAGACGAGTGCCCCAGCAATTCCTGGATGACGCGCAGGTCCGCCCCTCCTTCCAAGAGATGGGTGGCGAACGTATGACGCAAGGTGTGAGGGGTGGTCCCGGCCGGCGCGCCTGCCTTGGCCAGGTGGCGCGCCAGGCGGCGCCACACATCGGAGGACGACAGTTGCCTGCCGCTGCGGCTCAGAAACAGGTATTCGCTCTCAGCATCACCGAGCAGTCGAGGACGTCCCTCATGGATATACCGGTCCAGCGTCGCGAGCGCCGCGTCCCCCACGGGAACGACGCGCACCTTACGCCCTTTGCCCTTGACTCTCACTTCCGCACTCTCGATGTGCACGTCCTTCATTCTCAGATCCAACACTTCCTGACAACGTAGTCCAGATGAGTATATTAACTCGTAAAGGGCGCGGTCCCGCAATTCGAGGGGTTTTGGCCCGCCGATCGATTCCAGTAGCGCGAAAGTCTGATCGGGCGTCAAGACTTGGGGCAAGTGGCGAGGCATCTTGGGGGAGCGCAAGCCGGCTGCGGGACTGCTCTCGACGAGCCCGCCTTCCTCACAGAAGCGAAGAAAGCCCCGGATGACCGACAGCTTGCGGGCGACGGTGCTGCGGGCGCAGCCCCTTGGCTTGGAAGGTTTGGCGCTCTGAGAGGGGACGCGCGCGTCCCGACCCGGCTGCCTGCCGCTACACTCGCCCGGCTCACTCAGGGCCGCGGCGAAGCCGGTCACGTCGGCACGGGTGATGTCGGCCACCCGATCGACACCTCGCTCCTGCAAATAGCGGGCGAACTGTCGGAGGTCGCTCACGGCTGCCTTGATCGTTCGCGGGCTATAGCCGGCCGCGATAAGGCTGCGGGCAAAGGTGGAGGTGGCCTGGTCGAGGCTCCCGGGCGGGAGGGGAGACGCCGCGCGCTCCGCTTCCGACTGCATCCTCATCCCTCCCGTCTGCCCGTCGACTCAAGGGGCCCTGATGAACTGCCCCGGCCCGGCCCGCACTATCTTGCCCATTATCTCCAGTTGTGCGAGCGCAACATTCACCTGCCGTGCGCTCAGGCCCGTGGCTTCCATAAGACCATCAACAGAGAAAGGCCCGCCGTCCAACGCCGCCAGGATACTCTCTCCATGCGGCGATTCAGAAGCGCCACCGACTCTGAGGCCGGCACGATCGGGGGTCGACGGCATACCTCCGGCCACCCGGCCGTCGCGCCCGCTTTCTTTCGTGTGAATTCTTGTTTCCAGAAAGAAATCCTCCACTGCTACGCAAGGATCCACCGCCGGTCCCGCTCCCTCGTAGAGCAGCTGATTGCAGCCCCTGTGACTCTCGACCGAGATCGGGCCGGGTACTGCGAACACCGGACGACCGAGTTCGAGGGACCAGTTTGCCGTCTGCATGGCGCCACTGACCCGCGAGCCTTCGATGACGAGCACTGCGTCACCCAGGGCCGCCAGGAGCCTGTTCCGTCGGGGGAATGTCCACCTGTCGGGCGGAGTACCGGGTGGCAACTCGCTTAGGATGACCCCCTGCTCCAGGATCCTCTGGTACAGGGACCCATGGCTGCGCGGATAGACGATATCGGCCCCGCAGCCCAGAATGGCGATGGTCAAACCTCCCGCGCCCAGAACGGCTCGGTGCGCCCGGCCGTCGATCCCCAGCGCCATACCGCTCACCACCGCCACTCCATTGGAAGCGAACGCCGCGGCGAAGGCTTCCGCCGCCCAGGCTCCGTAGGCGGTGGCTTTGCGCGTCCCCACGATCGTCACTCGAGGGACGTTCAGAAGCCATGACAGAGCCTGGTCTGTCCCCCGGGCGAAAAGACCGGCGGGGGGATGTTCGAGTTGGATCAACTCGCGTGGATACTGGGGCGACCCGAAGGGCACGAAGAGCAGGTCGCGTGCCGAAAGAACGGTCTCGGCGTCATCGACGGTGAACTCGCGCCGCTTGGCCTCGAACCGGCCGGCGACCGACGGAGACACCCCCCACTCCACAAGACGTCGATGCGAAGCGCTCCAGATCGCTTCCGGGCCCTTTCTCAGCAGCAGTCGAAGCACCGAGTGCAAGCCGCCCGCACACGACCAGGAGATACCAAGGGCCGCCTCTCGCGCCGCTTCCCGCGCCGGCCCAGAGGGAGAAGCTCGAGCCATCACGTGAACTGGACCCGCCGATGATCGAGGCGGAGGGCCAGAGCCTCGGCAACATGCTCCACTTCCACCGGGAGGACGTTGTCGAGGTCTGCGATGGTCCGGGCGAGACCGATGACCCTCACGTAGGCCCGGCCACTCAGACTGTCGCGGAGAAGGGCCTGCAAGAGGAAAGCCCGGGCCTCCTGAGTCAGTTGGTTGCGCTGTTCTATCGATCGGCAGGAGATGCCGCCGGCGAGGGCCCGGCGCTGCTCTCGGAAGGCAAGAGCCGTGCACACCCGGCCCCGCACTGCCGCAGATGTGTCCCCATTCGCACCGCCCTCCAGCGCGGAAACGGTGAGTGGAGGCACTTCGATAAGGGCATCTATGCGGTCGAGCAAGGGCCCACTGATGCGAGCCCGGTAACGCTCGACGGTGGAGGCCGAGCAGCGGCAGACCTTCTCAGGGTGCCCCAGGTAACCGCACGGGCAACCGTGCAGGTTTTAACTACACGGCTAGGATCTATCGACGGGTCATCGAGCTCCCTTCGGGTCGGCAGAAGAAGGCGGCTCGCCCATGAGTACCGACGTCACAGAGCTGTCCCAAGGCCGCCTGGCGCGGCCTTCTCTGTCGGCCAGCG
>CAZCCL010000025.1:0-27697 GCA_964497095.1 uncultured Gaiellales bacterium | reverse complement strand
CTAGGTGCCAAGCGTACCTGGAACGGAGGATGCTCCTCAGATCGCGCGAAGTGCTCCCGGTCTGATGCCTCCGGGATGCCGAAAGATCGGAGGCTGCCGGATGGAAGGTCTGCCCGCGGGACGAGGCGACGAAACGGGGGCGGTCGCGCTGCACGATGGCGCTCAGCAGCGCCAAGCAGATCGTGATCCCGGCGAAGAAATACCAGGCAAGGCGCCAGCCCTCGTCCCCTCCTGCCTCGATGACGCGCGGGACGATGGGTCCCACGATCACCAGGGCCAACGACGAGCCGGTGGGCACGATGCTCGAAGCCAGACCGAGTTGGCGCAGGTCGAACCAAGCGGCCATGAGGGTGATCGAAGGGACCAAGACCAGGCCGTTTCCCATCCCGGTCAGCAGCCGAGCCGCCGAGGCTCCCAGGAGTCCGTCCGAGAAGCCGGTAAGGAGCATGCCTGCCGCGGTTACGATCATGCCCGCCGCGATCATCAGCCGTGGACCCAGCCGGGCAGCGAGAATGCCTCCGACTGCTGCCATCAGCGTGTAGCCGGCCAGGTTCCAGGAGGCGAGCGAGCCCGCGGCGGCGCTGCTGATCCCCAGGGCCTCCTGCATAGAAGGGAGCACGGCGCTGTAGCCGAAGCGGCCGAAACCCAGGGCTCCGAAGACGCCCAGGAAGGCTACGGCGAGTACGACCCATCGGTATGTAGGACTGCGCGTCAAGCGCAAGGCGTTCTCCTCGAGAGGTGCTCAGTGCGGCGACAGTGTACCCGGTGCATCGGCAGTTGGTTTCAAGCCAAGTGCAAGATGGTGCGTCGAAGGACTATGTTACGATTCGTCGTCGGCAACATGGCGCACCTCTGAGCACCGAGCGACGGACGCAGAATAGGGAGTGGTCCGTGGTGAGTCCGAAGGTACGTGATTCACTCACATCGAAGGCGAGTCCGAGCAAGCCGCAGCGGATGAGCGCGGCCGAGCGAAGGGCCCAGATCATCGAGGTGGTGCTGAGTCTGGTGGCGAAACACGGGGTCCAGGCAACAACGACCGCGCGTATCGCCGCGGCTGCCGGTGTCACCGAGCCTACGCTCTACAAGTACTTCGACAGCCGCCGGGAGATGCTCTTGGCTGCGCTGGATGTCGTCTTCGACCGGGCCGAGGAGGTAGTCCGGTCTTCCGACGAGACGGATGCCGTCGAATGTCTTCGCAAGATCGGCGAATACCACACCCGGGAGACCAATGCGAAGAGACTCAGGTTCGTCGATCCCCTTTTCGAGTTCATGCTGGCCCCACCGGAGACCGGCCTGCGAGACCGGGTAAGGAGCAGAAACCTCGCCATCGTCGATGAGGTCGCGGCTATCGTCGAAGAGGGTAAGGCTCAGGGAACTATCGGGCCCGAGGTGGACCCCAGGCGCATAGCCTGGCGAGTCATGGGCTTCTACTGGTTCGAGGATGTCGCCTCGCTCATGGATCTTCCCGAGGTGGTCACCGAGGGCCTGTCCGAGGAGATGTTTGACCGGATCCTAGCCGACATCGTGACCAAACCCCGGGGATAAACCGATTTCGAGGGCCTTTGTGCCCAGCCGCTCGCCAAGCTCGACGTGCTCCGCAGATGCTCTCTTGGACTTCATTGACAGAGGCGGTCCGCATGTTCCATAAGGAGCCAACGTGTACTAATCTAGTGCATGCTAACCAGTGCAGACCGATCGAAGGAAGGTTCGTAAGACGGCGGAGGTCTTGGCGGCTTTGGGCGGCTGACGCAGCGTGCGAAGGGCGAATCGAGCTATCGAAGGCCTGCGCCTGGCGGCTCTTGGCCTTCGGTCGGAGCAACCGGCTCGCGTGCCCCCTTTTCAGCGGATTGGGAGGTAGATCGGTGACTCGTATAGGCTTCCTCGGCATGGGTGTCATGGGCTCAAGGATGTCGGCCCGTCTTCTGGCCGCAGGTCACGAGGTGACAGTCTGGAACCGCACGCGTGAGAAGACCATCCCCTTGGCGGGGAAGGGCGCCTTCGTCGCGGCTTCTCCTGCTGAGGCCGCGGCCGGAAGGGACATGGTCCTCAGCAATCTCACCGACGGGCCGGCCCTCAAGAGCGTCCTTGTCGGGCCGGGCGGCGTGCTCGAGGCCGATCCTCTGCCAGGATTGTTCGTCGATTTCGCCACCATCGCTCCGGCCGAATCGGCTGAGATCGCCGCCGAGCTTGAATCTCGCGGCGTCGGGTTCCTGCGAGCGCCGGTGAGCGGAACCATGGTGGTTGCCGAAGCCGGGAAGCTGACCATCCTCGCCTCGGGCGACCGGGCTGTGTTCGAGGCGGCCGATCCTGTCCTCGCCGTGCTGGGCGAGACAAGATACTTCGTCGGTCCGGGAGAGCACTCCCGCTACTTGAAGCTCATCCATCAGATGATGATCGCGGGCACCATGCAGGTGTGGGCCGAGGGGCTGGTCATGGGAGAGAAGGCTGGGCTCGACTGGGCTCTCATGTTGGAGGTACTTGGCAACAGCGCGGTCGGCTCGGGCGTAGTCAAGACCAAGATCCCCCTGCTGCTCGACCGGGACTTCGACCATCCGGCTATGAGCATGCACAACATCGTCAAGGACGTCGACCTGGCGCTCATGGCGGCAGAAGGCGTGGGAGTAGAGATGCCGGCAACCACCTATGTTCGCGAGCTCTACGAGCGGGGTCTGCAGTCCGGGCTGGAGTGGAAGGACTATTCCGCCGTGATACTGGAGCTCGAAGAGCAGGCGGGGCTGGAACCTGGAACCTGAGGCAAAGCCCGGCGAGCCAAGGGTCTTCGAGCTCCGCCCGGGCTCTTGCCAGGAAGCCAAGAACACCTTGTTCAGGCCCGGTCAGGGACCCTCAGCGGATCCAGGTCCAGATAGTGCTGGACCTGGGCCGCGCAGCTATCCGGCGAGAGTTCCGTCGGTCATGTGATCGGGAGTCCTTGAGAATGCGAGCTGGTTGGACGCGAGCTAGTTAGGGGTCAGGTAATGAAGATCGCTATCTTTGGTGCCGCGGGTGTGGTCGGATCGGCGGCGGCATTCCACATCGCTGTCTCGGGACTGGCCGACGAGATGGTCCTCGTAGGACGACGCGAGAACGTCATAGAGCACCATGCCCTCGACCTGAGCACGGCCGTATCTGCGCTGGGCGTCAAGGTGAAGGCCGGTACCTACGAGGACATCGCTGGTTCGCACCTGGTCATCAACGCCGCCGGGATACACCAGGACATCACCGCCGACCGCACGGAGATGCTGGCCAAGAACGTGGTCCTGGTCCGGGACATCGCTCTGCAGATCCGGGAGCACTGCCCGGATGCGGTCGTGATCACCGCCACCAATCCGATCGATGCCCTCAACTATGCTACCTGGCGGGCCGGAGGTTTCGATCGCCGTCGACTCATCGGCTACTCGCTCAACGACTCGCTCCGCTTCCGAGAGTACGTGGCCCGAGCCAAGGGAGTCGAGGTCGGCCAAGTGGAGGGTTGGGTGATCGGGGAGCACGGCTTCACCCAAGTGCCGCTGTTCAGCACGGTGCGCATCGACGGCCGATCCCTCTCGTTAAGTGAGGAGGAGAAACAGAGCATACGGGGCGAGAGCCCGGCCTTCTTCAAACGGTTCGAGGAGCTAAAAGCCGGAAGGACGGCGGGCTGGACCTGTGCTATCGGCCTCGCTGCGATCACGCGCGCCATCGTCAAGAACACGGGAGAGATCCTTACCGGTTCCGCAGTGTTGGAGGGTGAATACGGCCAGCAAGAGCTGAGCATGGGCGTCCCCCTCAGGCTGGGACGGAACGGCATACAAGAGATCCTGGAATGGGACCTCGCCCCGGACGAGCAGACGGCGCTTGAACGATCTGCAGAGCACCTCAGGGCAATGGCCCGGATCGTGGACGACAACCTGCGCTGAATAGATAGGGGATGCGCGGCATACGCCAGCGAGCAGGCGGTACCCCCAGCCTGGCCCGCGCACTGAGCGGGTGCAGTTCTAGAGGAATCCGAGAGACATGACACAGAGATTCGAGAGACTCTTGGGACCCGGGACGATCGGCCCGGTCAAGAGGCGCAACTGGAGGCCGTGGACTCCAAATGAGGGGCCATGGGCCGTCATGGTCGGCGGGGACCTATGCCGGCTGGCGAACGGTCGCCTATGCTACATTCGTGGGCATGAAGATCATCGACGCCCCGACAACGGTGCGGGAGCTTGCTTCGAGGCCGAGGCCGGGTTTGGGGATCTCGTGAAGGCCGTGGTCGACGTGGAACGCGGGATCATGGCCGTAGACGGCGCAGAACTGATCGAGTTCGACTCCTCGATCGACATCCGTCCGTCGCCAGGAAATCGCTCACGGGGTATCGACGATCCCGACATCCGGGAGCTGACAATCCAGGTCGTCGAGTCCCTCGTCCTCCCGTGAACCCGCTTCACCGCGACCTGGCCGCGAACAGTCGGTGTAGCTACTTCCAGGCGCATGGGCTGGCAGCCGCGATCAAGAGGCAGCGGAGTTGCTGACACGCTGCGCTTGGGTGGGGGACGAGCCATTGTACGTGGCCTACCACGACCAGGAGTGGGGAGTACCCGTACACGACGACCGTTCGCTGTTCGAGTTCTTGGTGCTGGAGGGGGCGCAGGCCGGTCTGAGTTGGCTGACCATCCTCAGGAAGCGGGAGGGTTACCGAAAGGCCTTCCTAGGCTTCGATCCGGCGAAGGTGGCTGCCTTCGGCCGCACAGATGTCGAGCGGCTTCTGACCGACCCGGAGATAGTGCGGAACCGGCTGAAGGTGGAGTCTGCTATCACCAACGCCCGCCGGTTCCTTGAGGTGCAGGGAGAGTTCGGCAGCTTCGACGCCTACGTTTGGGGATTCGTCGGCGGTGAGACCATACAGAATAGGTGGAGCGACACGGCCGAAATCCCGGCGAAGACGGCGACGGCCGAGCGGCTGAGCGCCGACCTCAAGCGGCGGGGCTTCCGGTTTGTGGGCCCCACCATCATGTACGCCCATATGCAGGCTACCGGCATGGTCAACGACCATACCCTCGGTTGTTTCCGTTGGAGGGAACTGGAACGAGGTGAATGAACCCGGCGGCGGACCAGGAGTGGCGAAGCGGTGAGCGAGACCCAGACCATCATGTGCATCAACAGCGGCTCTTCCTCGCTCAAGTTCCATGTGTACGAGATGGGCGGCCGCGACGGAGGGTACGCGGGTCCGGGGGGCGGTGACCGCCAACAGAGCCTGTCCGAGGAGTTGGTGGCGCGGGGCGCCGTCGAGGGCATCGGGCAGGGGGAGGGCCGCCTTTGGTTCGTCGATGGGGCGGGCCAGCCCATCGCCGAGCGAGACCTGCAAGGCGTTCAGCACGAGGCCGCCATCGAACTGGCGCTCGCCTTGCTCTCCAACGAGGACGTCCCCTCGATCGAGGCCGTCGGGCACCGCATCGTCCACGGGGGACCGGGTCATTTCTCCCCGGAGATACTGACCCCGGATCTCGTCGCCGATCTGCATCGTCACACTGCGTGGGCCCCCCTTCACATGCCGGCCGGCCTGCGCGTCGTCGAAGCGCTTCAGAGACAACGGCCGGATCTGCCCCAGGTCGCCTGTTTCGATACCGCTTTTCACGCTCACATGCCCGAGATCGCCCGCCGGCTGCCTCTGCCCCGGCGTTTTTTCGACCAGGGAGTGCACAAATACGGCTTCCACGGGCTTTCCTACGAATACCTGCTCAGTCGGCTGGGCGACCGTGCGAAGGGCCGGGTGGTTATGGCCCATCTGGGCAACGGAGCCAGCATGGCCGCCTGTCTGGACGGCCGGCCTATGGAGACCACCATGGGGATGACCCCCCTCGGCGGTTTCATGATGGGGACCCGCACCGGGGACTTGGACCCCGGAGTGCCGCTCTATCTGGCGCGGGAGTGCGGCTACGACGACAAGGCCCTTGAGCATCTCCTCGACAAGGAGAGCGGACTGAAGGGGGTATCCGGTGAGACGGCGGATATGAAGACCCTTCTCGAACTTCGGGTGGACGGTCATGAAGCGGCCGCCCAAGCAGTCGCCATGTACTGCTACCAGGCGCGCAAGACCATCGGCGCGCTGGCCGCCGTGCTCGGGGGGGTGGACCTGCTGGTGTTCAGCGGCGGCATAGGCGAGAAAGCTGCGCCCGTGCGGGCTCTCATCTGCGAGGGCCTGACGCATCTGGGCATAGAGCTCGATCACGCGAAGAACGACATCCACGCCGAGATCATCAGCCAAGAGGCCGGGAGCTGCGTGGTGATGGTCGTTCCCACGAACGAAGATCTGATGATCGCCCGCCATACTTATTCACTGGTGTTCGGTGGCGCCCCGAGTGCGGGCGTCCGAAGGTCCCAAGGAGGAAGATCGTGAGCAGTCAATCGTCGCCCCAAGACCGGTCGCCACTGCAGGAGGATTCGCTGCTTGAGCAAGGATCGGGGCTCGAGGAGCAGAGGCCTCTCGATCGCACCACCCTGGAGCGGATGAACGCTTATTGGCGCGCGGCCAACTATCTCTCCGTAGGCCAGATCTATTTGAAGGACAATCCCCTTCTCCGGGAGCCCCTGCGCAAAGAGCACATCAAGGCCCGTCTGCTCGGCCACTGGGGCACTTGCCCCGGTCTAAACATGATCTACGTACACCTCAACCGGGTGATCAAGGCCCGCGACCTGGACGTGATCTATGTCTGCGGACCGGGCCACGGGGGTCCGGCTATCGTCGCGAACGTCTTCCTCGAGGGCACCTACAGCGAGTATTACGCTCACATCCCTCAGAACGAAGATGGGATGCAGCGACTCTTCAAGCAGTTCTCGTTTCCGGGAGGTATCCCCAGTCATGTGGCTCCGGAGACGCCCGGTTCTATCCACGAAGGTGGAGAGCTGGGGTATGCGCTCTCCCATGCCTACGGGGCGGTCTTCGACAACCCCGACCTGATCGCCTGTTGTGTCATAGGTGACGGGGAGGCGGAGACCGGGCCACTGGCCGCGTCCTGGCAGTCGAACAAGTTCCTCGACCCGGCCACCGATGGGGCTGTGTTACCCATACTGCATCTCAACGGCTACAAGATAGCCAATCCTACCGTCCTCGCCCGGATCGGTCGGGAAGAGCTGGCGGACTACCTGAGGGGCTGCGGCCACAAGCCCTATTTCGTGGAAGGAGAAGACCCCGAACGCGTGCACCAACTCATGGCGGCCACTCTCGACCTGGCCTTGGACGAGATCGAGATGTATCAGAAGCGGGCTAGGGTCGAGGGTATCGTCGAGCGCCCCGTATGGCCGGCGATAGTGCTGGTGACACCGAAGGGCTGGACCGGTCCCAAGACCGTCGACGGACTGCAGACAGAAGGCACCTTCCGCTCGCACCAAGTCCCGTTCTCGGACATGACCGAGAAACACATACGTCTCCTCGAGGACTGGATGCGCAGCTACAGGCCCGAAGAACTCTTCGACGAGGCCGGCACTTTCCGCGCCGAACTGGCGGAACTGGCGCCCAAAGGCATCCGGCGCATGGGCGACAACCCCCACGCCAACGGGGGACTGCTGCTGCGCGATCTCGAGCTTCCGGACTTCCGCGATTTCCAGGTGGAGGTGCCTGCGCCCGGCGCCGTGTTTGGCCAATCGACGAAAGTCATGGGCGACTTCCTCGCGGAGACCATGCGGCTCAATCTGGATACGAAGGATTTCCGGCTCTTTGGACCGGACGAGACCGTCTCCAACCGGCTGGGCTCCGTGCTCGAGGTCACCCCTCGCACCTGGAACGCCGCCGTGATCCCTGGAGACGACCGGCTCGCCCCTGACGGCCGGGTCATGGAGATCCTGAGCGAGCACACCATCCAGGGCTGGCTGGAGGGGTACCTGCTGACCGGCCGTCACGGTCTCTTCTCCTGCTACGAAGCCTTCATCCACATAGTCGATTCGATGTTCAACCAGCATGCCAAATGGCTCGACGTGAGCCAGGAGATCCCCTGGAGACGGCCGATCGCCTCGCTCAACTACCTGCTGACCTCGCACGTCTGGCGTCAGGACCACAACGGTTTCTCTCACCAGGATCCGGGGTTCATCGACCACGTGCTCACCAAGAAGCCCTCGGTGGTACGGGTATATCTCCCCCCGGACGCCAACTGCCTGCTCCACGTCACCGACAGGTGCCTGCGCAGCCGTGATCTTGTGAACGTGATCGTCTCCGGCAAGCAGCCTGAGCCTCAGTGGCTGGACATGGCGTCCGCCATCCGGCACTGCGCCGCCGGAGTGGGGATCTGGAAGTGGGCCAGCAACGACGAGGGGACGGATCCGGATGTGGTGATGGCCTGCGCGGGCGACGTCCCCACCATGGAGACGCTGGCGGCGGTGGACTTCCTGCGACGGTATCTTCCCGATCTCAGGATCCGGGTGGTCAACGTGGTGGATCTCATGACCCTGCAGCCTCAAAGCGAGCACCCCCATGGTCTCTCCGACCGGGAGTTCGACAGCCTGTTCACCGTCGATCGTCCCGTCATCTTCGCGTATCACGGGTACCCGTGGCTGATCCACCGGCTCACCTACCGGCGCACGAACCACGGCAATCTCCACGTGCGCGGCTACAAAGAGGAGGGCAGCACGACGACCCCGTTCGACATGACCGTGCGCAATGAGCTCGATCGCTTCAGCCTGGTGCGCGACGTCATCGACCGCGTGCCCGGCCTGGGACAGCGGGCGGCGCACTTGCGTCAGCTGGTCAGGGAGATCCACGTAGACCACTGGGAGTACATCCGGGAGTACGGGGACGACATGCCCCTCGTCAAGGAATGGACCTGGGGATCGTACTCCGTGCGGGCATAGCCGGGATGCCATCAGCCGCGTGTTCGGTGAGTACTTGGGCGATCACCGCCCGTCAAGCCGTACCGTGGAGGTGGTCCGCCGGGCGACCGGTCTCCGGCTGAAGTTCGAGATGAGCGTAGTGGCGGTGGTGCCCGAATAGGGCCGCCGGAGGAATCACGAAGCGGCCGCCGAGCGGCGTCGGGAACATTGGCCAGACGGCCTCCGCTAAACGGCCGGCTAAAGGGCCTTCATATAGATCCCCCGGGCCTCCTCCGCCCCGACCTCACGCGGGTTCATGAAGGCGATGGGCAAGGTCTGGAGGGTCATCAGTTCCTCGACCAGGTGCGGGATGTCCGCTTCGGTGAGGCCCACGTCGGACAAGCGCTGGGGCATGTCCAGGGCGCTCAGAAAGCGGCGGACCGCCGTCACCGACCTCTGGGCGGCTTCCATGGTGGATAGACCATCAGTGTTCTCGCCCATGAGTCGGGCCACCTCTGCAAAACGCCCTGGATTCGAGATCAGGTTGTATTCCATGACATAGGGGAGCATGAGTCCGACCGTAGATCCGTGGGACAAGTGCGCCCTCTTACCCAGCGCGTGATTCATGAAGTGGGCCAGGCCGACGCCGGCGAGCGTACCCGCCTGCATGGCCATGGCCGCGCCGATCGCCATTCGGTAGCGGTCTTCCATGCGCTGTGAGCCCTTGGCGAAGGCCGGTCCCAGACTGGTGGAGATCACAGAGATGGCCGTGGACGCATACATGTCCGAGAGAAGGTTCGCGCGGATGCAGGTGTAGGCCTCTACGGCGTGGGTGAGGGCATCGACGCCGGTGTCGGCCGTGTTCCTGGGTGGCAGGCGCAGAGTCAGCGCCGGGTCGATGATGACGGCGTCGGGGTAGTTGGCCGCGGACAGATACGTATAGGTGCGGTCGTCGGTCGCGTCGGTCGTAACCACCGCCGCGGTGCTCCATTCCGAGCCCGTTCCCGCCGTGGTGGGGATGAGGACTTTGGCGAGACTCCTCGTCGGCCCTTTCCCTTCGATAAGGTCCTGGACCGTGACAGTTTCGTCGACCGCAAGCAGGGCGGCAGCCTTGGTAGTGTCCATGACGCTGCCTCCGCCCAGTCCCACAAGCAGGTCGTACCTCGCCGTCCTCGCCTTCTCGGCCAGCCTTTCGATGATACTGGCGGGCGCTTCAGCCCCGCACTCGTCGAAGAGATCGGCTCTTAGGCCGGCGGTGTCAAGAACGGTCTTGACCGTTTCGACGAGGCCGGCGCCGACCACTCCAGGATCGGTCACCAAGAGGACCCGAGCCGCCCCCAGGCTTCTCACCAGATCTCCCAGGCCGTCGATCGCGCCCACCCCGAAGAGCGTACGTGGGACGCTGATCTCGATCACATCGGTCGGTTCCATGGAGGTGATCTCCTGGCGTAAGTTGCACCTGTCGTTCATCGCGGCTTCGGCTGCCCATCCGCGGCTGATCACCAATACTACTATCTGACCGGCCGGCCGAGGTCATCTACACGAAGGCGGCGCCTCCATCCACGATGCGCGATGGAGTTGACACAGGTGCCCGAAGGGCCCAGGGCACGCGCCAGGCACTGGGTGATCTGGTGGACCGCGCTTCTGCTGCTCCATCAAGGGGGCGATGGCTTCGTACAGACAGAAGGGACGCAGATGCGTCCCCTCCGTGATGGGTGGCGTCGCCGCTGGTCGTACGGCCTGCCGACTAAGACCGCCGGCTCCCTCAGCTCCGCCTTAAGGAGAAGGGAGTGTTCGATGCGGACGCGAAGCGTCCGCTCTCCCACTGGTTTCAATACGAGCAGGTCGCGCAGGATTCCTGCACACGGTGTTGCTGCGATTCCGTAGGCGGCTAGGAGCGGACCAGCACTGCCTTGCCTCGGACCCGCCGTTCCCGCAGGGCTTCGAGCACCTCGCGGGTCTCCGTCCAGTCGCTGACCATACCCAGGAGCGGCTTGAGCCGTTCCTCGGCCACGAGGGTCACAAGCACCGCCAGGTCTTCTCCGCGGGTCTCCTGAGGATATGCGTGGAAGAGGGGAACGATCCGACACGCCGATCCGCGCGGGAAATCCAGCAGGGCAAGCGACGCCGGGCCGCCCAGGGTCCCGTAGGTGACCGCCGTGCCTCCAGGAGAAAGCCGGTGCACCGCGTCGGTGAGGACGTGACCGCCGATCCCGTCTAGCACCAGGTCGAAGGGGCCCAGGGTATCGTCATCCAAGGTGGTGACTATACTACGCGCCCCGAGAGCCGACGCTTCGGTCTCTCGCTCGGGACCGGTCACCAGGGCTGTAACGTCGGCTCCGCTCGTGACCGCCAACTGAACGGCGAATTGGCCGACACCGCCCGTCGCGCCGGTAACGAGCACACGGCGGCCCAGCAAAGATCCCCCCATGCGGACGGCGCGCAGCGCGGTGAGCCCGGCGATGGGCAGAGAAGCCGCCTCTTCGAACGAGACGCTCTCGGGAAGTGGTACGGTCAGCGATGCAGGCACCGCCACGCGCTCCGCCCAGCATTCCCAGTCGACAAGGCCGACCACACGGGTACCGGCGGCCGGACCACTGCCGTCTTGGGCGGCCTGTATCACCACTCCGGCCAGATCCTGGCCCGGGCGCCAGCCATCGGGTCGCACCTGGAGCAGGAACAGCTCTCCCCGGTTCACCGAATAGGAGCGTACCTCCACCAGCGCCTCGCCGGCAGACGGCACCGGCTCGGTGAGGTCGTCTGCCAGTCGCAGGCCAGCGGGAGCATCGGGATCGGTGATGAATCCTCGCACGACTACTGTCCTTTCCACTCGAAGACGTGAAGATCGCCGTCGGACACGAAGGCGACATGCGTGGCCGAAGCGGCTATGAAGGGCGAGAACCAGGGGGGATCGTTCTGTCGGATCAGGACCTGCTCGTGCTCTCCCCTGAAGCCACGGGCCACGATCTCGTACGTGGTCTGATCGGCGCTGTCGACGGGCCGGAAGTAGGCCGCGTACGTGGGGCCCGCCGTTGCAAAGTCGCCCTGTGGGTCCATGTCCCACTCGTCTCCAGAAGTGAGATCGAAGGCTTTGAGGCCGCTTTCCCAGTAGACGAGTGTGCTCCCCGAGATGGATGGCCGCCAGGCCTCGGTGCCGACAAGCCCCGGTTGGGCGGTGACATCGGAGAGATCGAGCACATACGTTCCAGGCTCGAGGCCGCCGTTGGTGGCAGTCTGCTCCCAAGCAAGGTACTTCTCACCCAGACTATAGACCCACACCGCGTCGCCCATGATCGAAGCTACCGCGTAGGGTGCGAGTTCGATGGGCTCGGTGGCGCTCCCACCCCGAACGGAGAGCAACGCACCGTAGATAGGCGTCTGCCAGTATTCTTCGGGATTCTCTTCCCAGGGACCCCCCTCGATCCAAGTGACCCATAACCCCGCAGTCTGAGGGTAGTAGACGTTCTTGCCGCCTCCGGCGATCTCCACTCGCGGACCGTCCGGTATCTCGTACGACAAGATTTGCTGGTCGCTGAAGGTATTGTCGGTCTCGTCATAGACGCCCTCCCACCAGACCGCGGTGTATCCGTCGACGTCGACCCCAGCGAACTCGGAGGCTTCGATCGGGAGCACCTTCATATCTCCCGTCCCGAAGTCATAGGCGTAGATCTGGGATGATTCCTCGGTGCGCGTGGCCGTGAGGAGGACATTCTCAGACACGCTTACCTCCATCACCGCGCCCGGCATATCGGGCACCTGCATCTCCACCCACTCGCCGGCCGAGTCACCTGGGTCTCCCGGGGCGGCGGTCGTACTCGTGGAAGATGAGGTCGTGGAGGTCTCGGGCTTCGTGCTGGTGGTCGTCTCGATGGTGGTCGAGGTGGTGGTGGACGAGGCTGCCACAGAGGTGGTGGTGGTGGACTCGGTCTCGTCTCCTCCCCGGGCCAGTACGAGGGGTACGGCCACTGCTATTGCGATCACCACCACTGCGAGGGCGGCGATGGCGATCCACATTCCGCGGCTGTTGCCACCCTTCGGTCCGTCGCCCGGGCCTCTCGTCCCAGGCGGGCCGGCGGGGGCTCCATAGACTCCCCGAGTGCCCTTTCCGCCGGCAGTGCCGGGTCCGGCCGGGTACCCGCCCGCCGGAGGCGCAGAAGTCGGCATTATGAAGGTGGGTGGGAGTCGGTCGGCCGAGGGAGTGGCCGCCGGCTGGTCGGCAGGCGGAGGCACCGGCGCGAAGGGCTTCGCGGCCGCGACCGAGCCTTCATCGGCGTCGACCGAACCGACGATGGCGCCACAGTGGCCGCAGAAACGGGCATCGGCGGGCACTTCCCTGCCACAGGCTCTGCAGTACATCTCACTTCACCTCAGTCAGTGCGGACGGTCGTCGGTCCACCGTGATGTCGCAGGACAGATCGACCAAGGATACCCCTATTCGTTCGCGTTGCCGCGCTCACGCGCAGAGGCCTTGTCGGTCTTCCCGACGGAGAAGTGGAAGATGGGTCTGTCGGCCCTGAGGACGTTCATCGGACAATGATCGACGCCGGCGGGGATGTAGACCAGGCAGCTGCGGCGGAAGGCGCCTTCGATGACGCCACCGTCGAGGTAGGCCATGGCGGACATGACGTCCGGTCCGTCTTTCTGTTCGTACCCATGCTCTTCCGCCATCGGCTCGGTGATGATCCATCTGGCGTATCTCGACTCACTCATGTGCATGCTCCTCCCCGGGGTACTCCAGGTGGGTCGGTTGCTCCAGCCGCTATCGTTCTTGCGCCGCTATCGCCCTTGCGCCGCTCTTAGCGAAGATGAGCTGTGATAGCCTTCGAGGCATGACGCACGTGATCCTTCTCGCCGTCGTCGGCTTCGTGGGCGGAACCATGGGATCCATGGTCGGACTGGGTGGGGGTGTCTTCATCATCCCCGCCCTCACGCTGTTTCTCGGTGTTCCTATACACGACGCCATCGCGGCAAGTCTGGTGGCGGTGGTAGCCACGTCGACAACAGCCGCGGCTGCGTACATACGAGACGACCTTTCGAACATGCGCCTCGGCATGACCATGGAGACCATGACGGTGACCGGCGCGCTTCTAGGTGGACTCGCCGGAGCAGTGCTTACCAGGGGGGTACTGTCGGCCATATTCGGCGGCGTCATGATCTTCGTGTCCCTCTATCTGGGCCTGAGACGGCAGGGTCTGACGCCGGCAGTAGCGCAGGACGAACATCTGGGTCTGCTCGGCGCATCATACTATGATCGCAATCTGGATACCGTTGTTCGCTATAGAGTACGCCGACTGCCTGCGGGCATGGGGGTATCCTTTCTGGCGGGTAGCGTGTCGGGGCTGCTGGGGGTGGGCGGCGGCTTCTTAAAGGTGCCGGTTATGGTTCTCGCCATGGGTGTGCCCATGCGGGCGGCTATCTCCACGAGCAGCATGATGATTGGAGTCACCGCGTGCGCGGGTGCCCTCGTTTATCTGGGCCGCGGCCTGGTGGACCCTGTGACCACCGTGCCCGTGGTCCTTGGGGTCACTGCCGGGGCCTATCTCGGCTCCAAGCTTGCGCTACGGGTCCGGAGTTCCCTGCTCACGTCCGTTCTCGCGATCGTCCTCTTCGCTCTCGCCGTTCAGATGATCTTGGCTGCTGTTGGGATCAGCCTACGATGAACCCGCAGAATACCGTCTCCGAAGTGGATGAAGGACCGCACGTCGAGACGAAGCTGGATACCCTCATCTCGCGCGTACTGACGACAGGTCTGGTAATAGCCATCGCCCTGCTTGTGGTCGGGGTGATCTTGACCGTGGCCAGACCGGGCCTCGCCTCCACGCACGAGGCTTCCATAGCAGGCATTCCCCGGGCCGTTGTGGCGTTGGAGCCAACGGGCTTCTTCGCACTCGGATTGGTCGTGCTTCTGCTGACTCCGGTAGCTCGGGTTGTCGCCCTTCTCGTGGCCTTCGCGCGGCGCAGGCAATGGCTTTTTTGCGGTTTCAGCGCAGCGGTGCTCGTGATGTTGGCGCTGGGCGCGTTCCTCGGGCTGGAGATCGCTTAAGGGGCGCAACCCCCGGGGCCTTCGTTCTGCGCTACCGGCCTCAGTACGTCACTAGGCTGGGATTGGGTACGCTTGCCGGGGCCCCGCTGGTCTTTCTCCCCAGGATCCATTGCTCGAGGGCTTCGGCCACGCCGTCCCGAAGGTTCGAAGAGGTGATGACATCGGAAGCCGCCTTGGCCGTCGGAGTGGCGTTGCCCATGGCCACTCCCATCCCCGCCCACCGCAGTAAGGCGACGTCGCTGTCGTCGTCGCCTATCGCCATGGTCTGCTCGGCAGAGATCTGCATCCGCCGGGCGAGCTGCTGGGCCATCGCGGCCTTGGAAGCAGCCTGCGCGGTGATATCTATCACCCCTGGCGTCATCTCATATATGGTGGCCCGGTCCTCGAAAACCCGTTTGATGGTGACCTTGGCCATGGCCGCGACCTCTTCCTCGAGGTCGCGGAGGTCGAGAAAGACCTTGTCTATGGGGTCGCCGGCGCGGAGCATCTCGTCGACGTTACCGACGCTGTGAGGCTCCGAGACCTCGTAGTTCAGGATCCCTTCGCGCGCCAGGTCTCCCAGGCGGTCGGTGAACCACTCATCGTCGCTCTCGATGTTGACTATGGCCCCGAGATCGCGTCCCAAAGCCACCATCTCGAGGGCGAGCTCCGGCTCCAGTGACACGTGGGCCAGGCCCGCTGCCGACTGGACGTTCCACAGCAACGCGCCGTTGCAGGCGATCAGGGGAGCGCTGAGACCGAGCCGCTGATGGAAGGGACGCATTACCCGAGGCGGACGGGACGATACCAGGACGACCTCCACGCCGCCTTCGCGCACGGAGGTGACGGCTCTTCTCACCCTCTCGGACATGTGCCGCGGACCGGAGAGCAAGGTGCCCTCCAGATCGATGAAGATGAGGCGCATCACTCGTCCGGTACCGACCAGTTGAGCCAGTCCCCGGGCGACGTAGTCGAGGTGCTGACGCATAGCCTCCCGAGCCTGCTGCTCGTTGCCCGAGCGGATGGCGCGTCGGATGGCATCGTGCTGGTGCTGTATCGTGCTTGCGCCTCCCGGCTCGTTGTAGAAGACGGAAAGGATGGCGGCCATGTGGTCGTGGAGCAGGTCTACAGGCTCCCGGATGACCCGCTCAAAAAGCGGATTATGGGTGGCTGCGCCAATAGCGGCGTGGAAGGCGACATCGTCCTCGGGGGAGACCATCTCCCCGGGAGCCGTCAACAAGTCGGAGAGGATGTGCAGGTCCTCCATAGTGGCTCGGCGTGCCGCCAAGCTTGCCGCCTCGATCTCCACGGCGCTGCGGATCTCCATGAGCTCGATGATCCGCTCCGCGCCCTGTCCCAAGAGGGGGGACAGAGGCGCGGCGAAGCCCGGGGTGGGAAGACTGGCCACTGTGGTGCCCTGGGCACCGCGGCCGGTGACAAGCAGGCCCTGAGCCTTCAGCTCCCGGAGTGCCTCGCGCACGGCCGGCCGGCCGACACCCAGTTGGATCGCCAGGTCCCGCTCGGCGGGGATACGGTCCCCGGGCTTGTATTGCCCGGAAGTAATGAGATGTCTCAGTTGATCGGCCACCTGGTCGGCCACCGTATGCGGAGCCACCCGATGGAGGCGATCGTCGCCTTGAACGGTGCCGTTGGGAGCGGCACCTCGGGTGCTACGTTTGCGGCTGCGCTCCACAGGCCCTCCTGTCGTCGGTAGGTATGATGGTAACACCATAGCCGAGCCTCAGGCAAGGCGCGTAGGGAAGGTCAGCCCTCCACCTCCGAAGGCTGGGAGAGCAGCTCCAGCTTCTCTCGCTTCGCGCGGCGTTTCACAGCGAACCTTGCGAGCCAGATCCCGAACTCGTACAGAAGGAGCAAGGGGATGAGCATCAGCGCCATGCTCAGCGGGTCCTGGCTGGGAGTGAACACCATGGCGATAACAGCCATGACCAAAACGGCATACTTGCGCACCTTGCGCATCCTCACGTGGTCGACGATGCCCGCCCAGGCCACAAGCATCATTATGAGCGGAAGCTCAAAGACCACTCCAAAGGCCAGAAGGAACATGGAGACAAAATTGATGTATCTCTCGGCCTGCAACAACTGATTGAAGTACTCACCACCATACCCGACCATGAACCGCAGCCCCACAGGCAAGACGACGAAATAGGCGAAGACCACGCCGGCGAGGAAGAGCCCGGTGGTGAAGGCCACATACGGGATCACGCTGCGCTTCTCGTTCTCGTACAGGGCCGGCATTACGAAGGCCCAGAACTGATAGAGGATGAACGGCAGGGAGATGATGAGCCCGGCGTAGATGGACACCTTCAGGACCTGCATGAAGGCTTCGGTCACGCCCAACGTGGTCAACTCAGTGACCTGGGTGTTGTGCAGCGGCCGAAGCAGGACGAAGAAGACCCAATCCTTCTCGATGAAAGCGGCGATGACGCAGATCACGACCGCGATCGCGACGTACGTGATGCGTCTGCGCAGCTCGCCCAGATGCCCCATCAGGGGCATCGTCCTCGTATCATCCTTACCCACGAACCCTCAGCTCAGAAGACCGCCTTACTCGCTGCGGATCGACCGCGTGACTTTTTCGTTGTGACGCGGGAAGCCTCCATAGCGCTCCGCGGCCCTGCACAGTATAGCCCAGAGCAGCCGGGGCGGCGGCTCGGGCCCGTTCGCGCGTTGCAAGGGCAAATGCGATTTGTTATCGTCGGCATCAGCTTGCGGCCGGTGTCTCTGGCGCGCTACGGGGGAAGAAGCGCGCTTTGTGATGGGGGGCTTGCTTGGTAAACCCATCCGTGGATCTCGTCATCCAGTTCGCGATCATGTTCGCGATCGGTGGGGTCATGGCGATCGCATTCGTATCCATTTCCCATCTGCTCGCCCCCAGAAGCAAGAACCCGAGCAAAGCGCAACCGTACGAGTGCGGCGTATTGCCGAAAAGCGACGCCCGGGCACCGATGAACATCCACTACTACCTCGTGGCCGTGCTGTTCGTGCTGTTCGATCTCGAGGCCGTCTTTATCTACCCCTGGGCGGTCTCGCTGCGGGATCTGGGCACCACTGGGCTGGTGGAGATGTTCGTCTTCATCGCCATCCTGTTGGTGGGCTATTTCTACGCCTGGAAGAAGGGCGTGTTCGAATGGGAATGACGGATCCGTCTCTTCGCCAGGCCACAGACGGCGAGGTACGCAAGGCTCTTGAGCGGGGTGACCTCGCCGGCCAGGCAGCGGAGCCGGATCCGGGTACCGAGGCCATGGGTGGGCCTGTGCGCCTCCCGGGCGGGGTCGCCATGCCGGTCCAGATCGAGCGGGTATTGGGATTCGGGCGCAGCTTCTCGTTCTGGCCCCTTCTTTTCGGTCTGGCCTGCTGTGCCATCGAGATGATGGCCCTCGGAGGGTCGCGCTTCGACATGTCTCGCTTCGGGATGGAAGCCATGCGGGCCTCGCCCCGCCAGGCCGACGGCATGATCGTGGCCGGGTGGTGCAGCATCAAGATGGCGCCCCGGGTGATACGTCTCTACGAGCAGATCCCCGACCCCAAGTGGGTCCTGGCCATGGGCTCCTGCGCCATCTCGGGAAACATCTGGGACACCTACAACATCGTGCAGGGTATCGACAGCCTTATCCCGGTCGACGTGTACGTACCCGGTTGTCCGCCTCGCCCCGAGGCTTTATGGCAGGGGTTGGAGATGATCCGGGACCGGATCAAGGAGAGCAGGCACGCCTACGACGGCCTGCGCCGCATCCCCGCCCGCGACGCGATCGCCGAGGAGACGGCGAAGCCGTGAACGCCGCCGAGAATCCCGTACAGAAGAACGGCCGAGCCGTGAGCGCCGGCACTCCAGCAGGGCCTCCCTTACCCGGCACGCTCGCGGTCGCCAGGGTGGAACTCGAAAAGCGCTTCGGGGCAAGACTGCTCGAAAGCAGCGAGTTTCGAGGGGAGCTCACGTATGCCGTGGCTCCGCAGGATTGGCTGGAGGTGCTGCGTTTCTGCAAGGAGACGCCGGCGCTTGACTTCGATCAGCTCGATAGCCTGTTGGGAGATCATCTGCCGGAGCGCGCCGCGGCTCCCCTGCAGGTGGTCGCCCATCTTCTCTCTCACGCACATGGTCACCGCCTGCGGATCAAGACCGCGGCGGCCGAAGGGCAGGGCCTGCCCACCGTCACGGGCCTGTGGCCGTCGGCCGGCTTCGATGAGCGCGAGGCCTGGGAGATGTTCGGCATCGTGTTCGAGGGCCACCCGAATCTGCAGCGGCTCCTTACTACCGACGACTTCGAGGGGCATCCGTTGCGCAAGGACTTCCCTCTGCGGGGCACGGTAGGGGGCCGGATCCGCACGGATCTGAGGGGTAAGATCTAGGTGGACGCGCGTCCCACACGGGAGGAGCTCAAGGAGCGCAAAGCCCGCAGCCGGCGGCGCCTGGAGGGCACCGCCGAGGTCATGACCATCAGCATGGGCCCGCAGCACCCCTCGATGCACGGCGTGTACCGGGCGGTGCTCGATCTCGACGGTGAGGTCATCGTGGCCGTTCGGCCCGAGATCGGCAACCTCCACCGGGGCCTGGAGAAGCTCTGCGAGGAGCGCACCTACCATCAGATAATCCCCATCACCGATCGTCTGGACTATCTGGCCTCGTTCGCCATGAACCACGGCTATTGCGAGGCCGTCGAGAAGCTCATGGGCCTCGAGGTGCCGCCCCGGGGCCGCTTCATCCGCACCATAGCGGCGGAGCTCTGCCGTATCGCCAACCACATCATGTGGCTGGGGGTCCACATCATGGACCTGGGTACGCAAACCTTCTTCTGCATCTGCTTCCGCGACCGAGAGTACGTGCTCGACCTGCTCGAAATGCTCACCGGCGCGCGGCTCACCCACTCCTTCGGGCGCATAGGCGGGGTGGCCAAGGACCTACCCGACGGCTTCGACCACCGCTGCCGCAAGGTCATCGACTTCCTGCCGAAGCGGGTGGCGGAATACGAGCGGATCGTCAAACACAACCGCATCTACTACAAGCGGGCCAAGGGCGTGGGGATCTTCACCTCCGAGGACTGCTACGCGTGGCGAGTCACGGGGCCGACGCTCCGTTCGGCCGGGGTCGCCCGCGACCTGCGCAAGGACGAGCCCTATGCGGCGTACGACGAGGTCGACTTCGAGGTGGCGGTGGAGTACAACGCCGATGTCTACGACCGCTTCCTCGTCCGTATGAAGGAGATCCGGGAGTCGTGCAAGATCATCCGCCAGTGCCTGGACGGGCTGCCCGACGGGCCCTTCGTGGCTCGGGATGCCGGGCGGACTCTGCCCCTCAAGAAGAACGTGCTCCGCGATCCGGCGGCCATGATCCAGGACTTCTACCAGGTCTTCGAGGGACCGCAGGTGCCCAAAGGCGAGGTGTATAGGGCCACCGAGGCGCCGAAGGGGGAGATGGGCGTCTACATCCGGTCGGAGGGCGGCGCGAAGCCCGCCCGCATCCGTTTCTCCACGCCCAGCTTCTACCACGGACAGGCGGTGCCGGCTCTGGTGGAGGGGGAGATGGTGTCCGACATGGTGGCGATCTTCGCCAGCATCGACGTGGTCCTGGGGGACTGTGACCGATGAGCCAGGCTGCCGCCCAGTACATCTTCCTGGTCATCAAGGCCGTCCTCATGCCTGTGCTCATCATCATGATGGTGGCCTTCATCATCTTCTTCGAGCGCAAGTTCGCCGGCTTCTTCCAGGGGAGGGTGGGACCGACCTACCTGGGACCTGGGGGGTCGTTCCAGTCTTTCGGGGACATCTTCAAACTCCTTTCGAAGGAGGACGTTGTCCCGGAACGGGCCGACAAGCCGACATTCAGGCTGGCTCCCTACATCGCCTTCATCCCCGCCTTCCTGGTGATGGCGGTGCTGCCCTTCGGGCCGGTCGGGGGAGAGCCGAACCTCTTCGGCCACCGCTTCGACTACGTGATCGCGAACTTCGACGCCGGCCTGGTCCTGTTCCTGGCGATGGGGGCCTTGGCCGTGTACGGGGTGGTCCTGGCCGGCTGGTCGTCCAACAACAACTACTCCCTGCTCGGCGGCCTACGGGCCGGCGCCCAGATGATCTCCTACGAGTTGGCCTTGGGCTTCTCGGTGGTGGGCGTGATGGTGATGACCGGCTCGTTGAACCTGGTCACCATCGTCGACGGCCAGGCGGGCAACTTCTGGGATTGGTACTTCATCCCACAGATAGTGGGAGCCTTGATCTTCTTCATCGCCACCATGGCGGAGCTCAACCGGACGCCGTTCGACCTGGCCGAGGCCGAGCAGGAGTTGGTGGCCGGCCACCTGACCGAGTACTCGGGGATGCGCTGGGGCATGTTCTACTTCGCCGAGTACGTCAACCTCGTGGTCATCTCCGGTCTGGTCGCCACCCTCTATTTCGGGGGCTGGCGGGCTCCGTTCGAGGTGCTCGATTTCATCCCGGGACCCCTCTGGCTCTTCATCAAGATCTCCATCCTCATCTTCGTCTACATGTGGGTGCGATGGACCATCTTCCGCTATCGGTACAACCAGCTCATGTCCATCGGCTGGAAGGTGTTGCTTCCCTTGTCCATCATCAACCTGGTGATAACGGCCATCATCGTGAGCGTGGTGGACTGACATGGGACTTACGGACGCCATCAAGAAGGGCGTGTTCGTGGACATCCTCCGGGGGATGTCGGTCACCGGGTCTTACTTCGTGGCAGAGAAGGTGACCGTGGAGTACCCGAAGGAGAAACTAGAGACCTACCCGCGTTTCCGCGGGGTCCACGCGCTGCTCACGGACCCGGAGACGGGAGACACCAAGTGTGTGGCCTGTATGCTGTGCGCAACCATCTGCCCATCCCGCTGCATCAGCATCGTGGGCGAGCAGACGCCTGAGGGCCGGAGCCGGCCGGCCCGCTTCGATCTCGACTTGGCCCGCTGCATCTTCTGCGGCCTGTGCGAGGAGGTATGTCCCGAGGCAGCTATCGTCATGACCCGGCGCTACGAGCTGGCCACGTTCGACAAGAACGATTTCTTCCTCGAGAAGGAAGCGCTTCTCGCCAATCAGGAGTACGCGCACAAGGAGTTGTACTCGCGTCCTTCCCCCCGAGGAGGCGGCGCCGAAGCAGGCGCCGAGCCGGACGCTCCCCCTAGGGTCTCCCCCGCGGACGAGGAGCGCTGACGGCCGTGGGTGTCGAAAAGGTCCTCTTCCTGATCTTCGGAGCTCTGGCTGTTATCGGTGGGATGGCCACCATCACCCGCAAGAAGATCGTGCATGCCCTGGTGTTCCTGGTCTTCACGTTCATAAACATCGCCGCCATCTTCCTTCTCACCAACGCCTACTTCCTTGTGGTCGTGCAGATCCTGGTCTACGCCGGCGCCATCATGGTGATGTTCGTCTTCGCGATCATGTTTCTTGATCTGCGGACCTTCGAGCAGGAGGAGCAGACCCATCGGGGGCAGCGCTGGGTGGCATTGGCGCTTTCGACCCTTGTACTGGTGGAGTTCGTCATCGTCCTGGCGGGCATCACCTTCGTCTCCGCCCGGGGCGGAATCACGCCTGCGGCGGTGGCGGCGGCCGGCGGCGACAGCAAGGTGCTGGGCAGGGCGCTCTTCGATCAGATGCTGCTGCCGTTCGAAGTGGCCTCGGTCGTGTTGCTGGTGGCCATGGTGGGCGCCATCGTCCTGGTCAAGAAGGAAAAGACGTCCGACGTGGCCACCCGCTCCTGGGACCCGGCTGAACAGCTCACACCTGAAGCTCGCGAGGGGGAGGACTAGCCGCCATGGGCGCAGCTCCCACCGACATGCCGATCCCCATCGACTGGTATCTCTACCTGTCGGCGGCCCTCTTCCTCATCGGCGCCGTCGGGGTGCTCGTGCGGCGCAACCTCTACATCATCCTGTTCTCGCTCGAGCTGATGATGAACGCCGTCAACCTCAACTTGGTCGGTTTCAGCCGCTTTCACGAGAACATGCTGGGCCAGGGCTTTGTGCTTTTTACCCTGGCTGTGGCCGCGGCTGAGGCCGCTGTGGGCCTGGCCATAGCCACTGCCCTCTACCGTAACCGGCAGACGCTCATGGTCGACCTTTTCGATCGGATGAAGGGCTAGGGGGTCCCATGGAAAGCTACGTCTGGCTCATACCGGTCCTACCTCTGGCGGCGTTTGTCATCACCCTGATCTTCGGCAAGTGGTGGATCAAAGAACGGTCTCACTGGCTCCCCATCCTGGCCATGGCAGGCTCGCTCGGGCTGTCCATCGCAACCTTCATCCAGGTCCGCGGGGCGGAAGAACCGGTGGTCGTGGAGCTGTGGCGCTGGTTCTCGGTGGGCAGCTTCCAGGTGCCGTTCGCCCTCCAGGTCGACCAGCTCTCCGCCGTGATGCTGCTGGTGGTGTCGGGCGTGAGCCTGCTGATCTTCATCTATTCCAAAGGCTACATGCACGGCGACACCGGCTACTACCGCTTCTTCGCTTACATGAGCCTGTTCGCGTTCAGCATGCTAATGCTCGTGCTGGCCGGGAACTACCTCCTGCTGTACTTCGGGTGGGAGGCGGTCGGCCTCTGTTCCTACTACCTGATCGGCTACTACTACCACAAGCCCGAAGCGGCCGCGGCCGGCAAGAAGGCTTTCATTGTGAACCGGGTGGGCGACTTCGGCTTCGGCCTGGGGGTGATGTTGATCTTCGTCACCTTCGGCACTCTCGACTACGTGGGCGTGTTCGAGCAGGTAGGCGCGGGCACGGCCGGGCAGGCGGCGCTGATCGGCATCGCCCTGCTCCTATTCATGGGGGCCATGGGCAAGTCGGCTCAGTTCCCGCTGCACGTCTGGCTCCCCGATGCCATGGAAGGTCCCACCCCGGTCTCCGCCCTCATCCACGCGGCCACCATGGTCACCGCCGGGGTCTATCTGGTGGCCCGGAGCTCGGTCATCTTCGCCAGCGCGCCTTCGGTGATGCTCGTGGTGGGAGGTATCGGGGCTTTCACGGCGATATTCGCGGCCATCATCGGCATCTGTCAACAAGACATCAAGAAGGTGCTCGCCTACTCCACAGTGTCCCAGTTGGGATACATGTTCATGGCCCTTGGGGTCGGGGCGTGGTCGGCGGCCATCTTCCACCTGGTAGTGCATGCCTTCTTCAAAGCCCTGTTGTTCCTGGGGGCCGGATCGGTGATCCACTCGATGGGCGGGGAGCAAGACATGCGCTGTATGGGTGGTTTGGCCAGGCGCATACCGGTGACCTTTGTCACCTTCTTGGTCGGCGGCCTGGCTCTGTCGGGGATCTTCCCCTTCGCTGGGTTCTGGTCCAAGGATGAGATCCTTGGGAGAACCTTCCATGAGGGGGTCTATGTCATCTGGGCCATAGGCATTATCGCGGCCTTTGTGACTGCTTTCTACACGTTCAGGATGATCTTCGTCACCTTCTGGGGCAAGGAGACTCGGTCGGACGAGAGTACTTGCGCCCACATCCACGAAAGCCCCAGATCGATGCTGGGTCCCCTGGTGGTTCTGGCTATAGCCTCTACCCTGGGGGGTTTTCTGGGTCTTCCGGGTGGGTTTGGCGTGATTCAGAGATTCCTCGAGCCGGTGTTTGCGCAGGCCGATGCGATCCTGGGCATCGAGGAAGCACCCTTGGGCCCGCTCGGCATTGGCTTGATGCTGGTATCACTGGTGGTCGCCCTGGCTGGGTTTGGCCTTGCCTGGTTCATTTACGTCCGTGCTCCCAAAGAGCTGCCGCAGCGTCTGAGGGCGTTCTTCGGCCCCGTGTACCGCGTTGTCTACAACAAGTTCTACATCGATGAGTTCTATGCGGCCACCGTCGTGCGCCTGACCGTCGACGGCTCTCGCCGGGTCTGGCACCGCTTCGACGAGCACATCATCGACGGGGCCGCGAACGGGTTGGCTTGGCTGTGGGAGCGGGCGGCGGTCGGGCTGCGGCCGCTCCAGACCGGGCGTGTACAGAACTATCTATTGGGCATGTTGATCGGAGTGTTCGTGATCGTGACTCTGATCGTCTTCCTCTAGGGTGTCGGTCTAGGATGCCGACGGGAGTCAAGGGGCGATAGTGGAATTCGATTTCGCCACACAGTTGGGCTTCAGGGGTCTCACGATCCTGACCTTCCTGCCCACCTTCGGGGCGCTGGTCATGCTGGTCTTCATGCGGAGGCGCCCCACCGCCTACAAAGCCACGGCCCTGGTCGTCAGCATAGTCACGCTGATCCTGGCCATCTTCCTGGCCATCCGGTTCCAGAGCGACACCCCCGCCTACCAGTTCCAGGAGAACAGCGAATGGATCGCCAGCCTGGGCATCTCCTACCATCTGGGGATCGACGGTATCTCCCTGGTCCTGATCCTGCTCACGACGCTGCTCTCGGTGGTGGCGATCGCGGGCTCCTGGAACTCCATCAAGGACCGGGGACTGGCCTTCTTTATAAGCCTTCTGGTGCTCGAGACCGGCATGCTGGGTGTGTTCGTCTCCATGGACCTTTTCTTGTTCTACGTGTTCTGGGAGATCCAGCTCATCCCGATGTACTTCATCATCGGCCTGTGGGGAGGGGCCCGGCGGATCTACGCGGCCATCAAGTTCTTCCTCTTCACCTTTGCCGGCTCGGTCCTCATGCTGGTGGCCATCCTGGCCATAGTGTGGTGGTACGCGAAGAACGGCGGCCCCCTCACGTTCGACATCCTTACCCTGCAACAGGTCGGCTTCCCCGGGGGTATCGCGGCGTGGGCCTTCGCGGCCTTCTTCATAGCCTTCGCCATCAAGGTGCCCATGTTCCCGGTGCACACCTGGCTCCCCGATGCGCATACCGAGGCGCCCACCGCCGGCTCGGTGATCCTGGCCGGGGTCCTCCTGAAAATGGGCGTCTACGGGATGATCCGCTTCTGTGTCGGGTTCTTCCCGGAGATGGCGGTGAGGGCCATGGTGCCGGTGCTCATCCTGTCGGTGATCGCCGTCGTCTACGGGGCCGCCATGTCGCTCATCCAACCTGACATGAAGCGACTGGTGGCGTATTCGTCGGTCAGCCACATGGGGTTCGTCACCGCCGGGCTGTTCGTGTTCAACCAACAGGGGATC
This sequence comes from uncultured Gaiellales bacterium, assembly GCA_964497095.1. GTDB lineage: Bacteria > Actinomycetota > Thermoleophilia > RBG-16-64-13 > RBG-16-64-13 > CAVPLM01. Next base: position 1,847 of record CAZCCL010000025.1, on the reverse strand, counting down.
GAGGGTTCCATCCTTCAGATGGTGAGCCACGGGATCCTCACCGGCGCCCTGTTCATGATGGTGGGCTTCTTCTACGATCGCACGCACACCCGGATGATCGCGGACTACGGGGGGATGGCTCAGCCTATGCCGGTAGCTGCGGCCTTCTTCAGCCTGTTCGTGCTGGGGAGCCTGGGCCTGCCCGGTCTGAGCGGTTTCGTAGGTGAGTTCCTGGTCTTGGTGGGCGTGTTCCGGTACGCGCGGGTCTTCGCCGTGCTCGCATCGATCGGCGTCGTGCTGAGTGCGGCGTACCTCCTCTGGATGTACCAGCGGACCATGTTCCAGAAGGCCAACGACAGGTGGCTCTCACTCAAGGACCTGAGCGCGCGGGAGATCATCACCGTTGTGCCCTTGGTGGGCATGGCAGTGTGGATCGGGGTCTACCCGCAGACGTTCCTCAACCTGCTGCACGCCCCGTCGCAGAACATCATCGCCCAAGTCCAGCCCTATCTGGCGGAGCACGGGGGCGGCCTGCTCGGCCTGGCCGCCGCGCTGTTCGGGGGTTTCTAGATGCAGGCGTCCGACCTGATCACCGTGCTCCCCGAGTTGATCCTGCTGGTGGCGGCGTGTGCCGTGGTGCTCGTCGAGCCTTTCTTGAAGACCGACAGGACCACGGTCTTCGTGATCACCCTCGTGGCGCTGGTCGGGGCGGCAGCCGCGTCGCTCGCCCTGATCGGCGAGGACAGGGTGGCGTTCGCGGGGATGCTGGTGCTAGACGACTGGGCCGTCTTCTTCAACGTCCTCTTTGCGGTGGCCGCGGCGCTCACCGTCCTCATGTCTCCGCGCTATCTGCAGGCGCACGGGCGCCATCTCGGCGAGTACTATGCCTTGGTGCTGTTCGCGGTGATCGGCATGGATCTCATGGCGGCATCGCGCGATTTCATCGCTTTTTGGATCGCCCTGGAGTTGATGGCCATCAGCAGCTACGTGTTGGCCGCCTTCTTCCGCTATCGGATCCTTTCGAACGAATCGTCGCTCAAGTACTTCCTTACCGGCTCGTTCGCTTCGGCCATCATGCTCTACGGCATCTCGCTCGTGTATGGGTACGCCGGAGCCACCAACTTCCAGACCGTGGGTCGAGTCTTGGCGGGAGTCTCCGGAACAGGCTCGGAGGGGGCCCCTGCGGGCGTGCTTCTGGCGGTGTTCCTGGTGGCGATGGGTCTGGCCTTCAAGGTCTCTGCGGCGCCCTTCCACATGTGGACCCCCGACGTCTATCAGGGGGCCCCGACGCCGGTGGCGGCCTTCTTCTCGGTCGGTCCCAAAGCCGCGGCTTTCTCGGTGATCATCGCCGGGTTCATCGTCGCTTTTCCCTCGGCGGCAAGCGAATGGGGAGTGTTCTTCATCGTCCTCTCCGTCCTCACCATGATCGTCGGCAACGTCTTCGCGCTGGTCCAGACCAACGTGAAGCGGATGCTCGCTTATTCTTCCATCGCCCACGCTGGGTATCTGCTCGCGGGGGTGGGCGCGATGGGCTGGAGCGCCAATTCGTATCCAGGGCAGGGAGTGGTCATCTACCTGGCGGCGTACACCTTCATGAACCTGGGCGCGTTCGGCGTGCTCGGTTATCTGAAGACTCAGTTGCCTGACAAGTTCGACTATTCTCTCCGGTGCATCAGTGGACTGGGCCGGCGCTCTCCGTGGGCGGCAGTGCTCCTCTCGCTGTTCCTGCTGTCGCTTGCGGGTATCCCCGGGACCGCCGGTTTCATCGGCAAGTTCTATGTGTTCGGGGCGATCGTCCAGGCCGACCTGGTGTGGCTGGCGGTGATCGCGGTGGTGATGAGCGCCGTCGCCGTCTACTACTACCTCCG
>CAZCCL010000024.1:0-27857 GCA_964497095.1 uncultured Gaiellales bacterium | reverse complement strand
GCCTCGTCCCGCGTGTCGACCTCGAACCGGTAGGCCTTCAGAAGTGCGGCCGGTCCCAGGTAGTTATCCTCGCCCCAGGCCGACGGGCAGCTCGAGTAGCAGCAACCACACAGTATGCAGTCGACCGGCATATCCAGCTTCTTGCGCTCTTTGGGCGACTGGATGATCTCCTTCTCGGGATCGGGGGAGTTGCGGATCAGCCACGGCATGATGTATTCGTACTTGGCGAAGAACTCGTCCATGTCGCAGACCATATCCTTCACCAGCGGGAGATGGGGCATGGGAGCCACCGTGACCATGTCTTCGGACAGGTGCTTCACATTGGTCTGGCAGGCCAGTCGGTAGGCCCCGTTGATGTACATGGCGCAACTGCCACAGACGGACGCCCGGCAGCAATAGCGGAACGACAGGCTCCCGTCGAACTTCTCCTGGATGTAGAAGAGACCCTCGAGCACTGTGAGGTTCTCGCCTTCGTAGGTGACGGTGTACTCCTCCCAGTGAGCCTCGGGGTTCTTCTTGCTCTGAGGATCTTGGCGCTTGAGGCGAAACTTGATGTCAGGCATCAGTACTTCCGCTCCTCTAACTCGAAGGTGCCGAGAGTCACGGGCTTGAAGCCGAGGCGAGGACCGACCGCTTCCGGCTGGTAGAAGGCCAAGGTGTGCTTGAGCCAGTTCACGTCGTCGCGCGTGTTGTAGTCCGTCCGGTAGTGAGCCCCGCGGGACTCCGTCCGGGCGATCGCGCCCAAGCCGACGCAGAGAGCCAGGTCGACCATTCCCTCGAATTCGATCGTCCGGATCATGTCGACGTTGAAGACGGTGCCCGTCCAGCGGAGACCGATGTCCTTCACCCGTTCCTTCACGGACACAAGCTTCTGCAGACCCGCCTTCATGGAAGCCTCGTCGCGGAACAGGAAGAAGTGGTCTTTCATCGCTCCTGTCATCTCGGCGCGAAGCGCATAGGCGTCCTCGGTTCCGGTCTTGGCTCCCAGTCCCGCGACCCTCTGTTCCATCGCCTCGACCGCCGCGTAGGCCGAGCGGGCATTGGGGCGCTTGTCGGTGAGCGTCTCCAGATAGCGCACCACTTCCGCTCCGGCGCGCCGACCGAACACGATCGTCTCGAGCAGGGAGTTGCCGCCCAAGCGGTTGGCCCCATGGACCGAGACACAGGCGCACTCACCGGCGGCGTACAGGCCGGGCACGACGGTGGCCCCGTTCACATCGGTGTCGATGCCCCCCATCCAGTAGTGCTGGCTGGGAACCACCGGGACAGGCGCCTCGATGGGATCCACTCCTTCGAAGTGGATGGCCAGGTCGCGAATACCCGGAAGCCGTTCCAAGATCTTCTCCGCTCCCAGGTGTCTTAAGTCGAGATATACGTAGCCTTGGCCGCCGATCCCCCGGCCTTCGTTGATCTCGATCTGGATCGACCGGGCGGTGATGTCGCGTGGAGCCAACTCCATGAACTTGGGCGCGTACTTCTCCATGAAGCGCTCGCCCTTGTCGTTGATGAGGTAGCCACCCTCGCCCCGAGCCCCTTCGGTCATGAGGATCTGGGTTGTATAGAGCCCCGTGGGGTGGAACTGGACGAACTCCATGTCCTTTAGAGGCACGCCGGCTTCGTAGGCCATGGACATCCCGCAGCCCGTGCTTATGAGGCTGTTGGTCGTGTTGCTATAGGTGCGACCGGCGCCGCCGGTCGCGATGATGACCGCGTTGGCCGTGAAGGCCTCGAAGCCGCCGCGGATCATGTCGTACGACGCCACACCCTGGCACACGCCGTCGTGCACGATCAGCTTCGCCACGTATTGCTCGACGTACATCTTGACCTGCAGCTTGTAGGCCTGCTCGACCAGTGTGTGCAGCAGGTAGTGGCCGGTCTTGTCGGCGCCGTAACAGCAACGCGGGAAACCGGCGCCGCCGAAGGGCCGCTGGGCGATGGTCCCATCGTCGAAGCGGCTGAACGGACAACCCCAGTGGTCCATCTCGTAGATGACCCCGGGGGCATCCTTGGCCATCTGGATGGCGCAGTCCTGATCGACCAGGAAATCGCCGCCTTTGGTGGTGTCGAACGCGTGCTTCTCCCACGTGTCGTCGTGGCCGTCGGGGTGGTTGCCGAGCGCCGCGTTGATCCCACCCTGGGCCTGGCCGGAATGGCTGCGGCCCGGATGCACCTGGGAGAGGATGGCCACGTCGGCCCCGGCCTTTTTCGCTTCGATGGCGGCACGGAGGCCGGCAAGGCCGCCGCCGACGACGATCACGTCATGATGGATCATAGCTTGCTCACCTTACCTAACTGATCCAGGGCCAAAGGGCCCAGGTTCCGTAGGCCATGAACGCGATACCCACCACCCAGAGGATGCTGGTCAAGGCGAAGGCCCGTTTGCGGGAGGTGAACCAGTAGTCCATGAGCACCATGCGCAGACCGTTCAGGGCGTGGAAGATCCCGGCGGCCAGAAGGATGATGTCGACCGCGGTGAGCCCAGCGTGAGCCAAGCGGTCGCCGATGTTGACGTAGTCGAGTTCACCGATGTTGAGGATGTGGGTGAAGATCAGATGGATCGCCAAGCAGACGATGAGAAGGACGGCGGTGATCCGCTGGAAAAGCCAGGACCACATGCCACCCCTGTGGGTCGAGACGACTTCCGCTTTCAACTCGTCACCCCCTCACCGGTGACGACGTAGGTGAAGGCCACCCAGGCGAAGATGGCGAAGCAGATCACCACCACCGCCATCGCGCTCCAGAACAGGATCTTGTGCCGATGCACCCCTATTCCGAAGTCCATCAGGATGATCCGCACTCCGTTCAAGGCGTGATAGAGAACGGCCACCACCAGTGCTAGGTCCAAGAGCACCAACACCGGGTGGTCGAACATCCTCATGAGGTCGTTCAGGGTCTCGCCCTCTGCGCCGAACTGCCCCATGGAGATGATGATGATGTGGGCCCCCAGGTAGAAGACGAGGATGAGCCCGCTTATCCGGAAAAGCAGCCAGGCCCACATGCCCGTCGCCTTCCAGAGACCGGCCCCCACGTTGGCCGTCTCGCGAGGTTTTCCGCTCAAGAATCCCCCTTCCTCTCGAACTGCTTGCGACCCTCGGTGTAGAGATCGCCTCCGTACATGTCGTTGATGACGACCACCGGGAAATCCTTCACCTGGAGTTCGCGGATAGCCTCGGGACCGAGATCGTCGTAGGCCACCACCTTGGAGGCGACGATGCGCTGGGCCAAGAGTGCGCCCGCGCCACCCGTAGCGCCCAGGTAGACGGCCTTGTTGCGCTTGAGAGACTCCTTGACGGCCTCGTTGCGGAGCCCCTTGCCGATCATGCCCTTCAACCCCAGGTCGAGCAGTTTGGGCGAGTAGGCATCCATCCGGCCCGACGTGGTCGGACCGGCGGAACCGATCACCTCGCCCGGTTTGGGCGGGGTGGGACCGACGAAGTAGATGATCTGCCCTTGGATGTCTATGGGCAGCGGCTCCCCCTTGTCGATGAGCTCAACCAGGCGTTTGTGGGCGGCGTCGCGACCTGTGTAGATCGTCCCCGTGATGAGAAGGCGGTCACCGGCATGCAGACTCTCGACGATCTCGTCGGTGAGGGGGGTGCTTATGGAACGATCCATCAGAGCACCACCTCCTTGTGCCGGGCGGAATGACACTGGATGTTGACCGCCACCGGCATGCTGGCGATATGCGCGGGTAGCTCCTCCACGAAGACGTCGATGACAGTGGTCGTACCCCCCAGGCCTGCCGGTCCGATCCCAAGCGCGTTGCAGCGGCGCTCCAACTCGTCCTCGAGTTCAGCCAGACGCGGATCGGGGTTGACGGAGCCGACCTCGCGCAACAACGCGTGCTTCGCCAGGTAGGCCGCCTTTTCGAAGGTCCCTCCCAGTCCAACCCCCACGATGATGGGCGGGCAGGGGTTGGGGCCGCCTTTGCTGACCGTGTCGACGATGAAATCGACGGCGCCCTGCCGGCCCTGAGAGGGCTTGAGCATGCCCAGCGCGCTCATGTTCTCGGCACCGCCGCCCTTCGGGGCCACGATGATCCGCACCTTGTCCCCGGGAACGACCCGTGTATGCAGCATGGCCGGCGTGTTGTCACCGGTGTTCTTGCGGGCGCCTATGGGGTCGGCGACCGCCGACTTCCGCAGGTAGCCCTCCGTGTAGCCTTTTCGCACCCCTTCGTCGACCGCCTCCTCCAGGCTCCCGCCTACGAGGTGCACGTCCTGACCTATCTCCAGAAAGACCACGGCCAGGCCGGTGTCCTGGCAGAGAGGTCTGTCGGTGTCTTTCGCCAATTCGGCATTCTCGAGGAGTTGCCGGAAGATGTCTCTTCCCGTCTCGGATTCCTCCCGCTCGGCCGCCTGCTCGAAGAACGCCACCACGTCCTCACCCAGATAGTTGCAGGCCTCCACGGCCAACCCCGCGACCGCTTCGGTGATCTGGGCGACGTTCAACTCCCTCACAACATCCCTCCTCGACTCGGCTACCCCCGCATTCTTCCCGGCATTCCCCGCTCGCAACTGTACACTCTTTCGTGGTCCATCGGAAGACGACGCCGGCCGCGTCTGGGTCGCCGCTGCCGGTTCTTTCGCGGCCCCACGCGGTCTGACGCTAGGAAGGAGCGGCCTTGCGGGCACCGTTTTCTTGGTCGATATGGCGGCCCCTCTCGGGCTCCGCTACACTAGACGCCGCTGAACGGCGAACGGACGACAAGGGACACCATGCGCATACTCTCCGGTACACAGCCTTCGGGCAGGCCACATCTGGGCAACTACTACGGCGCCATCCGCCAGTACATCTCCCTTCAGACCGGCAACGAGCCTTTCTACTTCATCGCCAGCTACCATGCTCTCACCGCAGTGCAGGAGCCTGAGTTGCTGCGGGACTACACCATGGGTGTCGCTCTTGATTTCCTCGCTCTGGGTCTCGACCCGGAGCAGGCCACGCTTTTCGCCCAGCAAGACGTTCCCGAGGTCACCGAACTCACGTGGATCCTTTCTTGTGTAACCCCGATGGGCTTGCTGGAAAGGGCCGTCAGCTACAAGGATAAGATCGCCCAGGGTCTCACTCCCAACCACGGTCTCTTCGCCTATCCCGTTCTTCAGGCGGCCGACATACTGATATACCTCTCTGACTTGGTCCCGGTCGGTCAAGACCAGAAACAGCACATCGAGATGACTCGAGACATAGCCGGCAAGTTCAACCAGCAGTTCGGGGAGATCTTCACCATCCCCGACCCGTACATACTCGACGAGACCGCCGTGGTCCCCGGCGTCGACGGTCGCAAGATGTCCAAGAGCTATGGCAACGAGATCGGCATCTTCGACGAAGGCGCCGTACTCAAGAAGAAAGTCATGTCGATCGTAACCGACTCGGCCCCCGTCGAAACGGCAAAGGACCCCGAGCAGTCAACTCCTTTCCTACTCCTGCGCCTCGTCGCTTCCCCGGAGGAGACCGCCGACTGGGAAGATCGCTACAAAGCTGGGGGCCTGGGCTACGGCGAGGTGAAGAAACGACTTCTGAAACTGATCGATGAGAGTTTCGCCCCGTACCGCGAGCGACGCCGTGAACTGGAGAACGACCCGGACTACGTGATGGACGTGCTCACGGAAGGAGGTCGGCGGGCTCGGACCGTCGCCCACGAGGTGATGCACAGGGTGAGGGAGGCCACGGGTCTACCCACAACCTACCGATCCTAGCTATCGAGGAGATCGAACCCGGTCGAGAGGAGGCCCGTATGGCGAACGATCAGATCGACAGGCCGGAATGCGACCAGCCCTGGGTGGGCGACCTCAACGAGCTCATAGAGTTCGCCGACCGCGGCATCGTCAGCAAGACGCTCGTCGACTGTCCCAAGGTGAAGATGGTGCTCTTCGCCATGAAGACAGGCCAGACCATCTCCGGCCACTCCGCCGGTATGCCGGCCACGATCCACGTCTTGAGCGGTGCCGGCACCATCCAGCTCGGTGAGACGCAGTACGAGGGCAAGCCGGGGTCCATCTACTACATGCCGGCCGGACTCTATCACGCCCTCACCTCCACCGAAGACCTGGTGTTCCTCCTCGATCTCTTCCGATAGACGAGCCCGCCCGGATGGCCGACTCCCTTGGAGTAGATCGACCTCACTCGTCCACTCGCTCACGAGGCGCCGGTGTATGCGGGGGGGACCCCGAGGTGACGATCACCCTCGCGAGGACCCACTTCCCGCTCGCCAGTTCGAGCTTCAGCTCGTGGTCGTCGTATCCTCCTGCACCGCCTGCGGGCTCACCCGTATGGTCCCCCGGTACCAGGGTGGGTCGTAGAGCAACAAAGGCTCATACCCGGCAGGGCCCTTGAAAGTCAGAAGCAGGTCGAGCGAGGCGTTCTTCAGCAGACTGCGCGGAAGCGGTCCCGACCGTGTCGGCTCGACGCTCACTACCGTGTCTCCGATGGCACAGGCGAAGTCGTTCGGATCCACCCGTATGGGATCTGATTCCCGGTTCTCCACCCGCACGTAGGCCTGATAGAAGGACTCTCCCGCTTCGGGAGCCGTGGGGCTCTGGTCGCTGAGGCGCTGAGCCGGCAGCGCCGGCTGGAAGGTGGACTGCAGAGCCCGCACGGTCATGAGGGCCGACCCTACCTCCAGAGCATCGCCTACTTCGCCTTCGATATCCCCGGACTTCGAGCCGTCGCTCGGGGTGGAAGACGACGTGGTCGAGGCGCCCCCCCCATCCCCGTCCCCATCGCACCCGTACAGGGTCGGCAGGCAGACCAGGGCGACAAGAAGCAGGCTGAAGAGCATGACCCTGTGGGCTCGGGTCTTGTCCGCGCAGGCACGCACTCGATCCGCCCCTGGGCTGGCGATGCGCCGGCCTCGCCTGCCCAGGCCGTCTGTCTTCCCGCCCCGAGAGTCGGGGTCGGCTGAAGTCTTCGAGATCGCCACTTGTGCGGACACGCCGCTATGATACGCGTAGAACTTGCGGATTGACCATGTGAACGACGGCCTCCCCGCGGATGGCTGCAATGGCGTTACGTGCAGCCAGTTCGGCCATGCGTCCCCTGGTCTCCAACGTGGCGCTGCCCAAGTGGGGCAGAAGCACCACGTTTTCGAGCGCGGCCAGACCCGCCGTGAGCGCCGGTTCGTGCTCGTACACGTCCAGACCGGCTCCCCCTAGATGCCCGTCCTTCAGCGACAGCACCAGCGCGGCCTCATCGACCACCGATCCGCGAGAAGTGTTGATCAGATACGACCCCGGCCGCATCAGCGCCAGCTCCCGAGCCCCGATGAGATGATGTGTCGCCTCACTCAGCGGCACGTGGAGACTCACTATGTCCCCCTCGCTCAGTAGCCCTTCCAAGCTCGGACGGTACTCCCACCGGGCGCCGGGTGGGACAAACGAGCGAACCAGAGGGCCGCTTGCCCTCGTGTAGAGCACCCGCATATCGAAACCCAGAGAGCGGCGAGCGACGGCCTGTCCGATCCGACCCATCCCCACGATGCCCAGCGTACCCCCGGCGACCGCCCGTCCCAGTAGCGTGAAAGGGCTCCACCTCTGGAACCGCCCTTCCCTTATCATGAGATCGCCTTCGACCACGCGCCGGACCGTCCCCAGAATGAGGGCCCACGCGAGATCGGCAGTCGCGTCGGTCAGCACCCCCGGGGTGTTCGTGACCAGGATCCTCCGCCTCGTGGCTGCCTCCACATCCACATTGTCATACCCCACCGCCATGTTTGAGATCACCCGCAGTCGCCGACCCGCCGCTGCCATGACCTCCTCGTCGATGGTCTCCGTCAGCAGGCACAGCAGCGCGTCCACACCGCGAGATCCCCCCAGCAGTTCTTCCCGGGTGGGCGAACGGTCCTCGTCGCCCCCGCTCACGGCGAAGGCTTCGCGCAACAGACTCGGACCAGGCTCCGGGATGCTTCGCGTCAGGAACAGTCGAGGCTTGGGGGACTCCATGGCCGGTCCAGTATATCCTTAGCACATGCTTGGAGAGATCCACGCGGGCACGTGCTCTTGGACCGACCCCACGATGGTGCGGGCCTGGTACCCGGCGGGCGTCCGTAGCGCGGCCGACCGCCTTCGCTACTATGCGGCGCGCTTCGATACCCTCGAGGTCGATTCCACCTTCTACGGGCTCCCTACATCGGCGACGTCCCGCCTCTGGGCCGAGCGGACTCCGGCAGACTTCACGTTCCACATCAAGGCCTTCGGCATGCTGACAAGGCATGGCGTGAGACCGGACCGGCTCCCGGCGCCGATCCGCACCGGACACGACTTCGAACTCGACCGCTACGGCCGCATCCTGCACCCTTCGGCAGGGCTTCGTACGGAGGTCTTCTCGCTCTTCTCCGAGGCGCTCCAGCCGCTGCGGGACGAGGGCAAGTTGGGCCTGGTCCTTCTCCAGTTCCCGCCCTATTTCGTGGCGAACCAGAACAACCGAGACTACATCGCCCAGAGCGCGACCTTGCTCTTGCCCGACAGGATAGCCGTGGAATTCAGACACGCCTCTTGGGTGGAGCCGAACGAACTGACCAGTACCCTCGATCTGCTCACTTCTCTCGGTCTCACGTACGTCTGCGTCGACGAGCCTCGCCTTCCCGGCCCGACGGTCCTGCCTCCCATCACCGCTGTGACCGCCGACTTGGCCTATGTACGTTTTCACGGCCGCAACAGCGCCACCTGGAACGCTCGGGTGGGATCGGCCGCCCAGCGTTTCAACTACTTCTACGCGATCGACGAACTTGAAGAATGGGTGACTCCTATCCGCCATCTACAGGAGGAAGCCCGTACTACCTACGTCATGTTCAACAATTGCTTCGCCGACTACGCCCCGCGCAACGCCCAGCAGCTCATGTCGCTGCTGGATGCGACCGACGATCGCTTGGACGGATGAGGGCACCGCGCCGCTCACCGTTCGAGAGACCCCGACCGTGGTGGGGGGGGTTACGGTCACGAAGAGGGCGGCGCCCCGTCGGGGGCGCCGCCCGCAGAAGCTCGGTGAGAGACGGAATCCTCGACCCGAGGTCCGGCGATCTCCCGGCGGCCCAGATGCCCGCGATCAGACCTTTGGCAGCTTCTTGATCGCCTCTTTGACCATCTCTTCGGGATAAGCATAGTCCTCGAGCTTGCCGTCAAGGTAAGCGTCGTAGGCGCCCATATCGAAGTGACCGTGCCCGCTCAAGTTGAACAGGATGGTCTTCTCGTCACCGGACTCCCTGCACTCCTCAGCCAGTTGCTTGACGACCGCAATAGCATGGTTGGTCTCCGGGGCCGGGATGATCCCCTCCGAACACGAGAAGCTGACCCCGGCCGAGAAGGCTTCTGTCTGCAGCACCGATTGGGCCTCAAGCAGACCGAGGTGATACGCGTGCGACATCATGGGAGCCATGCCGTGGTAGCGAAGACCACCGGCGTGAATGCCCGGCGGGATGAAGTCGTGGCCCAGGGTATCCATCTTCACCAGCGGGGTGAGTTTGGCCGTATCACCGTAATCGAACGCATAGACACCCTTGGTCATGCTCGGGCATGCCGCCGGCTCGACGGCGATGATCCGAGTCTTCTTGCCTCTCTTGATGTTCTCGCCCACGAACGGGAAGCAAGTACCGGCGAAGTTGGACCCGCCCCCCACGCAGCCGACCACGAAATCGGGATACGCTTCTGCCAGCTCAAGCTGCTCTAACGCCTCTTGACCGATGACCGTCTGGTGCAGCAGCACGTGGCTCAGCACCGACCCAAGCGAGTAGTGGGTGTCGTCGCGCTGCGCTGCTACCTCGACCGCCTCACTGATGGCGATGCCCAGGCTACCCGGAGAATCAGGGTCTTGCGCCAGGATCGCCCGCCCGGACGCAGTGGTGTCAGACGGGCTTGGGATGACTTCCGCCCCCCATACCCGGATCATGCTCCGGCGGTAGGGCTTCTGGAAAAACGAGACCTTCACCATGTAGACGAAGCACTCCAAGCCCAGCAGCTGGCAGGCCAGCGAGAGCGCGGAGCCCCACTGCCCGGCGCCGGTCTCGGTAGTAAGCTTGTTGATGCCCTCCACCTTGTTGTAATAGGCCTGCGCCACTGCAGTATTGAGTTTGTGGGACCCGGCCGGGCTCACACCTTCGTACTTGAAGTAGATCTTGGCCGGAGTGTCGAGAGCTTTCTCCCATCGCGCCGCCCGCATCAAGGGAGTGGGGCGCCAGAGCCTGTAGATCTCCCGGACCTCTTCGGGGATCTCGATCATGGGCTCAGCCGACATCTCCTGCATGATGAGGCCCATCGGGAATAGGGGGGCCAGGTCGTCAGGACCGGCCGGCTGCAGAGTCGCCGGGTGGAGGGGTGGTGGTGGAGGGGCCGGAAGATCGGCCGCGAGGTTGTACCAGGCCGTCGGGATCCTGTCTTCGGGTAGCAGAAACTTGACCGTCATGCCTTTATGCCTTTCCATCCTTTTGCGGGCGTATAGGGATGCAAGGTAGCACACCGCCAGCAAACATGTATCGCGCGCGGGCAACAAGGGTATGCTAACGGCGACAAGATTCACCGTGCCATCAGACCCAGGAGGCGCAATGGCTATCCTCCCTACCCTGACGCCGGACACGCTGGAATTCGTGCTCCTCTCGTTCGAGGGACCCGATCAGTACGCCATGGCCGGCGGACTGGGCGTGCGCATGAAGGAGTTGGCTCTCGAGCTCGCACGTCAGGGATACAGGACGCACCTCGTGTTCGTTGGCGACCCCCACCTACCCGCCCAAGAGTCCCCCGTTGAGAATCTGACCCTTCACAGATGGTCGCAATGGCTTTCGGCTCACTACCCGGCCGGCGTCTATCAGGGTGAAGAGGCGAAGCTCGTCGATTGGAACGAGCAGCTCCCCGGTTTCGTGGCGTCCAGATTGGTGGCGCCGGCCGCCACCGAAGGGCGGCTGACGGCTATTCTGGCCGAGGAATGGCACACGGCTTATGCGACATGCCAAGTCTCCGACCGCCTCTGGCTCGAGGGATTGCGCGACAAGGCCATCATCCTATGGAACGCGAACAATGTCATGGGCTTCGACCGCGTGAACTGGGGCCGGCTCGACTTCTGTTCCCAGATCACCACCGTCTCCCGCTACATGAAGCACGTGATGTGGGACAGGGGGGTGAATCCCCTGGTCATCCCCAACGGCATCCCCGGTGACCGGATCCGCCACGCCCATCCAGAGCTTATCCGGCGGTTGCGAGAGGCACTCCCCGGGCGAGAGCTGGTGTTCAAGATCGGCCGTTTCAGCCCCGACAAGCGGTGGAACATGGCCGTCGACGCTGTGGCCGAGCAGAAGAGACGCAGCTGCGACGTGGCCATGGTCATCCGGGGCGGTATCGAGCCGCACGGCATGGAGATCCTCGCCAACGCCCGCGCTCGGGGGCTGACCGTGGTCGATGTCAAGCTGCCGAGAGAGGCAGACCAGGCCATCACTGCCCTCGCTGAGACCCCCAGGGCCGATATCTACAACCAGACCAGTTTCATGAGCGACGACCTTGTGGCCCTCCTCTACGAGGGCGCGGACGCTGTGCTGGCCAACTCGGGCCACGAGCCTTTCGGCCTCGTAGGCTTAGAGGTCATGGCCGCCGGTGGGGTCGCCTTCGTCGGTTCCACGGGGGAAGACTACGCCGTGCCCTATCTCAATTCGGTGGTGCTCGATACCGACGACCCCTCCGAGATCACCATCGCCCTGGAGTTCTTGCGCACCCACCCCGAAGTGGCCGCGCGGATACGCGCCGACGCCCAGGAGACCGCTCGAAGCTTCAGCTGGGAGAACGTGATCACGGACAGCCTCGTGGGTAAACTGGAGTACGTCGCCATGCGCCAGGTCGCGAGCCCGCCGACGCGTGGGCTCTTCCAGGTTCCTCCTGAACCCGAGGCCGCAGAAGATGCCGATAGGAGCGAAGGAGGACGCGAACCACTACCCTACGGCGGTGAATCGGTGAGCCGTCGGCTACCCGTCAAGCCACGGTCCGCCTCCGGCACCAGGCGCACCCGGCCACCGGCCGGCGCCTCCGCCGATACCGCAGAAGCTGCGGTCGACGATCCAGGATCGGCTCCCGCCGGTGGTCCCCCGACGGCCCCGAGCGGTGCGAAGACCAAACGCAAACCGGCTCACTGACGAGTCCGACTCGCTTAGGAGCGATCATGGCCGAGAACCTGGTCACCTACTGCGTGATCCATCAGCCGCGGCGTATCCATCTGCCGGCGCAGGTCATCCCCGCCGGCACGAAGCCGGGGGCGATGGCTCCCTATCTGTTCGATGATCGCATGAACCGCCGCTACTTCGAGAAGGTCGCGCGCTGGTGCTACTACCCGGCGGTCGATATGTTCATGGACATGCTCGACGACGGTTTCAAGCTGGGTTTGGGTTTCTCGATGAGTTTCCTCTGGCAACTGCGCCGCTGGGACCGCGGATTGGCCGAACGTTTGCGCAGACTGGTTGCTCACCCCAACTGCGAACTGGTGGGGGTCGAGCCCTACCACAGCTTCGTCTTCGCCATCGATATAAAGCTCTTTCAGAGGGAGATGCGCCGGGGCAAGGCTTATGCCGAGCAGTTTTTCGACAAAGAGATCCGTGTCACCGACACCACCGAGATGGTGATGAACAACGAGATCTACTACGCTCTGCTCCAGTCCGGATACCAGGCGGGATTCTTGGACGGCCGGCCCTGGGTGATGGAGTGGCGGGAACCTACCCATCTCTACGGTCACGGAGGGCGCGATCTCGCTCTCTTCTGCCGACACCATCAACTCTCCGACGACGTCGGCTATCGTTTCAGCAACCGGACCTGGGCCGGGTATCCCCTTCACGCCGATACCTACGCCGCGAACCTCCGCAAAGCCTGGGGCGATTTCGTCCTCCTCGGCTGGGACTTCGAGACCTTCGGCGAGCACCATAATCTCGACACCGGCATCTTCGAGTTCATGCGTGCTCTGCCTCCCGAACTCAAGAAGCGCGGGGTCCGCTGCCTGCTGCCCAGCGAGGCGCTGGAACAGTTCGGCACCGTTGATCTGCCCGACCTGCCTCTGCCTGAGTTCGGCACTACTTGGGCTGGGTCCGGCGGCATGGAGTTCTTCCTCGGCAATGCCTCACAGCAGGCCATCTTCCGCTTGATGCACTCGGTCCTGCACAAGGCGCGTCTCACCGGGGACCGCACGCTTCAGGACCTAGCCATGTGGTTGCTACAGTCGGATAATCTCCACCTTATCCAGTGGGCAGGCCGCTCCGGCTCCGAAGCGGAGGTGTCCGCGTACTTCACTCCCGACGAATGGTGGGATCTCGGGCCAGATCGCATCCTGACCGAGCAACAACGCGTCTATACCAACTTCGTGCGGGCGATGGATGCCTACGCATGACCCACAGCGGGATGGCTGGACCGCTCAATGCCTGAGCCCTTACACGTAGCCTTCGTGTGGCACATGCACCAGCCGTACTACCGGTCGGCGACGACCGGGGTGTTCGAGCTGCCTTGGGCGCGGATGCACGCTCTCAAAGATTACTTGGACATGGTGGACACTCTGGGCCGGTACCCCGAGATCCACCAGACCTTCAATCTGGTCCCTTCGCTCGTGGAGCAACTGGAGTCCTACGCCGCCGGCGACTTCGTCGATGTCTATTGGGAGCACACCCTGAAACCTGCAGCCGAACTCGACCCGGCTGAGCGGACCTTCGTGGTGGAACGCATGTGCGAGCATCCCGAACATCCCCGGGCGCGCTCGCATCTCCGGTACCTCGAACTGGCTCGCAAGCGGGAGGCGCACGCATCCCAAGGCTGGGAAGCGTGCGCCCGAGCTTTCACCACCGACGAACTCCGCGACCTACAGGTATGGTTCAATCTCGCCTGGTTCGATCCTGTGGTGCTCGAGAGGGGAGCCCTCTCTCCCCTGTTGCAGCGTGGCCGCGACTTCGCCGAGCAGGACAAGCAGCTTCTGGCCGACGTCCAGGCCGACATTCTCTCCCGTACCCTTCCAGCCTATCGGGCGGCCGCGGGCCGGGGACAGATAGAACTCTCTACGTCTCCCTACTATCACCCAATACTGCCCTTGTTGGCCAACAGTGACGCGGCACGCATCGCCGTTGCCGATACGCTGCTCCCCTCGCGCCGTTTTGCGCACCCCGAGGACGCCGCCGAGCAGGTCGGACGCGCGATGACCAAGCACACCGAGGTCTTCGGCACCCCTCCCAGGGGCATGTGGTGTTCGGAGCAGGCTGTCGGCGAGGACGTGATCCCTCTCCTGACCGAAGCCGGTCTTGAGTGGACCATCTCCGACGAGACGGTCCTTGCCAGGTCTCTGTCGGGCGCAGCTGCTCCCGTGTTCACAAACTCGACCAGCCTCGCAGCCCCCGCGTCCGGCCCAGGCCCAGCGGCTCTCGGACGCGACGGACCGCTGCGGGAATCGCTTCCGGGCCCGACCACAGGAGCGGCTTCCGGTAACCTCGCACCCCGACTTCTCTATGCCCCCTACCTCCTGGAGCGAGAGCAGGGTCGACTGGCCATCGTCTTTCGGGACCATACGCTGTCGGACCTCATCGGCTTTGCCTACCAGTCCTGGCAAGCTCGAGATGCAGCCGGTGATCTTCTGCAGAGGTTACGTAACATAGCGACCACACTGGCTGCCGGCCCCCGTGACCCGGCTGACGTCCCCCTCGTCATCATAGCCCTGGATGGCGAGAACGCCTGGGAGTACTATCCACGGGACGGGCGTGATTTTCTCCAACATCTCTACGAGGGTCTGAGCGCCGACCCCAGCTTCCGATGCGTGACGATCTCGGAGCATCTGCGCGAAGCACCGCCGCAGAGATCCTTGGGGTGGCTGCACACGGGTTCGTGGATAGGGGGGCACCTACGCACATGGAGCGGCGATGGCGCCCACAATAGAGCTTGGGAAGCTCTTCATCTGGCGCGGGACTTGGCGGCCGGCCGTCGCCGGGCCGCCCGGCGGGACGAGACGTCATCCGGTTCCGGAGCCCAGACCGATCCGGCAGAATCAGCCTGGCACCACATCCTGATCGCAGAGGGGAGCGACTGGTTCTGGTGGTTCGGCGACCATCATCACAGTGACCTGGACCACATCTGGGATCGCGATTTTCGCCGTCATCTGCAGGAAGTCTACCGGATCCTGGACGAATCGATTCCGGAGCGGCTCTTCCTCCCACTATTGGAGCAGGAGCCTTCCCCGCTGCCTTCCCGCCCTCAGGCTGCACTGAGTCCGCTGATCGACGGTCTTGTGGGCACCGGTCCCGACGGCGAAGGTTCCGAATGGGACTCCGCCGGTTTCCTCGCCCCGGACCTTCCTTCGACTATGCAGCGCGCGGAAGAGACGAAGATCCGAGCGGTTCGCTTCGGTTGGAGTGGTGACCGATTGTGCTTGCTGGTGGTCCCGGGTTCTTCGGCCCTTCTTCCCGGTCTCGAGATCGAACTGCGCTTGACCCGTGCCGAGGGACCGGACGATCCGGTCCTTTCCTTGACGCTGGAAGAAGGGGGTCGTGCAGGAGTAAGCTGCACTCAGTGTTCCGACCCGTCAGTCCAGGTCGAGGTCGCCTGGAAAGAGGTGGTCGAGATGTCGGTCGCCGTGGCCGCAGAAGACGACACACCTTCCGCTCTGTCGGGTCTGGTGCTCCGGATCGGGCGTGCCGGCATGACGGAGCACGTGTTTCATACGGCCGGGCTGGCTTCCCTCGGCTGGGCAGAAGAATGAAGCGCTTGAACATCATCACCTTCTTGAGCGACTTCGGTTGGAACGGTGGATACGTCGCCGCATGCGAGGCCGTCGTCGCGAGCGTCAATCCGTCCGCTCGGATCTCGCACGTCTCTCATGAGGTCTCGGTCGGCGACGTCACTGCCGGCGCGATCGTCCTTGCGCGCGTGTGCGCGCTCTACCCGCCCGCCGTACACCTAGCCGTCATCGACCCAGGGGTAGGCACGGCCCGCCGACCTCTGGTGATCGCCACCGAACGTGGTGACATTCTGGTCGGCCCCGACAACGGGCTCCTGCCGGGCGCTGTGGAGACCCTCGGGGGTATGTCCGGCATCTGGCTTCTCGACTCACAGCGGGTGCGCGCCGAAGCCGGTCTTCCGGCCGCGGTCTCTTCCACCTTCCACGGACGGGACGTGTTCGCTCCAGCGGCCGCGCTCTTCTCCAAGGGTGTTCATCCGGACACCTGTGGGCTTGCGCTCGACTCGTCGGGCCTGGTGCGCCTGACTCCGCCTCTTTGGCAGGTCTGCGCCGAAGGGGCGACCGCTGAGGTCGTAGAGATCGATCGTTTCGGCAACGTAGGGCTGGCCCTGCCTTTCGACGAGTTCTTGTCTAGGTCGGATACTCTGGCGGTTGAGATAGAGGGGGAAGGGTTACCCGAATGGACGGCCCGGGAGGTCCAAACCTACGGGGACCTCCAGCCCGGTGAACTGGGCCTACTTCGCGACTCGTGGGGGCAGGTCGCTCTGGCGCTCAACGGCGCCAGCGCCGCCGAGCTTCTCTCCGTCCGGCGAGGCATGACCGTGCGACTGGCGCGGCCAAGCGGCTGCCCATGACGCCCGCCTCCTCTCGGCTCGCACCGTGACCAGGCAAAACAAAGCTGGGAAAGCCCGCAAGCGGGCCCCGTTTCCGACGCCGCGAAGCCCCGGCCCGGGCCGGGCACAGCCGGACGCCGGGCGACCTCCGCAGACCAAGGATCCGACGGCAGTCGGTGATCGGTCCCCGGTCACGCCCCAATCCCTGCTGGGTCTCTACCGGCCCGATCTTGCCCAGATCCTCATGACCAGTGAGATCCCCTCCTACCGTTACACTCAGGTGTGCGAGCACCTCTTCCGCCGGCCGCTCCGCACCCTGGCGGAGGCCACGGTGCTGCCGGGCGAACTCCGCGACGCTCTGGATCCACTGGCCGCTTCCACACTCACCGAGATCGAGGCCGTCACGTCCCCCGACGGCACCACGAAGCTCCTGCTCTCAGGACGTGACGGTTCACGTATCGAGACGGTGATCATGCGCTACCCAGACCGGGCCACCGTCTGCATCTCAAGCCAATGTGGATGCCCGGTGGGATGCCGTTTCTGCGCCACAGGAGCGATGGGGTTCCGGCGCAACCTCACAGCGGCCGAAATAGTCGACCAGGTGAGAGCGGCGGCTGCCTTGGTGACCGGTGAAGGCCGCCGGATATCGAACGTCGTCTACATGGGGATGGGCGAGCCTCTTCTCAATCTGAGGCCGGTACTCGATTCGGTGCGGATACTCACCCATCCGCGCGGACAGGGACTTGCCCACCGAGCTTTGTCGATCTCCACCGTAGGCATACCCCGTGGGATACTGCGGCTCGCACAGGCCGAGCCGCAGGTCAATCTCGCCCTTTCCTTGCACGCACCCGACGACCGCACGCGGGCCCTCTTGGTACCCAAGACCTACCGGCACACCGTCAACGAGGTCCTCGAGGCCGCCTGGCGGCATTTCGACCTGACCCACCGCAAGGTGCTGATCGAATACGTGTTGCTGGAGGGGATCAACGACTCGATCGACCAAGCCCACATGTTGGCCGCCCTCCTTCGGGGCCATGTGGTCACCGTGAACCTAATGGCCTGGAACCCGACCCCCCTCGACTGCGCGCAGCTTGCGCGAGAGTCGGTCGACCCCCCGAGTACCGACGCCTTCTCCCCCGCCCCGGCTTCGCGGTTCAGACCGGCAACCCCTGCCGCGGTCGCGGCGTTCAAGAACGCGCTCCTGGCTGCGCACGTCGAAACCGTGGTCAGAAGAAGCAGAGGCGCCGCGATCCGCGCGGCCTGTGGACAACTCGCCGGGCGACAAGCAGCGGGCAATACCGGCTGAAACGAGCGGCACCTCGGGCTGCATCGCACCGGGAGAGCGCTGGGAGGAGGATTTTACCAAGAGGGTCTTGTGGCACTGGAAAGAGGGCTGGAAAGGCCTCCCCCGCTGCCAACAGTGATAGGATGGTAGGACCATCAGTCACGGCGTCCACGCCTGAGCTGCCCGGTCCTCTCTGCCCGTCCTTCCAGAATCTCAGTATTCGATGCCCTTTCTGGCAGGCACGCCCTGGTCGAAAGCGTGCTTGAGAGACCGCATCTCGGTGGCGGTATCCGCCGCCGCGATTATCTCCGGGCTCGCATCTCGTCCGGTGATTATCACCGACAGCCCGCTCGGCCGGTCCGCCAGCAGATCGAGCACTTCGTCGACTTCGACGTAGCCCTCAGCGACAGCGCAGTTGAGCTCGTCCAGGACTAGGAGATCGTAGCGCCCGGAAAGGGCCATCTCCTTCGACAACGCCCAGGCTTCCCTTGCCAACCCTCGCGGCTCGGCAGGATCCTCGGCCAGCCAGGTGAAGCCCGAACCGATACGCGTAACCTCTATGCCGGTGCACGCTTCCACGGCCTTCACTTCGCCGTAGTCCCATACCCCTTTGATGAACTGGACGACTGCCACTTTCAATCCGTGACCCGATGCCCTCATCGCCGAACCGAACGCTGCGGTAGTTTTGCCCTTCCCGTCACCCGTGTATACGATGATCCTGCCCCTACCCAGCATGATGTCCCTTCCTCTGGTCACGGCGGGCCCGCCGTGCGCGTGCTTCTCGCTCCCGGCGCCCAGCGCCGTAGGAGCTTCCCCGTCTCCGGAGAGTCCTTCCAGCCCCGCAGACTACAACGGATGGAGCCGCACTTGAAGGGCTGTCGTTGCGAGACTTCCGCGCAGCTGGTGCTCAGAAGGCCGGTACCCTCGGGACCGCAGTTCTCGCTATGCGGAGGGCGGACTTTCGGACCCTGCCTGTCGCCCCAGCCCGGCGACACCGGGGGCCTTCACCGATCCCGGGTCCGCGATCACGGCCAGCATCACGTCCGGTGTGAACGGCGCAAGTATGACGGTCATCTTCTCGAACTCGATGCTCATGGTGTCCAGAAAGCCGGCCTGCACCTGCAACCCGAACCGCTGCGCAGTGGCCACCGTATCCAGCACGAGAGCCGCTATGCTCGCCGCATCCACCTCATCGCGGACCACACTGCTGATGGTGAGTCCTTGGTCGGAAACAAGCATCGCCGCCCGTACCCCCGGGATCCGGAGGTACTCTCCCAAGGCCTCCTTCAAGGGGTCGAGGCGAACGAAGTTTTCAGCTCCCGCCACTACTCTTGCTCCTCTCCAAGGCCGGCTTCGGCCAATCGTGCCCGTACCGCCAGGACGGCCTGCTCGACCTGGCTTGGCTCCGCATAGCGGATCCTCAGCCCGGTGGGGCGTGCTGCTATTTCTGAGACGAACATGCCGCTCCGTTCGGGGCTGGGATCCCCGCCCTGCGCCAGTCCCTCGATCGGCCACGTCACCATGATATCCCCGGCAAGGAACAGTGCGTTGGTCTCCGCCCGACTCAAACGGATAGAGAGGACCATCTCCCACCCCCCGCTGATCGGCTCGGGCTCTATCGTCAGACTGTATCCCACGCGGCCATCATATATCAGTAGGCAGACCTGGTCGACAGACGACTCGTCTCGAGGAATCCGCGGTACGTCTCGTCGCGTTGGGACAGTCGCCTGGTGGAACCATTTCCCACTTCGAATGGGGTCTATCTCCCTCCAAACCGGGACCGGTCCCGGCCGAGCCCTACCCCCGTCCGTCAGCGAACCAACGCATAAGTGATCGTCACGGTCGCCGTGACGTCGAGGTTCGCGGCACTGATGGGGACCTCTGCCACCTTGCTCTCCCCGGCCGCCTCTGCGGCATACATGTCACTGTAGATGGGGATGATAGGCTGCTCTAGGCCGCTTTCGATTATCGCTACGACCTCCCCGACCTTGACTCCCTGCGCACCGGCCAGGGCCTCCGCTTTGCCCTGAGCGTCCACCACCGCCTTCTTGAGGGCTTCTTTGATTGCGACGCCGTCCTCGGCCAGCCGCCACACAGGACCAGAAACGTTGGTCACCCCTGCCTCTACCGAGGCTGCGAGCACCTTCCCTACGGTGAGGGCGTCGGTCAGAGTCACGGTGACCGTGTTCTGAGCCCGGTACCCGGTCAGACTCTCCTTACCGGTCTGCGGATCGTAGGCACGGATCGGGTACAAAGAGACGTTGGAGGTCTCGATGGCCGTCTCTTCCACGCCCTCAGCCTTAAGCCGCTCCATGACTTTCTTGGTCGCCTGGGAATTGGCGTCCAAAGCGGCGCCCGGCTCCGGCGCTTCGCTCT
This sequence comes from uncultured Gaiellales bacterium, assembly GCA_964497095.1. Taxonomy (GTDB): domain Bacteria; phylum Actinomycetota; class Thermoleophilia; order RBG-16-64-13; family RBG-16-64-13; genus CAVPLM01. The sequence goes on along the minus strand of CAZCCL010000024.1, from coordinate 7,700 downwards.
CGACCGTCAGAGTGAGCACCGCTTCGTCCGGCGTGCTCGTAACGGTGCCCTTGCCGCTGACGGTGATGGTGTCGGGAGCACCGGCGGCGGAGGCCGGCTGGACCGTCACCATCGCAGCTTCCTCCGCGGCGTCCCCGCATCCCGCCATCAACGCGACCAGCGACATCGCGGCCACTACGAGGACGATGAACGCGAGGCGCGCCCACCCGCCGGCCTGAAGGCGACTCCGCAGCCGGGGAGACCGCGGGTGCCCCGTGGGCCAGACTTCGTCACCGATTCCTCGCCCGTGCTCCCGCGGGTGCTGCCTCTCTATCATGGCCAACCCCTTTCCGAGTCGAAGCCCCCGAAGACTCTACCGAGGACCGCCAAGCCACTCGGTCGATACACAGCTCCTCAGACGAGGGGCCTTTCAACCGCGGTTCCTGCGGAAACGGGAAGGAGGTGGTGCGCGCGGCCCGAAGCCGAGAGATGGTCGCGAACCCGAAGGGCCGCCTCTAGGGATTCAGGCGATCGACAAGACCTCGCAGATCTTCTGCATCCTTGAAGGGCAATTCGACGACTCCGCCACGCTCCCTCATCCTGACCCGAGGAATCACGCCGAGGGAGTTGAAGAAAGCCTCTCTGACTTCGTCAGCGATCTCCGGATCCAGGGATACTCCGGCCGAGGCGACCGGCGATGCGGCCTTGTCCGTGAGCCGACGGACCTCTGCCTCGACCTGACGGACGGACATGCCTTTGTCCACCGCTCTACGCGCCAGTTTCACCTGCTCTCCGCGCTCGCTCAGCCCGAGCAACGCGCGACCATGGCCTTCTGAGAGGGCGCCGCTCGCCAGCGATTCCTGTATGACCGCGGGGAGTTCAAGCAGTCTCATCTTGTTCGTGAGCGCCGAGCGGCTCTTGCCTACCCGCGCGGCCAGGCTCTCCTGGGTCACCCCTAAGTCGTCGAGTAGGACCCGCAGGGCATACGCCTCGTCTACGGGGTTCAGCTGCTGACGAACCACGTTCTCCACCAGGGCCAGCTCAAGACTTTCTATATCTGAAGCATTGCGGACGATAGCAGGGATCACTGTGTATCCCGCTTTCTGCGCTGCGCGCCACCGGCGTTCGCCGGCGATGAGTTCGTATCCCTCCTCGACCTTCCGCACGATGACGGGCTGCACGACCCCGATGGAAGCGATGGACGTGGCGAGTTCCTCGAGGGCGGTAGCCTCGAGGGCACGACGCGGTTGTCTGGGATTGCGCTTGATGACGCCGACGGGAAGAGCCACTATGCCCGTGGGGCCGTCGGACCCGGCCGCCGTCGAGAACTCTTGTGTCAGAGTTGTTCGCTCCTCGTCGTCTTCCCCGAGAAGAGCGGCCAGTCCCCTGCCGAGACCAGGTCTTTTAGCCATTGTCTACAACCTCCAAAGCGAGATCGAAATAGGCGTCGGACCCGACGCAATGGGGGTCCAGCATCGATACGGGCACACCGTGGCTGGGCGCTTCGGCGAGCCGCACGTTGCGCGGCACCATCGTGCTGAAAGTCAAGTCCGGGAAGTGCGTGCGGATCTCCAATTCCACCTGCCTGGCGAGAGTGGTCCTCAGATCCATCATGGTCAAGACCAAGCCGGCTATCTTGAGTCGGGGATTGAGACGTTCCTTTACCGCCGAGATGGTAGACATCAACTGGGCCAATCCCTCGAGAGCATAGTACTCGGTCTGGACCGGGATTATCACTTGGTCCGCGGCCACCAGGGAATTGACGGTGAGAAGGCCCAGCGAGGGGGGACAATCGATGAACATGAAACGGTATTTGGACCTTAGATCCGCGTCTCTGCCCAACGCCTCTCTGAGCCGTGACTCCCGTCTTTCGAGGGCCGGGAGCAGGACACTTGCGCCGGCCATATCCGGAGACGATGGGGCCACATCCAGACCCGGCACACACGATTCCCCGATTATTCCGGCAAGCTCGCACTCTCCCATCAGGACCTCGAGCATGCTTGGTTCACCCTTGGGGACGCGCACTCCTACCCCGTGCGAGGCGTTCGCCTGCGAATCCATGTCGATAAGCAGAACCTTCGCCCCCGATTGGGCCAGGCTTGCCGCCAGATTGATGGCCGTCGTGGTCTTTCCCACGCCGCCCTTCTGGTTTGCGATGGCGTAGATCAGAGTCGTGCCCTCCTACGAGCAGGTACTACGCTCGATCCTCAACAAGTCTCCGCACACCCCCACGCAGCGGCGCGACCATCTGCGCCTGCAGCCACCGCATCCTCAGCCGCCGAGGGGACGTTTCTGGGGTATCCCTGACCGACGCGGATACCGGTCCGGTGTCGCCTGGGTCTTCCTGGCAAGATACGCCAGGCGATTCTCCGCGCCCGGGAACGACCGCAACCGCACTTCTTCCAGGGGCCCACAGCCCAGTATACCCAGAGCTACCTCGGCGTGAATACGCTCTTCGTCTGACATCGCCCCCTTCATGGCCACCATCGTCCCCCCGCCGGCCAGTAGAGGGACGGACAGCTCGGCCACGACCGAAAGTGCGGCCAACGCCCTTGACACGACCACATCATGGGCCTCTCGACCTCGTCCCCTGCCGTAGTCTTCAGCACGGACACACTGTACCTCCACGTTCCCGAGAGAAAGCGCCTCGACGGCCCGTTCGATGTGGGCACACTTCTTCCGCTGAGACTCCACGGCCACAACGTTCAGAGCGGGAAGGGCTACCGCAAGCACCAGGGCGGGGAGGCCGGCTCCAGAACCGACGTCCGCCAGGCGGGTCGCCGACGAGATGCACTTCAGATCGAGTAGCGACAGTGAATCCAAGAAATGGATTCGCTCTATCTCGAGAGGCTCCGTCACCCCCGTCACATTGAACCCCGCCTGCACGATGATGTCACCTAGAAGAGCGAGTCGCCGCTGAGCCTGCTCGTCAAGCCCGCGGCTGATGTAGGCCTGAGCCTCTGTCAGTTCCAAGACGCCGCCTCGGTCAGCGATCGACCGGAGCCGGCTCTGGGTGGGGGTTTGCGTCGATGGGATCTCCACCAGAACGGTGCAGGTGTACGAGCAAGACCGACACGTCGGCGGGGGAGACACCGGGGACGCGCGACGCTTGTCCAAGCGTCCCCGGCCGAAGCCGATCCAGCTTGTCCTTTGCCTCGTATGTGAGCCCTGCAAGGGACCAGTAGTCGAAACTTGCAGGAATCTGCAGAGTCTCGGTCGCACGGTGCCGTCTTATCTCGGCGAGTTGTCGCCGGATGTAGCCGTCGTATCTCGCCTGGATCGTGAGCTGCTCTACCACCTCAGAGGAAGCGGACGAAATGCGGTCTCGGTCCTCCTCTGACAGCAGACCGAGCATGTCTTGGAACGACACTTGTGGTCGTCGTAGGATCTTGGCAGCAGCCTGAGATTCCTCCAAAGGGGGGGTCCCCAGTGATTCCAGAAGGGTGTCGGTGATGTCGTTCGCCTTGACCTGCGCCGAGCCCAAGAGTTCCGAGTATTCCTTGATCTTGCGCTGTTTTTCCTCTACCAGGTAGACCTGCTCGGAAGTGAGCAGACCCAGGGCATACCCCAGAGAGGAGAGTCGCTCGGCGGCGTTGTCGTGGCGCAACAGCAACCGGTATTCGGCCCGAGAGGTGAACATCCGATATGGCTCGTCTACTCCTTTGGTGACCAGATCGTCGATCAGCACACCGATATAGGCTTGGTCTCTGCGCAGAACGAAGGGCGCCTCGTTCCGGGCATGAAGCGCGGCGTTTATTCCCGCCATGAGACCCTGCGCTGCAGCCTCCTCGTAGCCGGAGGTCCCGTTGACCTGCCCGGCTGAGAAGAGACCTTTGAGCGCCTTGGCCTCCAGAGAAAGTGTGAGTTGCTCGGGGGGGAGATAGTCATATTCGACCGCGTAGCCGGGCCGCACCAGCCGCGCTCTCTCCAGGCCCGGAGTCGCGTGGATGATCATTTCTTGTACAAAGACAGGCAGGCTGGTGGTCAATCCCTGAAGATACATCTCCTGCGTGGTCACACCCTCTGGCTCTACGAACACCGGATGATGCTCTTTCTCGGGGAAGTTGATGAGCTTGCGGTCGATCGAGGGGCAATACCGAGGACCCTTTCCGCTCACCGATCCGCTTTTCAACGGGCTCAGGTGTAGATGGTTCGCTACGACCTCGTGAGTATTGGGAGTGGTATGAGTGAGAAAGCAAGGCACCTGGCGACGAGGGGCGGGGGCATCCCAGTGCGAGAAGCAAAGTTCATCGGTGTCACCCTCCTGAAGCGTCATGTGTTCGCGATCGATAGTCGTGCCGTCGATGCGAGGCGGGGTCGCCGACTGAAACCGGTCGAGCGTCAAGCCCGCCGCCATCAGACTGTCGGAAAGGCGTTGGGCCGGGAGTTCTCCCACTCGCCCCGCCGCATAGCTACGGTCACCGATCACGACCTTCCCCCGCAAGAAGGTCCCAGTGGCCAGAACCACGGCCTGTGTCCGCAATCGACGGCCGTCCGCGAGTTCCACTGCTCTGATTGTTTCACGTGAAACATCGAGCGCTGCCGCCTCTCCCTGGACCAGATCTAGGCCGGGCGTTCGCGCAAGCGTGTACTTCATCCAATCCTCGTACAGCCGCTTGTCCGCCTGCGCGCGCAACGTCCTCACCGCAGGCCCCTTGGATGTGTTCAGCATCTTGATCTGGATGAAGGACCGATCGATGTTCCGTCCCTGTTCACCGCCCAGAGCGTCGATCTCGCGCGTGAGTTGACCCTTGCCCACTCCCCCGACTGCCGGGTTGCAGGGCATGAGCGCGATATTGTCCAAATGCAGGGTGACCAGGGCCGTGCGACAACCCATGCGCGCCGCCGCCAGCGCAGCCTCGCAGCCGGCGTGCCCGCCACCCACCACGACGACGTCGTATGTCCACTGTCCGTAGCTTGCGCTCACGCCCAGATCCTCCAAAACGCTCCCTCTCTCCACGCAGACTCCGGGCGCGCCGGGCCCCATTTTGCCCTTGAACATCCACACCAAGACATGACCCCCGACGCCGCCGCACTTACCGCGCCGCGGGGCCGGTTGTCGCTTCCACCGGGAGGGCCGGTCCATGTGTCGATCAAACAATGCGCGGTCACGCCGTTGACCCCTGTTTTCGCGTCGCCACCGGCCCCGGCGGGACCTCCCCACTCTCCGGCGGATTCAGTCCCTTCCGCTGGGGAGACCCGTCCGCGCGTTGCCCTTCTCCGCCGCCCTTCAGGAGGGCGTGTGCCACCGCGGCACCGGTCACTGCCCCCGATCGAAGGCTGCTCAGATAGCTCGACGCACCGGCCGCCCTTCCCACCACCCATACCGGAGGCTTCCCCTCCGATCCTAGTGTCAGCCTGCCATCCGATCCGAGGCTTCGCACGACGAGCGCGCGTACCACATGGTGGAGACGGCTCGCGACCGCACCGTTACGATCATCCGCTTCGTATCCTCCCCCGGTTTTCGCAACTGCGGCGCGCAGAGAGCGCTCTCCCTCGGGGGACAGGTGGATCTCCGCCGTGGCTCTCCCATCAGCACAGATAAGCGGCACCTGAACCTGGCCGCCTCCCTCGCCGATGATCATTTCCTCAAGCGGGAGGTCCTCCCTCCAATGCACCGCGGGCGGATAGGATCCGGGCCAACTGCCGCTCGAGCAGTCCGCGTCGTTCGTATCACCCTGCTGCTTATCTCCGGTCGAGAACCCGCTGGAAAACGCTTTCACCGCGACCCGACGAGCCCATTCGAGACCCGCCTGCCCGGTCCCCGAACCAGACAAACCCTTCTCACGCGCAAGCCTTCGGATGTCGATCGTTCTGCGGCGTCGGTGGCTTGGGTCCGCCTCTGCCACGGAATCGATCAGTCCCGCTCTGTCGCCCCCGAAACGCGCTCCTACCTCGAGGCCGACCGCGCCGAACACCACCCCTAGCGCCTCCAGAGCGCTCCTCAGGCCATCAGCGGGGGTCTCGCCGTAGCGCCCCCCCTGCAGCGAGTCCGCTCCGACGGCGATGGACCCGCCGAGTCCTAGCCCCACAGCGAGGATGACGGCATCAGCTTCGAACGATTCGCCAAACACCGTCCCGGCCGCCACCGGAGCCGTACGCTCCTCTTTCGAGCCTCCAAGACTCTGGGGATCCTCGTTCGAGGAGGGCCCTAGTTTCAAGTCGGTCACCAGACCCTGCCTGAACTTCAGGCTCGGCATCCGCTCCAACGCTCGTTTCGTCTCTATGCTGACTGCACGTCTGTCCACGACCACCACAGGCACCCCACTCTCCGGCACCGCGGCCGAACTCAGCCAGGCCTGGCGAAGAGGCAAAGGCAACATGGCCATAGTCTCCTCGAGCTCTGGCCAGCCTCTCGGCCCCGCGACGAGTTCGGGTCCGTATGCCGGTAGGTTCACCCTGTCCAGGGCGCTGCTAAGGAGTATCACGCGCACACCCCGATCGGCGAGGACGGCCGCACACGCGCAACCAGAGACCCCGGCGCCGACCACGATCGCGGTCGGCCTTCTGGTGCACACGGGCAACGTCGACTCTCCGGATCTTGGCACAGAACTCTCCACTACTTCCCTATGCAGAAGCGGCTGAAGATCTCGTCGAGCAGGTCGGGGGTCAGATCCTCGCCCGTCATGCGCCCCAGTGCTTGCGCCGCCGCCCTGATGTCCTCGCAGACAAGCTCCTCGTCCATCTGGCGAACCGCGCCCGCCAGTGCCGCCTCCGTGCTATCCAGCGCTTCGGCCACCAGAACGCGTTGGCGCTCCGTCGCCAGTAACGGCTCTTCGAGGTGCAGGCCCTCACCCCCGGTGATGACCCGCTGGATCAGCGCGCGCAGGTCATCCAGTCCTTCCCCTGTCAGAGCCGAGACCACGCACCTGTTTTCGGCGGTCTCGTCTAGGTCGCGCCCCTTGGACGAATTCTCGCCTCCGAAGGCCCCGAGAGCCCCATTCTCAGCCCTCCCGACCGGCAAACGATTCATATCGAAGCGAGCTTCCACGAGCTCACTCCCCTTGTCCCGCACGAGATCGCTCTTGTTTGCCACGATGATCGACCGACCCGGGTCGAGGCTGTCGAGCAGTCTCGTATCGGCCTCGTCCCTTGGGGTCGAGACATCGAACACGGCCAACACGAGGTCCGCTTGCTCCATAGCCTTGACGGAACGCTCCACCCCAAGCTGCTCGACGTGGTCGCCGTCGGTCCGCATACCCGCCGTGTCGACCAGGTGGATCGGGATACCGCCGATCTCCATCAGTTCCTCCACGGTGTCGCGTGTCGTTCCGGGAATGTCCGACACGATGGCCCGCTCCCTCATCAGAAGAGCGTTCAGAAGCGAGCTCTTACCCACGTTCGGCTTACCGACGATGGCGGTCTTGACCCCTTGTTCCAGCGCGCGGCCTACAAAAGCGGTGCGAAGCAGGCGCGCCAACTCCTCCTTGACCGAACCCAGACCGGCGTCCAGCGATTCCCAGTCCAAAGCGTCTACGTCCTCGTCAGAGAAATCCACGGTGGCCTCGATCTGGGCGGCGTTGAGGTGGCAGCCGCCGCCGGTCTCGATGGCTCGGGCGTCGGCGCCGCTGGTCACCACGCGCTCGGCGTCGAGGGCGGTCTTGACGTCCCCGATGACGGCGGCGAAGCGGCCCTCGAAGTGGCGGGCGGTGTATTCCAGTATGGACGTCTTGCCGCAGCCGGGCGAGCCGATGATGTTCATTACGTAGACGCCGTGCTGG
>CAZCCL010000023.1:0-27945 GCA_964497095.1 uncultured Gaiellales bacterium | reverse complement strand
CTTGTCTTCTATCTACCGCCTGATTTCGTGGCTGTGATCGGTGGATTCGGGCTTAGACCGTAATCGCCGCTCGATACACCTTGGCGGCATCGAACGGCGCCCGGATGAGTACTCGGGCTCGGATGACGGGGCCACGATCTGACGGCGCGCCGTTTGACCGCATCCGTTTGTTTGCAGCAGTTTTTGGTGTATTCTCGTGTTGCGAATCCGGACCTGTCGGGACATCCTCACGGAGGCGGTTGTGAAGAGTCCTCACAAGAGCGCGATTCCCCAGCACTTCTCCGCCATCGCCGCCAGGTACAACGAACTGCGTGTCACCGATCCCGAGCCTGTCGATGTGATGTACCGTTCCTTGGCGGACATGTCGGAAGTGACTGCGGCAGACGTGGGCTGCGGCACCGGGCGATACATGATCGAGCTCATGAGCCGCCTGGGCGACAAGATCTTCGTCCACTTCATCGACCGTAGCGAGCCCATGCTCGAGCGACTCCGCGCGGACCTGAAGCTGCGGGGCATCTCCGGATTCGACATCCTCGTTTCTCGAGCAGAGAGGTTGCCACTTCTCGATGAGAACCTCGACTGCATGCTCGCTTTCAACGCCATCCACCATTTCGACCCATCCGGATTCCTAGCGGAGGCCCGAAGGACTATCAGGCCCGGTGGTCTCCTCTTCATCTACACCCGCTTCCGGGACCAGAACGCGCGGGGGATCTGGGGTCAACACTTCCCCGGGTTCTTAGAGAAAGAGAAGAGACTTTTCGACGAGGTTCAATTGGCTGAGATGATCGGTTCGACTCCAGACCTAGCCGTGCGCCACATCACCCACCTCAGCTTTCAACGCGTGGCGACCCCCGCTCACTGCATCGAAAGAGTGCGGGGCAGACATTACTCGACCTTCTGCTTCTACGAGCCGGACGAGTTGGAAGAGGCCATAGCGGGATTCGAAGTCAATCTCAGAGAGAGGTTCGGGGCGCGCGGGACCCTGGAATGGGTGGACGAAAACGTGATGATCACCGTCGAGAGGGTCTAGAGACCAGAGACGGGCAAAAAGAGAGCCGGGCCGGTCGCTTCTGCTGTTCCGCCCTTCTCCGCTACTCCGTCGTGTACACGGTGGTCGACCATCTCAGATACTCGAGGACGCCGTCCGCAATCCCCTGAGCGGCCGCCGCCTGGTACTTGGGGGTCTTGAGTAGGGCCTCCTCCTCGGGATTGGTCACAAAGCCCACTTCGGCCAGAGCCGCGGGCATGTCGGTCTCGGCGAGGACCACCAGGTTGATCCAATGCGTGCGGGCGCCTCGATCGACCGAGTCGATGGCCTCCAGTAGGTTGCGCTGTATGGCTTCAGCCAGGAGCTTGCCTTCCACCGAGTACTTCGCCGGGGTACCCCAATAGAAGGTCTCGGTACCCTCGGCTGCTGGATCGCCGGCGGCATTGTTGTGGACACTGACGAACAGGTTGGCACAGGCCTCGTTGGCGATCTCGGCCCGCCGGTGGAGGGCTTCCGAGACGGTGGCACCGGGCAAGACATCGGTCTCCCGGGTCATCACGACCCGCAGACCCCCGTTACGCAGATCCTGGGCGAGCAGCAGAGCCATGCTGAGGTTGAGGTCCTTCTCGAAGGTGCCGGTGACGCCGACGGCGCCGGTGTCGATTCCCCCGTGGCCTGGGTCGACGCAGATCAGCGGCGGCCCGTCTCCCTCCGGGCCGTCCACGCGGGGAACGACGTCTACGACTAGACGATAGCCCTGGTCACCGGCAGGAACCAGCGACATGACCCGGAAGGTGCGGTAGCGCGCCAACTTCACCGTGATCCGCACGGTCCGGGGGTCGTAGGCGAACTGCCGGGCGCTGACTGACTTGATCTCGGCGGAGCCGATCGTCCAACTGGGCGTCCCGGCAATGGCTCCATCGGTGTAGTCGACGGTGAGCGTGCCGTCGGCCGAGATGGCGGCCTTGACCGCTCCCGGGGCACGGGAGAGGCCTATGACCACCCTCGTCCTGTCCGTATAGTGGCCGTCGGGACGAACGTCCTCGATGACCGTCCTCATGGTGAGCTCGGCTCGAAACACCACCAGGGAGAACTGGCTCCGGGTGATGCCGTTCTGGGGCATGATCTGACCCTTGGAGCCGTTGAACAATCCCCGCTCTACCGCCAGGGCGACGTACTGCCGGGCATCGGCGGTGATGCTTGCCTCGTCCGAGAAGGCGGACAGTATCTCGGCCGTGTGGGATTTGGTGAGCTTCTTGGCGTCTGCCTCCCAACCCATGGCCCGAACCATGATAATCGCCATCTGCTCGCGGGTGAGGGTGTTGTACGCACGGAACCTGCCGTCGTCGTACCCGGTGATCCAGCCCTGCGCCGCTGCCGCCTGCACATATTTGCCGTAGATGACGTCGAGATCGGAGAAGTAAGGACCACCCGACTTGAGCGGTATTCCCCGCCACAAGACCAAGATCTTGGTCGCCTGTCCACGCGTGAGCATCTTCTCCGGGCCGAAGGAACCATCTTTGAAGCCGGAGATGATCCCGGCCCCGGCCAGATACTCGACGGCGTCATAGGCCACGTGCGACTTCCCCACATCGGGGAAAGTAGAGGCCGCCGCTGCCGTAGTCGGCATGGCGATAAGGAGAAGCATGGCGGCAAGAAGAACTGCTGTAGCCGCCCCAATTGCCCGTGCAACCGCGCGGACGCGGTGGACGCCGGGACACGCCGGGCGTGCCGCGCTCCCCCGGCGAAGCAAATGAATCTCGTGAAGCGCTATGAGCCCGAACCTCCCTCGAGCAACCGCAGGAGCCGAGCCATCATGGTGATCGCCTGAGCCCGATTGGCGTTCTCCTCAGGACGGAAACAGCCCTTCGTGTCCCCGCACAGTAGTCCCAGATAGTTCGTCATCAGTATTGCACCTTGAGCCCAATATCCCTTGGGCACGTCTTTGTAGACCAAATAGGCCGCGGCGGCGGTTCCCGCCCAGCCGTCGTTGGGGTCGGACCCCAGCGCGCGGCAGATCATGGTGGCCATCTGGGCCCGAGTGATCAGTTGATCGGGAGAGAAGGTGGTGCCGTCACCGGTGCCACGGACCAGGCCAAGCCGGGCCGCGACCTCGATCTCGTTGTAGGCCCAGTAGGAGGGGGACACGTCCGTGAAGACGGGGGTCTCCCCCGTTTCTGCCGCAGCGACGGTGTCCAGTTCCGAGGGGGCCATCGACCGCACAAGATACACAGTGAAGAGGGCCCGCGATACCTGAGAATAGGGCCGGAACCGCTTGTCCACAGCCTCCGTGACCACTCCTGCCGCGCGAGCCTGGGCGAAGTCGGCGTAGAACCAGTCGGTGGTGCGCACGTCGGTGAAGCCGGGTACCGCGCCGTTGGCGAGGGTGGTGGTGGTCGTAGGCTTCGGGACCGTCGTCGTGGTAGTCGTGGGCTTCGGCGTTGTGGTGGTCTTGGTGGTAGCGGGGGTCGTGGTGCCTGTGGTCAGCGGCGGCTTCCCGGCCGCGATCCACTCGGCCAGCGTAGGAGCGGCTTTGAGACTCGCGTACGGGTCGATCGCGCTGGGAGTCCGAGTCTGGCCCGCCGAGGCGGCCACGTAACCACCGAGATGGATCTCGAAGTGTAGATGGCTCACCGTATCCTCGGCGTTGCCGCTGTCGCCCACGTAACCGATCACGTCACCCCGGTGGACGCGGGTCCCGTTGGTCAACCCTGGGGCGTAGGCGTACTGGACGCCGCCCTGGCCGTCGTCGGTGCCGGGAGTGTCGTTGTTGAGATGGATGTAGAAGTAGTCGTTGCCGTCGTCACCGCGGAGCAGGATGTTGTAGTAAGGGAGGTTGTTGTAGCTGGAGAGCTTGCCGGTGAGGTTGAGCCAATCCACCTTCCCGTCGACCACGGCCAGGATGGGCGTCATCTTCGGCGCCAGCAGGTCGTTGCCGGCGTGAGTACGACCACCCGAGCGCGGCGCTCCGAACGTATCGGTCCAACTCACACGGTTCTCGAAGGGGAAGATGATCGGGACGACGATGCCGCCCGGCTCGGTAGCGGCGGCTTCCACTGCAAGTGTCTCGGCCGAACCACGCGCTGCCGGGAAGACCAAGAAGGCCAGGGCGGCCAATAGAAGGACCGTCGCCACCCAGATCGGGACATGGAGCCCTCCCCGTCCCGGCACCTTATCTTGAGAGTCCGTCGAGGACTGAGTCAAACGGATCTTCTTCTGGTTCGATCCTGTCGCGGCCATAGTTCACCTACCTACCCGCTTGCGCCTCAGGCCGGGCCGTCGTTGCGACCCAGCCCACCGTAAACGCCGATCGGTCACCCCGCGGAGTTCGGACCGGCGGGCCCGCGTGCCGGTCGCTTCAGGACCGCACGGAGCATATCGGTTATCTCGGCAAGTTCGGGCATTTTGACAAGCCTGGCCACCGACAAGAAGACGAGGGCCCCCACCACCAGACCGACCGCGACCCGCAAGGCGTTGCCTCCGGTCGTCGCGCCCACCCGGTGGGAGAGGACGAGATCGATGGCCCAGATCACGACCCCCATGATCGCTGAGACTCCAACCACGCGGAGCAGCGAACCGAAGATGGTCCCGAATCTCATGGCGCCGAGTCTGCGCTCCAGAAGCCAGATGAGCACCACGAAGTTGAGCGTGAGCGCCACCGTTGTTCCCAGCGCCAGACCGCCGACTCCGAGGAATTGCATGAAGAGATAGGACAAGCCGATGTTGATGACCACAGTCGCCACGCTGATCTTCACCGGGGTCCGGGTGTCGTGATAGGAATAGAAGACCCTTGTCAGAGTGTCCCGGCCTGCGTAGGCGTAGAGCCCCAAGCACAGGAACAGGAGCACCCAGGCTGTGCGGGTGGTGTCCTCGACAGTGAACTTCCCGTGCTCGAAGATAAGACCGATGATGGCATGGCGTAGCAGGATGATCGCCACGGTGGCCGGCACCATGAGGAAACCCATGAGCCGCATAGCGAAACTGACCGTGGCCTTGACCCGCTCGGGAGCATTCGCAGCCACCTGCTCGGAGAGCAAAGGGAATATGGGAACCGTTATCCCTGCGACGAACAGCCCGAGCGGTAACTGAAACAGCTTCTCAGCATAGCTCAGGCTGGAGATGGATCCTGTTTCGAGAGTCGAGCCGAGGACCTGGTCGGCGAAGATGCTGATCTTGCCGACGGCAGATCCGATGAGGATCGGCCACACCATTGCCCCCACTTCGCGCACTCCCGGATCGTGCCAGTCGATACGAGGGCGATAATGGATGTCCTGGCCTCTCAGGCCGGGAAAGAGGACGAACAGCCCGGCCACCCATCCGATCACGCTCCCGATGGCCAAAGAGGTGATCCCCACACTGCCTTCCAGCGCCACCATCACCACCAGGGTGACGACCGTGCCCACGGCCGGAGCGAAAGCTGCCAGCGCGAACCGCTTCAGCGAGTTGAGCATACCGACCACCAGGCCGGTCAGTCCCTCGAACACGAACCCGATCATCAGAATGCGGAACAAGAAGACCGCCCTATCGGCTGTGGCGGCGTCGAAGCCGAAGCCCACGAGCGGGATGATCCACGGAGCCAGCACGATCAGCACCACGGTGATTCCGATGAGCACCACGGCGATGATGTTGCCCATGTTGATCGAGAGGTCCCAGGCTTCGCTCTTGCGACCGGTTGCGAGGCGGTACGTGAGGAGGGGCACGAAGGTGGCGGTGAGTGCCCCGGCCACCATCAGCACCAGCAGATAGGGGATCCTGTAGGCCAGGAAGAAGGCGTCGGTGTCGGCCTGAGCGCCGAAGAAGTACGCGACTGCGATATCACGTAGCAGACCGAGGAGTCGGCCCACCAATGTCGCGGTGACGATGACGATCGCCGCCTTGCCGACCACGGAGCGGACCGAGCCGGCGACACCGGCCGGGCCGGCCTGTCCTGAAGCGATCAGGGCCTGGTCGGGCTCAGTGCGGGACCGAGTGTCGGGCCCAAGAGGACCGGGCCGCTCCCCGTCGGGACCCTTTGGCGCCCGAGGCGGGCCGGTCACGCACTCCTCCGCTTCACACGGACCCCGGTCCCACAGGTACCGGCCTCCGCCAGTTGGACGGCCAGTCGTGCCGTCCGGCCGCAGTCGGCTCGGAGAGGGGCGACCGCCCGCGCAACAGCGGCGCGGCGCGCCGCCCCGTTGGAGACCGTCTCCCCGATGGCCTCCACGAGCTCCCCAACGGCGTCCGGCCCTCCGGCCTCGAGCCGATCGACGCTCACCGCCCACTGCGACTGCTTCGTCTGGGCGGCAAAGGCCTGCGTCTTCGGATCGTAGTCTAGTATCACCGCCGGCGCACCAGCAGTAGCAGCGAGGATGCCGCCGTGTAGACGCATCGCCACCACTGCTTGGGCCCCACCCAAGATGGCCGCGAGGACGGTCGGCGGGATACACGGGGGGAGGACGTGGGCGCGGCCGGCGAGAGCCGGCCGCGCCGCCAGAGCTCCGCAAACGGGAGGATCCAGGGTCTCGTGGAAGGGCACGAGCAGCATCACAAGGCCAAGGGTGGCCGCCACCTCCTCCAGTGCCTCTCCCAGTCTTTGCAGGTAGGCGGTGCGGTGCAACCACGGTCGGGGGCAAACGACCAGGTATGGCGACCCAGGTTCCAAGCCCTGCTCGGCGACAAGCTCGACGGCGACCTCCGCAGGAGCCGGAGAAAGCGCATAGGCAGGGTCAGGAACCACCAGTTGCACCGGAGGATGTACGCCCACCTCATAGGCAAGACGGGCGGATCCCGGATCGCGCCAGGTCACCACCTGAGAGGCCGAGCCCGCGACTGCGACCAAACGGCGGGCGGAGCGAGTGTGCAGCGGTCCCAGCCCCTGCGAGTACCACATGACCGGCAGACCGGCCGACCGGGCCATGAGGACGATGGAAAGGAAATAGGGCACCGGCCGGAGCTTGCCTTCCCGAAAGAGGAAGGAACGGCCAAACGCTTCGAAGTCGGCCTCGTGAAGAAAGCTACCGCCACCGCTGATGAGAAGATCGGCGGATCTCATCGCCGCCCGAAGGCCACCGGGGGACCGCAGACTGGTCGAGAGGACCTCGATATCCAGACCCGAGGTGATATGACGCCGCTTGGTGTCCGCCGGATCGAAGGAAAGCACGATGAAACGCGCGTCCGGATCTTGGCGGGCCATCTCCTGGAGGATGCCGGCGAGGATCGCCTCGTCTCCGGCATTGCCTTCACCGTAGTAGCCGCTGATCAAGTACCTCAAGAGTTGCTGCCCCTCAAGGCGCGGCCTCCAGCGTCGCCGCTGGAGGCCACCGTGGCTCGGGCGCGGGCGCGTTGCGCCTCGCCGGCGCGCCCGCGTCGGGCCGGCCCGTAATCGTCCGGCGACCAGCGCATCACGCGCACGGCGTATCGGGGGAGGGCGAGTTGTCGGCGGGCCCTCCGGGGGTTGGTGATGAGGCGGTACAGCCACTCCACGTTCGCTGTCTGAGTCCACCGAGGCGCCCGCTTGACCGTCCCCGCCCAGACATCGAAACTGCCGCCCACTCCGAGCGCTACTCCAGCCCCAAGCCGGTCACGGTAACGATGCAGCAGCATCTCCTGGCGGGGCGCGCCCATGGCGACCAAGAGAATGTTGGCTCCGGAATCTCTTACTGCCTCTACCACCTCCCGCTCCTCCGCGGGCGCAAAGTAGCCGTGGTGGGTGCCGGCGATGCGCAGGTTCGGCAGACGGTCGACCTGAAATCGGGCTGCTTGAGCGGCCACTCCTGGGCTCGCCCCCAGGAAGAAGACGGAGAGGCTTCGTTTCGCCGCCTGCTCAAGCACCCGCTCCGCGAGACCGATGCCCGGTACTCGCTCCAGTTCGGTCAAGGCCGGCGGCCGGACCGGCGCCACGAAGTCGTGCATGGACCGATCAACGGGGACCGGGTCATCCTTCCCCAGTCGGACTCCCTGGCGCCCTGCCGCCCACACGGCGCCGACGCCATCCGGATAGCAGAGGTCGGCTTCAAGAACTGCCTCGGCGGCCACCGGATCGCGCAGCGCCCGCACTATCAACTCGGGGTTGAACGAAACGGCTATGCGGGTGCGGACCGCCGCGGGGGCACGTATCTCGGGACCCGACGCGCCGCAGGCCGCCTTCTTCTCAGACGGCAAGGTCGAAGAGGGATATGGGGCCGGACTTTCCGCGCATGCGATGGCCCACTGGGCAGCCTGCTCGAGGGTCACAGCGTCCAGCGTGAAGCCCAGCACCGACACCTTGGGCCAGGGGAGCATCTCCAACCCCGCCGGACTGCCCGCCAGCGCGGGCGGCAGTTTGGCCCCTGCCCCTGTCGCCTTCCCCCGCGCCAGCACCGTGTCGTAGATCTCGGCGTAGGCCGCCGCTGCCCGGACGTGGGAATGCCGCGCCACAACGTAGTCCCGGGCGGCTCCGGCCATGCGGGTAGCGAGCTCCGGGGCGGCGGCCAACCGCAGAATGGCTGCCGCCAGAGCCCCCGCGTCGGCCGGGACCAACAGGCCGGTCTCGCCGTCCACCACCATCTCGGCCAAGCCACCCACGTTGCCGGCGATCAGGGGCCGGCCCGACGCCATCGCCTCGAGAGCGGAAAGTGAAGTTGCCTCCTCGACTTTCTCCGAGTGGACCGATGGCACCAACACCACGTCGGCTATACGGTAGAGGTCCCGCATGGCTTCGGGATGCTGCCCGCCCAGGAGACGGATGTTCTTCTCCAGCTGGTTCGCTTCGACGATGCGTTCTATCTCTTCTCGCTCACCTCCCTCGCCGGCATGCAGTAGGAGAAAACGGTCACGATCGGCCGTATCCATCGCAGCAAGGGCCAGAGAGGGATATATGACCCCGTTCTTCTTGACCAGCCTCCGAGGGCAGAGCAAAACGATCTTGTTCTCAGGAATTCCCCATGCAGCCCGAAGCTCGCTCCGCAGGCGGGCTTCTTCCGCCGGGTCGTCAGGCGGGGCGAATACCGAGGTATCGATGAAGTTCATGAGTGTGAAGACGGTCCCCGCCCGCTCCGGCACCAGTCCAAGGACATGGCCATGAAGTCGGCTGTCGACACTCACTACAGCGTCGGCCAAGCGGAGGGCTCTCATCTCGGCCCGCATGAGATAGTGGAGGCCCATCCGAGAGGACCTGCTGTACCCTTCTGACACCGACTCATAGAGCGGGTATCCGTGTAGCGTGAGCACCAAAGGAATACCCAGGGTATCGGCCACCGGCCGCAGATAAGGAACGGAGTAGACCTCCTGGGCGTTCAACACCTGCCAGGGTCCGCGATCCGCATCGGTGATGCTCCTCAGTGCCCGCTGCAACTCCCGCGCGGTAGCTCGGGCGAGCATCCGCCCTCGCATGTCGGCCGAGTAGACCATACCCCAGCCGGTCCGCAGCCGATTGAGTGCCCCCGCCGGCCACACCAGCGAGGCACGGCCGGCCAACCCGGGCATGGTGGCGGTCAGATAGAGCGCCTCGGCTTCGTGTCCCAACTCCCGGAGACCGCTGAGGAGCATAGTGAGATGAGTCCCACCGCCTCCGATCTGATCGGGGTCGCGTATGGTCGGCAGGAGCACCTTCACAGTCTCACCTCTCGGCTCCCTAGACCTCGGCGCTCGAGCGCTTCTTCCACCAGCGTGGAGATTTCCTCCACTCGATGATCCCAGGTATTCTCAGCCGCCAGCGCCACCCTCTCGGCCCGCTTGTCGGGCCCGTCGTCGAGCATCGCTTGTCTGACCAGACCGGGGTAATCCTGCGGCCCGTCGGCCACCCCGATGATGCCTTCGAACCGGCGTAATTCGGGCAGGCCGCTCACGACTACGGGCAGTCCTGCGGCCAAGTACTCGAAAAGCTTGAGAGGGAAGATATTCCGCGTCAATTCATTGGTCCTGTAGGGCACGAGAGCCACTGCCAGCCCCTTGAGGTAGCCGGGAAGCTCCGACCGGGGCTTCACGCCCAGGAAGTGGACGTTCGGGTACCGGCGGAGCCGCGGCTCGTCCACCTGGCCTGTTTTCACCGGACCGATCAGCACCACGTGCCATCCCTCATTGGCTTCAGCCAGAGTCTCGAGAACGTCTACATCCAGCCGAGAGTCATGAAGTCCCACCACCCCCAACCGGGGAGCCGGGATCGCGGCAAGATCCGCAGCGATCGGCAACTCGGGGTCGAGAGCCCGGTTGAATATCTCCACGTCGGCGGCGTTCAGCACCGTGTATGTCTCGGGGTTCAGAGCGTGCCGGGCGAGACGAAGGTTCTCAGAAGTGGTGATGACCAGGTCTGCCCGCCGGGTCAGTTCGTAATCATAGACCTTGACCACCTCGGGATTCACGAAGCCCGGAAAGGCCGAGTATTCGTCCGCGCAGTGGTAGACAACCAGGGAGGGGACACGATTGTTGCGACCACGCGCACGGGGGTCGATGCCCGCACGATCAGTATGACCGCTGGGGGCGGCGCCTGCCGCGGAAGCAGCCGGCGCCGCCCCCAGCCTATCGAGCAGGGCCAGGGCCGTGGGCAGGTATGTCCAGAGGATGTATTCCTCATCGAACCACAGGCGTTCCATCGCCCAGCGGATGTACTGCGCTAACAGAGCCTGATTCGCACGGTTGACACGCGGCCTCATGTTGCCGAAAGGCAGGGTCGGTGGCGGAGTAAGGGTCCAGAGTCCCGCATCCACCCTTTCCAGTTGGGGAGCGACCGCCCGCCAGCGTTTCCAGCGGGACGGGACGGTCAGCGGCGCTAACATGGTGACCGGCTCCTCCACATAGAGGACCCGGTTGGTCTGCGCCAGCCGGTGCATGATCTGCTGCTTGCTGGTCCACATAGCGTTCCAGTCAAGCGATGAGATGCAGACGATGTCTTTTCCGCGGAGCATCCGTACTCTCCTCGTCTTCCGCGTGCGGCCTAGAGAAGTGTGCCCCGGGCGGCCAGACAGCGCTCATAAGCGCGCACCGTTGCCAGAGCCGTGCGCTCGACGGTGAAGACTTCGCGAACGCGACGCGCGCCGGCGGCGCCCATTCGGGCCCGCAACCCCGGGTCCGCCAACAAAGCGGCGGCGCGCTCGGCCAGCGCAGCGGCGAGCGCCCCCCGTTCCTGGTGGCGCTTCACCAAGAAGCCCGTTTCGCCATCTTCCACCGCCTCCGCCACGCCGCCCGCGGCGGTCGCGACCACGGGCACGGCCGCTGCCATCGCCTCCAGCACTGCCATCGAGACTCCGCCCTCGAACATGGAGGTCACCATGTATACGTCCCACCCGCGCAGCATCACCCCTATCCTGTCCTCGCGACCGGTGAAGCGGACCACCCCCGTAAGCCCCAGTGCCCGCGTCCGGCTCTCGAGCCGGATCCGCTCGGGGCCGTCTCCGACTATCACCACCTCCACTCCCGGATGGGTTCGGTGCAGCAGGGCAGCCACCTCCAGGAGAAGATCGACGTCTTTTACAGGCACCAGCCTAGCGACGGTGCCTATCCGCGGGCGCGTCCCGGGTGATCCGGCGTTTTCGACCCGTCCCGCGCCGTCGGCCGGTTGTTCTTCGTCTCTAGGTCCCTCTACCCCCGAATGTACGGTGAGCAGGCGCTCTCCCGGGTAGCCCCGATGCACAAGCAACTCGCGCAGCGCTTCGGACACACAGATCACCCTATCCGTTCTCCCTAGCGTGAGCCGGTCAAGACCCTGATAGAGACGGGCCAGACCAGGGGACGCATAGTCGAGAAGCAAATCGGAATGGACCGTAGTGAACAAACACGGCCTCCGCCGCCCACCTTTCAACACCAGCCGCACGGGCAGGTTGGCGCGCATTCCGTGAGTGTGGACGACATCCCAGGGGGAACGTATAAGCCGCCCGATTCGCCCCGGCATCGACGGTCTTCCGGCTTCGCGAGCGCGCAGTCCTTCCAAATCGGCGGGGCCACCGGCCAGTACACGGCGAAGGGGTCCGACCACAGATGTGTCCCAGGCATGTTGCATGGGCAGCACAGCAACGGACAGTCCCCGGCGTGACGTCTCCTCGGCAAGCCTACCTTCACCCAGACAGAGGAGGTGTACGTCGCAGCCCGTCCGACGCAGGGCGGAAAGCAAGGGCAGCAGGTGCGTCATCGCCCCGCCGCTATCCCCTCCCCCGATGACATGGAGCACGCGAAGCCCCGTCACACGCCCTCCCTCGCGGCCTCGGGATCCCCGACGCTCGCCGGGTCCGCAGTCGACTCAGGCGCTGCAGCCTCGCTCGAGTGAAGCACAGCTGAGGTCGCCAGACCAGCGAGGAACCAGAACCCCACTCCTACCACCAGGGTCTCCCAGACACTGGCGGTGATATTGGCGACCGCGACGGCGACCCAGCCCCCGAACACTCCGGCGGTGACGGCGCGAAGGAAGGGGTCCGATGTCTCCGCATGGCCCTTGAGCAGGCCCTTGGCCGCCCGCACGAGCACCCACAAGAAAAGGGCCAGAAGGGGCAACCCACCCTCGGCCGCCAGTTGCAGGTAGAAGTTGTCGACCCACAGTCGGCTGTACCTGAACAGATACGCGCTCGTCCCACCGAAGGTGCCCAGACCGACCCCGAAGAGAGGACGGGCGGCAATGTCCCCCAGCGCCATCTTCCAGACATAGAGACGGCCGGCAGCAAGACTCTTGGTGATGTAGGCGGAACTGAAGGCGAAGGCCAGACGATTGACGAACTGTTGGGGGATGACGAACCAGCCCAAGACTCCGGCCGCCACCAGAGCAACGAGGTAACGTCGGTGAGCCAGGATGAAGAGGGCCAGTATCCCTGCCCCCAGGCCCAACCACGCCCCCCGGCTGAAAGTAACGGCCACTCCGACCAAGTGGACGGCGCAGACGCCCGCCATCACCAACCGCCGAGCCCCTCCCAGGTTCCGGGTCAGAGCCAGACTCAGGGACAGCAGCCCACCCATGAGTAGGAACGCACCCAGGCCGTTGGGATTTCCGATGACGGAATAGGCCCGCGTCGAGATACTTCCCACCTCGCGCAGATCCACCCAATGAGCGGGCATGGGGGCGTGGGTCACGTACTGGTAGAGCCCGTGCAGGGCCAGAGCGACCCCCGTGACTAGGAACAGCGCCACCACCCACTGGACCACCCGCTTGTTCTTGGGGAAAAAGAACCCCAGGAAGTAGAAGAGGAGCGGCTGGAACAGCACCCGCAGGGCGAAGAACGCCACGTCACCCGGCACGTCACGTATCACCACCGAGCCAATGGCCGCCACAAAGGCGAGCAACGTCGGCAAAGCGATGGGCACCGTCCACAGCCGCGAGCGCCGGAGCACGATAACACCCCACACCAGCACCACCAAAGATAGGAGCAGCAGCGCATCGTCCCAGACCGGACCCAGACCACCCAGGCTCCGCCTTGCCATCCAGTCCAGCCACGGAAAAAGGGCAACCAGTAGCAGCATGACCTCCGGCCGCCAGAAGACCAGAGCCAGGATACAGACTGCGGCCACGAAAGCCACGAGAACGAGTGAGCCGGAGCCATACGTGAGTCCGCCCATCAGTCCGGCAGTTGCTGCGAGCACCACACCGGCAGCCAGCGGGTTGAGAAAACGACGCCAAAGTGACTCCGCCCCAGGGGTGGAGGCATCAGTTTCCCGGCCGGGGGGAGCCTGGGCGGAGGCGGAGCCATCCATGTCAGTCCTGGCGACTCCCCGGGTCGCAGCGCGCCCTTCTACCACCTCGTAGCCGACCCATCGGGCCCCGCGCACAGCCACGCTGGTTCGCGCAGCCGGGACCAAACCAGGACCGGCAACAAACAACAGCGCTCCGATCACCACCAGAATAGCTGCCGGCACCAGTACCAGACCGCGCGCAACCAGGGCATTGCCCGCTTCGTCGGTGGTCACACCCTGGACGATGAGCGAGATCACGAGCCCGCAGCCGAGGGCGAAGATGCCCGCGCCCAGCACCAGCACCCACGCTCCGCCACCGAACCAAGTGCTCACCGGCCGGACGGTCTCGGCGCGGCCGCCTATCGAGCTGCGCAGCCACAGATAGGGCCGGGAGATGGCCAGCACGCTCCAGGGGTGTCCGGTATGCTCCATGCTCCGCGACCCGCTGCGGCGTAGACCGAAGACCTCACTGTCGGCGAAGGCCTGCCGGGGGGCTCCGGTCAGAGAAAGGAAGAAACGCCCCACGTAGGAGGACCGAGCGGCACGCGCAAGCCAGGCACCCGCACGCCGGGTGGCGCGATAGGACAGCGAGCTTTCCACAGCCTTCACGGCCGCGCCCTGTTCATGGCCGGGCCTCCTTTGTGGCCGCGTCGCGTCCGCTACTTCAACGCCTCCTCGCCCCAGACGAGGTCCAAGATAATGCTTTGGACCTCAAACCCGCTGCCGATCAGGGTGACCTTCCTGCCGACCCGTATGGGTACGCTGCCGATGCGCCAGGTTTCGCCGGACTTGGAGCCCTCGCCGCGCACGATGATGTGGACGTCGTTGAAGATGGGCGAGTCGAACGCTTTGAGCTCACCCTCCGGTGTCAAGTACTCGACTTCTGTGGGCCGGGCATCGATACGGTCCACCTTGCCAAGGACGGTGCCTCCCTCGTCCCTCACAGTCCCGTTCACCGGCACCGATTTCTGGATGGCATCCACCGTAGCCTGGCGGACTTCCTCCACCCTGTAGGTCACTTTCAAGGGTACTGTCTCCGAACTGGCCCCTGTGAAACGGACCACAGCGAAGATCACCACCGCTATGATGACGAGCAACACGAGGACGTCGACGACGTTCACTTTGCCGAAGATGCGTCCCCGTTCATCGAGAAAGCGGCCCATCGCCCACATCCTTCAGGTGGTTGTCCCGGTACGCGGGATCGCCCGAATTCTATCGGAATAGCCTTTGGTTGCCTACTGCGGGCCCGCCGCCCCTGCTTGCTCTTCACCTGTCCCTGGGCTAGAGTCCCCGCAGGAGTCGATACCGCCCGGAGGAGAATTGTGACAGGTGATGGGACTGCCGGTCCTCGCGCGGTCGCGCGGAACGGGGCCTATGATCTTGCCGGTAAGGGCGTAGGCGCCCGGCGGCCGACAGTGTTCGTCACGTTCGGCACCCGGCCCGAGGCCATCAAGATGGCCCCGGTGGTGCTCGAGTTGCGGCGTCGCGGGACCCTCCGAGTGATCACGTGCCTCACGGGGCAGCATCGGGAGATGCTCGATCAGGTGATCGATGCCTTCTCCATCCCCGTAGATCACGACCTCAGGATCATGCGTGAGCGCCAATCGCTGGGTCATATCACATCGGCGGTCTTGAGTGGCATCGATCCTTTGCTCGACGCGGCGGAGCCCGACCTGGTGATAGTGCACGGCGACACCACCACTACATTCGCGGCGGCCCTCGCCGCCTACTATCGCATGATTCCGGTGGCCCACGTGGAGGCCGGCCTTCGCACCGACACCATTTATAGCCCCTATCCCGAAGAAATGAACCGCCGCCTGGCCGACCGGTTGGCCGTGATCCACTATGCGCCCACGGGCGCGGCGCGGGACGCCCTGCTCCGCGAGGGTGCGGACCCCGACGGGATCCTCGTCACCGGCAACACAGTCATCGACGCTCTACTGGCAACGGCCTCTGCAGCCCGTCCCCCTTGGGAACGCCGCATCGCGTCGGTCCTCGACCGTCCGGGGCACAAGGTACTGGTGACGGTCCACCGGCGGGAGAGTTGGGGGATGCCCATGGAGAGAGTGGCCCTGGCCATCAAGCAGGTGAGCGAGCAGTTGCCGGAAACCACCTTTATCTTCCCCATCCACCTCAACCCGCTCGTGCGGAAGACGTTCCGGGGTATCCTCGAAGAGGTGCCCCAGGTGGTATTCACCGAGCCACTGCCTTACCGGCCGTTCGTCCACCTCATGAAGGCCGTTGACATAGTGATCACCGACTCCGGTGGGATCCAGGAAGAGGCGCCCACCCTGGGCAAGCCCGTCCTTGTGATGCGCGACACGACGGAGCGCCCCGAGGGAATCGAAGCGGGGACCGCGCTCCTGGTGGGCACGGACAGTGAGACCATCACTCGGGAGTTGCTGCTGGTCCTGGGCGACCGGTCCGTCTACGATCGGATGGCCAACGCCATCAACCCCTACGGAGACGGCCACGCGGCGAAGCGCATCGCAGACCACCTCGAACACTGCTTCGGCCTGCGCGCCGCCCCACCCGAGGAGTTCATCCACGCAGCCCCGTGCCCGCCGCGGTCGCCGAACTGACCCCGGGCGCCAAGATGAAACCGGTTACGCATAATGCCCGCGCTGACATGGCTCGGTCCCCGGTTGGACTCGCCCACAACCATCTGATCAATCATGCTGCCGAGTCTCCCTCCAGATCCGCGCGATTGACGGTTCAAACCGCGCACTCCTGCCGGCACCTCGCGTGGTCCTGGAATCAGTCCCGTAACCCACCTACCCGCCCGCCTAATCCGCACTCTATTCCTGTAGCACGAATACCAACCTATGGGTCAAGTAATCCTTCAGTTTATCGCTCGCCAGAAGCGGATTCAGAAGCCCCGACACAAACTTGATAGGTGGATACTTGATCGCCGTCTCACTCACCTGCAGTAGCGGGATCTTGACGAAATCAACCTTGCCGAAACCGGCCTCCTCAGCTACCGAGACAAACTTCGCATACGTTGTCCCATTGACCCCAATCCCGCCCTTGACAACCGCCCAGGTCCCACTGGTCTCTTCAGCCGGCCGGAACCAATCCAAATCATGCCCCCACTCGCCAACAATCTCCTGATACGCCGCATTGATCGTACTAGGAGAAAACAACCACTCCAGAAAGGGTGTTCTTGTCACAGCGCCAACGTGGGCGCCACCAAACGGAAACTTCAACGAGGGAAAGACAACGAATGCAATGCCGTTTCCATTAAGAACCCTTTTGCATTCAAGAAGAGTTTCTCTCACAGAGCGGACATGTTCTAACGTGTCGTGAGAAACAATCGCATCAAAGTACCCACTGTCAAACGGCATCTGTTCCGCATAACCTTGGACAAATCTATATGTGGTGTCGGTCTTATGTTTCTGCGCGTAACGGTTCGCCGTATCGATTGAATTCTCATTCACATCGATTCCAGAGAATTCGCGCACCTTCCATCTCTCTCCCATCGAAAAAGCCAGCCCACCGATGCTGCACCCCAAATCAAGGACTCTCTTGCCTGATAGCATCTGTTCGAGGGGGTAACCCGGAAAGAAAAGATCAAAAGGCTTTCGAGTGTGCTCCATAATATTGAGGCGGACCAATCTCTCGACAAAGACGGCCTTCTCTGATTCAGACAATGACGTGTATCTTGGATGGGCGAATATCTCGGATACAAACTGGGTCTCTTGATACTCGGGTCTACTGGGCATGGCGTTCATTAGATATTTCGCGATTTTGACCTTATTTGCGCTCATCGGTCCTGTCCTCTTGTAGTTGGTTGCCGTTTGCCGCGACCCAGGCACTCTTATTCGCTTGTCCTTTCGTGGCGACAAGTCTCCGGATGGGAGCGTCGATCGGCCGTCCCGACACGGTGCTGGGCGAGTGGACTGTCTCTAATGTCTCGTGCCGTTGCTCATCTACTCCGGACGCTACCAGGCCATGGCGAACCCGGTCAACCCCTACGATGACGGGCGGGCGGCGGTGCGAATAGTCGATCATTTGGAGTTTCACTCCGGCCGGCGCCCGGAGCCTCCGGGGCCTTCCGCTTAGGTTCGTTTCAGAGGGCGCGGGGCCCGGTGTGGCCGCGCCCGGCCCGCAGTGTCAGCTGGTCAGATCGATTCGAAGCCCTCGCTGTCGTCCGCCTGCGCCGAAAGCAGGTCGACGACGCTCTGGTCTTCTTCCACCAATCCCACGAACACCACCGAAGGTCCTTCGTAGAGGGTCACCCGCGCCCCCACAGGCAGAACGACGGGCGCGCCGTCCGCCAGCGTCAATCGGCGGAGACGCGACTGCAGGACGTCTCTCTCGATGACCGCGTGCGCGATCGCGAACGGCTCCTGGTCGTCGACCTGGACCCGTGCCTCGTTCTCCGGTCCGATCTCCACCCGTACCTCCCCAGGGTACCTACCGCCGGCTCCGGCGGGCGATCAAAGCGGCTGCAGCACCCGCCCCCACCCCGTTGTCGATGTTCACCGCCACCAAGCCGGGTGAGCAACTCTGCAGTATCGAATACAGGGCCGCCGTGCCACCACCACCCATACCATAGCCGGTCGAGGTCGGCACCCCTATGACCGGGACGTCCACGAGGCCGGCAACCACCGAGGGCAGTGCCCCTTCCATGCCGGCGGCTACCACCAGCACATCGGCGCCACCCTCCAGCATACGGGAAAGCGGCTCCAAGAGCCGGTGGATTCCCGCCACGCCGGCGTCATACCCCTTTTCCACCCGGCACCCCATGTGCACCGCCACCAGCGCGGCCTCTTCGGCTACCGGTATGTCCGAGGTCCCGGCTGTGAGCAGTCCTATGCAACCCCGCTCCTCGGGAGGCCGGTAGGAAGGCAGCCGGGCAGACAAGACCCCCGCGTCGGCTTTGTAGTCGAAGCTCAACCCCTCGAAGGATGTGCCGCCGCCCTCTGCGTTGCCGCCGCTCTCCGCGTTGCCGCCACCCTCTGCCATGCCTTCACCACGGTCTTCTCCCTCCGCGTTGCCGGTCAGAGCCTGCCTCAGCATCGCGGCCCGGGAAGGTTCCAGGCGGCTCACCAGGGCCAGGCCCCGCTCGCTCAGGAAGCGGCGCACGATAACCTCCAGCTCAGCGTCGCTCTTGCGAGGAGCATAGACCACTTCCGGCACCCCTTTGCGCAGGTCCCGGTTCATGTCAAGGCGCGCGAACTCCTCCAGGTGAGTGACCTGCAGCAGCCGCAGTCTCTGTAGGACGTCTTCCAGGCCCGCGTCGCCGGCCACCAACTCCTCCAGGAGTCGCTGGAGATCGTGACTATGATCGACGCCTTCGTTCACAGGGAGAACACCTTTCGCGCATTGCCGGCCAGCACTCTTGCACGATCCGGAGGGGCCAATCGCGCCAGCCCGTCCTGATATCTTCCCGGTGAGAGGAGGGGGTAATCGCTGCCGAAAAGCACCTTCCCCGCCCCTACACAGGCGACCGCCACCTCGTACACCTCCGGACCGTACAGGTAAGGCACCGCCGACGTATCGTAGTAGACGTTGGCCAGGGCCGCGCGTACTTCCGGCATCAGCTCATACAGGAACAGCCCCCCGCCCATGTGGGCGTAGACGATGGTCAAAGCCGGGAAGTCCTGAACAAGGGCGAAGCAGGCTTCCGGGGTGAAGTCCCCCTTGCCGGCATAGTGATGGCCCACCGGCTCGTTCGAGTGAAGGAGAAGGGGCAGATGCCGCTCCTCGAGACAGCGGGCCAAGGCGGCGAGCCCATCCGCCCGGGGCCGGCCGGCCCCGGGCCCCCTCGCCCCGGCGCCGGCGTTCCAAGTCCCGCCAAAACCCTGGCCGTCGGGCATCAACTCCCCGCAGCCCCTCAGGCCGCAATCCAAACAGCGCTCCAACTCCGCCGCGGCGCCCGGCGCCTCGGGCGACACACAGGCCAGACCGGCCAACCGGCTGGGGTAACGGCTCACTGCTTCCATCACGTAGTCGTTGACCAAGCGGCAAAGTCCCTGGTCTCGGAAGGCGAAGCCGAAGACGATGGACGTCTCCACGCCCGTGGCGTCCATATGTGTGACCACCTCGTCCGCCGTGACCATGCGCGCGTCCGGCGAGTGGTACAGATGTTCGAACCATTCGTCCCGCTCCAGATAGGCGTCCCGCTGCTCGATCATCTCTTCCGGAAAGACGTGGACGTGGACGTCCACCACAGGGGCGCCCCCCAGACCATCGCCCCATGGGTCGAGCTGAGAGCTCTGGCGCCGGGACGAGGCCGACCCGGACGGCGCAGCCGGGACGATGGCCGGTCGGCCACCCCGCCTGGGCCTGTCGCCGGTTTCAGACACCGGCGGTGAGGAGGATCGTCTCCACCAAGTCTTCATAGGAGAGGCCTGCCGCGGCTGCCTGGGCGGGCAGATCCGAGAGCTCCGTCATGCCCGGCAGGGTGTTGACCTCCACGAACCAGGGCACCCCCGCTACGTCCACCATCATGTCCACCCGGGCGTAACCCCGGCACCCGATGGCATCGAACGCGGCGATCGCC
The DNA here is from genome assembly GCA_964497095.1 of uncultured Gaiellales bacterium. Classification (GTDB taxonomy): domain Bacteria; phylum Actinomycetota; class Thermoleophilia; order RBG-16-64-13; family RBG-16-64-13; genus CAVPLM01. The sequence continues at coordinate 7,843 of CAZCCL010000023.1, read as the reverse complement.
ACCCGTTGTGCCTCCGCGTACGCCGCGGCTTCGAGACGAGCCGGAAGGATGAACTCGGTCAGTCCCTTGGTGTACTTAGCCTCGAAGTCATAGAAGTCGTTCTTCGGCACCAACTCCAGGATGGGCAGGGCCTCAGAGCGACCGTCTCGTTCCAGCACCCCCACCGTGATCTCCCGGCCCGACACGAACCTCTCGGCGAACATGGACCCGAATTCCGCTCGTCCCCGGTCGATACAGGCCGAAAGTTCGCGGACTTCCCTGCACTTGAACACTCCCAGGCTCGAACCCTCCTCCACCGGCTTCAGCATGACCGGCAGACCCAGTTCTGCCTCGATACCGGCGGCCGCTTCGGTCGCACTTTCATCGCGTCCCACCTCCCGGTGGTCAGGGGTGGGCACCCCGCTCCCTCGCACCACCTTCTTGGCGGCGATCTTGTTCATCCCCAGCGCCGAAGCAAGGACACCGGAGCCCGTATAGGGTATGCCCATCATCTCCAGCAACCCCTGGATGGTCCCGTCCTCTCCATAGCGCCCGTGGAGCGCCAGGAAGGCCACCTCGACCCGGGCCTCATCGAGTCGTCGGGCCACATCGCGCATGGCGTCGATCGCTACCGCTCCTCGGTAACCGCGGGAAACGAGGGCACGGAGACAGTTCTCGCCCGACCGCAGGGAGATCTCCCGCTCTCCTGAGAGACCGCCCATGAGCACGCCGATGGTCTTCGCTTTGAGTGTCCGGGGATCCATGCGGCTGCCGGTGCGGTCGTTCATGCGGGGAACTCTACCACAGGCCTTGCCCAGACCTGCCGGGCGGCCGGTAAACGGACCCCGTGACCGGTCACCCCGGTCTCGATCTTATCCGGTCGCCGCCCGCGCGCGCTCAGATGCCGGCACGGACGAGCCCGCCACCCGGCGGAAGGCCGCCGTGCTCTGCGCCCCGGTCTCGGCCACATACATGAGGTCGTCGGCGGTCAGACCGTCGGCCGGTGCCGAAGCCCACCCCACCACGCACTCCACCCGGTGCCCGTCGACCAGATGCTCGCAGACTTTCCGCCCGAGCGTCATGGCTAGGCCCTCCACGTCGTAGGGATCGCTCCAGGCGAAGCCGCTCTCGTAGCGACCGTGTCCCTGCAGGGCCGAAGGCTCCGTCTCGACGAGAAAGGCGACCTTTCCTCCCTTGAGCCCGAAGTGCTGAGCGTCCGGGCCGAGAAGCCGCAGTCCCCGCCTGCTCACCGCGGAAAGCAGCCTCCCGGCCGCTTCCTCGCCATAGTAGGAAGCAGCCTCCTCGAACCTGGCGACGCGCAGGACCACCAGCCCGAACCTGGCGCCGGTGGCGGTGAAGACCTGGAGACGGGTCCTGACCGCTCGTTCCAGGAGCGCTTCTGCGCTCGGCGCCTCCGGCCTCCTGGCCTTTGCCCGCCATTCGCGGGCGGACGGACCCCGCAAAGCCGGCAGGTCGTCCTCGGTCCCGCTGTTCCTTTCCCGCAAACGATCCGCCTCGTAGGTGAAGGCAAACCCGCCCGCACATACCAATGCGAGCACGATCTGCAGCGCGGCCGCGGAGCTCCAGACGAGGAGAGGTAGCAGGATCGCGATGTCCGTAAGGCATAGCAGGTATCCCAGCCGGCGATCCCCCGAGAACGAGCGCGAAAGGCGCAAGGCCCACAGCGAATACAGCACCACGAACACTACATAGACGATCCAGACGGAGGCTGAGCGGACACCAGAGAAAGAAGGCCCGAGCAGGGCAATCAGAGTGAGGAGCGGAAGCCTGACCCGAGCTTTTTGGTGCTCGGTGACACGCCGGACTGGGGCTGTGCGTTGGCCTACCATGTGTCCTCTGTTGCAGCATAAACGAAATGCACAGTCTTTGCAATAGATATTGCTAAATCTTCTGAGTGAAATACCTCAGGCCGTTCAGAGTGGATTTCGTCGGCTATGAGAGGACAGGGCCGGCTCGAGATACGGGACTACTCTGCTACCGGATGGGGCTAACCGATCAGCGTCGTGGGGCTGGGGGTGGCAGGTTTCCCCGGGCAGCCAACCATCGGGGCAGCGGGGCCTACCCGCTGGGCCACACCGGCCTCCCCTTGCGCAGCGCTTACGGGACCAGCAGAATGGGCACTTTGACGCTGCGCGCCACGCGGTCGCTGACGCTTCCCAGAAGGAAATCCTTAGGCTCCGTCCTGCTCCCACGGCCCATGACGACCAGATCGGCCGGGATGCTCTCGATTTCGGCCAGGATGGTCTCAGCAGGCGGTCCATAGACCACTTTCACCTCGGCGCCCACACCCTCCTGCCTGAGGATGGCCAGGGCGGACGCCAGCGACTCCTGGGCGGTCCGCTCCAAGTACACGTGGATGCCGCGCTCGTCCATGTTGGCCGTCAGAATCATGTGCTGGGGTACCGATACCGCCGTGAGGAGGATGAGCTCAGCGCCGGAGGTCCCTACCAATTGGGCGGCAACGAGCACAGCCCGGGCGGAGGCCTCGGTTTCGTCTACGGCAGCCAATGCCCTATGTTTGATCAAACCTGCCTCTCCCGCTGTCGGCCGCCGACCACCCAATGTCGGCGATCGTGCCTACCAAAGGTCCAGGTGGAGGATACCGGGGTCGAACCGGCGACCTCCGCCGTGCAAAGGCGGCGCTCTCCCAACTGAGCTAATCCCCCACGAGAACGTATCCGGAGCCTGAGGGTCGAGTAGACGGTGGTGGGCCTAAGTGGATTCGAACCACTGACCTCACCCTTATCAGGGGTGCGCTCTAACCAACTGAGCTATAGGCCCATGCGCGGCTAGTTTACCGGCATTCCGGTTGATGTCAAGGAACCCCGACCGGGTCGGAGGCCCCCCTTCCGGACAGGCGAGAGCCCTGCGTCCGGCAGGCAAGTGAGGTGACGTTGATGGCCGCTCGGGGTAATCTATGGTTGAACGGCGGAACGAGGTGACCATGCAGGGCTTCGAAAGAGTCTCAGTGTACGGGGTCAGTTTCGACGTGGCCAGCAAGCAGCCGATCGTCCTTCTCAAAGTGGAGGGCAAAAACCGCTTCCTGCCCATCTGGATCGGCCATCCTGAAGCCGCTGCCATCCTCATGAAGCTCCAAAACGCCGAGTTGCCCCGCCCCATGACCCACGACCTGCTTGCCTCGGTCATCGAGCGACTCTCAGCGAACGTGTCCGGCGTGCTCGTGACCGAACTGCGCGACAACACCTTCTACGCCGTCGTGCAGTTGGAAGCCGGCGGGCAGGAGATCCAGGTGGACTCCCGGCCTTCGGATGCCATCGCCCTTGCCGTCCGCACCGACTCGCCCATCTTTGCGTCCCTGGAGTTGCTCGACGCCAACGGCATCGAGTTCGAGCAGGAAGTCGAGGATCTCGAGGAGATCGTCAAGGAATTCAGGCAGTTCCTGGACGAAGTCTCCCCCGAGGATTTCTAGACCGGAGCCGTCCGCCTGCGGGCAGCGCTCTCCTATTCCGCGGTCTACTCGGCCGCAGCAGCCGCGTCCCGCTTGGCCACGTGCAATATGAGGGTGTAGATCTCGCGCAGGCCCTCGTTCGACAGCGGACCGGCGTTCGCCCGGCAGAGATAGGTGATGATCCAGTCTTCCTGGGCGGGATCGTAGAAGCTGAGGCCCTGAGCCTCCTTGTACTCTTTGAGGCTCTTGACCAGTTTGATCCGCTTGTTCAGAGCCTCCAGAATCTTCAGATCGTTGTCCGATATCTGATCCCGGTATTGTTTTATGACCGGATCGACGTTCGTAGCCGGCACGTTCCCTCCTCTTCGCGAATGCGACGGGCACCGCTGGAATCGGTCCATATGGTATCCAGATTGAAGTCCACAGCCTACCGCACTATCCCGGCGCCGGCCAATCCCACCCCGTTGATCAGTCCCCGCCCAGTTGCGAACGGCGAGTCGCGTAGGCAGCGCACTGCTGGACAAACCTGCCGGCCATCCCCGGCGTCGAGGACAGGTGCATGAACACCCTGGAGCAAAAGAGCGAACTGGTACCCGCTCCCTCGACGTGAGAGCTGGACTCCCCGGCCGCACGCACCGTGAGCGGCGGCTCCCAGCCCCCGTTCGGCATGAGGATCTCGGCGTCGGTCAGCACCCACCCCGTGACCGTCTCCCCTTTCGACAGCAGCAGATTGTCCCTCTCGGCGGTGATCTCCACGTAGCCCGGCTCGTCCATCTCCCAGAGGATCTCACCCTCGGCGGGGATGACGTCCGCCAGTTCCACGGTCCGACCCAGGGAGTCCTGTAGCTTGCTCAAGAGAAGCAGCATCCCACCACCCAGCGCGACCGTAGGGAGGCCCTCGCTGATGCGCCGACGGAGGTCGCGAAGCAACGGTTGGTTGAGGGAGATGTCGAGTAGGTCTGCAGGCCAGGCGGTGCCGGCCAGTACCAGGCCTGCCGTCTCTTCCGGCAGCGCTTGGTCTTCCATGAGATCGAGGCGCCGGATCTGGGCTCCGGCCGAGCGCAACACTTCGATGGAATCTCGGCTCCAGGGGCTGAAACCTCTCCCGCCGGCCACGGAGATCGAGGGGCCGTCGCCCCCCCGATCGATCAGCCAGTTCTGAGGAGAAAGGAATCCGCGTTGGCCGGCCAGCTTCACCAGCCCGCCGATATCGATCTGGCGGGAGACCGCTTCCAGGAGCTCCGGCTCGAGGGGCTGGCCCCACGCTCCCGGTGGCACCGATTCCCACCCAGGTCCGTCCCCCTCGAACAAGCACCCCACGACCGGTAGATCCTCTTCGGCGAACACCGCTCTCATCAGCTCGCAGTGCTCGCTGTCGGCGATGCCCGACAGCACCGCCCCCGCCAAGTTCAGGCCGACCAGCAAAGACTTGAGACCTTCGACCACCACCCGGATGCCGGTGCTCCACCCCCGGCAGTCCAACACCACCACCACCGGGCAGTCCAGCAGATGGGCCACGTCGGCAGGAAGCCAGTCGACCCCTTCCCGTCGATCCAGCGCTCCGACGCTCGAGGAGAGCAGCGAGAGATGGGCGTTTCGGGTCGCCACATCGTATAGACCAAGGAGTTGGTCTTTCTCGTAGAGCGCCGGGTCGAGGAAGGCGGTCCCTTCCCAGCGGTCCCAGCAGGAGACCGGGCTGAGGGGACCGAGGTGGTGATAGCGGACCCGATTCCCTTGGGCGGTCGCGATCTCCGCCACCGCGGCCGCCACCGCATTCGCCAGCCCCGTCCGGTGCGTGGGGACCAGCAGGACCCGCGGTACGGACATCGTACCTCCCTCCGAACTACCGGTAGCCTTCGGCTACCACTTCCAACTGCTACCTGCGACTGATCAGAATGAGCCGCACCAGTTGCAGGATGGCCATGAGAGCAGCCGCCACGTACGTGAGCGCGGCTGCGCTCAGAACCTTCTTCGCACCGGTGAGTTCGTCGGCGACGAGGATGTTCCTGTCGGAGAGTTGGGTCATGGCCCGCTTCGAGGCGTTCAGTTCCACCGGCAGAGTCACCACTGTGAACAGCACGGCTGCAGCGTAGAGGACGATGCCGATGTTCATCACAAGTCCGCTGCGGAAGAAGAACAGGCCGATGAAGAAGAGTATGAACCCGAGATTGCTCCCTATCCTGGCCACCGGCACCAGCGAGCTCCTGACCTTGAAGGGCGTATAACCGTCGGCGTGCTGCATGGCGTGGCCGGCCTCATGAGCGGCCACCCCCAGAGCAGCCAGGGAATTGCTGTTGCCCACTTCAGGGCTGAGAGTGAGGGTGTGAGACCGCGGGTCGTAGTGATCGGACAGCCGGCTGCCGGCGACTTCGATCCCCACGTTACCGAGTCCGGCGGAATCCAGCACCACCCGGGCCCCCTGGGCTCCGGTCAGACCCCGAGCCGACGGCACCTGGGAGTAGTGGTTGAAACTAGAGCTGACTTTGACCTGAGCATAGATACCCAAGGCTAGGGCCGGCACCAGCAGGATGAGCGACCAGTACCAGAAATACATCGATTTTGCTCCTTGCTCATAATGAGCCAAATCCAGCGTTTTTCGCCCGAAGGATGATAGCAGAAGGAGCGGACTCAGAGACCTGAACGGCCGGCGGCAAGCCGACGCACGACTCGCCCAGGATCCTACTCGGTGGGTTCCTCGTCCGGGCCTTGATCGGCCTCGGAGAGATCGTCCTCGTAGTCGACCTCTTGCGAGTCGATATCCTCGGGATCGACGCGGGCATCATGGTCGTGCGAGTGCCCGCCGTCCCCATTGCCATTGCCGTTGGAGCCGGTCACCAGCCGGGCCATGCTCGATACCCTATCGGCGCCTCGCAGGTTCATCACGCGCACACCCATAGTGTTCCGACCGGTGGTACGCACGCCCACGACCGGCACGCGGATGACCGTGCCTTCCTGGCTCATGAGCATCAGCTCATGATTGTCGCGCACCGAGGTGACGCTGACCAAGTCGCCCCGGTCGGGGCTGTCCTTGATGGTGATGACGCCCTGGCCGCCCCTTTTGTGGGTCGGGTAGCTGGAGGCGGGCGTGCGCTTGCCGTACCCCCCACTGGTGACGCAGAAGAGATCGGCGTCGTCCTCGGCCACGGCCATCCCCACGAGACAGTGCCCTGCCGGCATGCGCATCCCGACCACGCCCATGGTATTTCTGCCGGTCGGACGTACGTCGTACTCGTGAAACCGGATCGCCTTCCCTTCGCTCGAAACCAGGATCAGATCGTCGTGCCCGCTGGTGTGCCGCACCGCCACGAGCTCGTCGTCGTCGTCGAGGTTGATGGCGATGATCCCGTCCGCCTTCAAGGTGGTGGCGTAGTCGAGGAAGCGGGTCTTCTTCACGATGCCCTTCCGAGTCGCGAAGGCCAGATACTTCGCGTCCGTGTAGTCTTTGGTGGCTATGACCGCCTTGATCTTCTCGCCTTGCGCCAAGGGCAACAGATTGGCCACGTGCCGCCCCTTGCTCTGCCGGCTCCCCAGGGGTAGCTCGTGCACCTTCTGCCGATAGATCTTGCCTCGGGACGTGACGAAGAGAAGGAAGTGGTGGGTAGTCGTGATGAAGAGATGCTCGATGTAGTCGCCCTCTTTCAGGTCCATCCCGGTGACCCCTATACCGCCGCGGTGTTGGGTGCGATAGGTGGACACAGGCAGACGTTTGACGTAGCCGGAGGCGGTGATGGAGATGACCATCTCCTCCACGGCGATCATGTCTTCGATGTCGATCTCGTCCTCGGAGGGCAAGATGTCCGTGCGACGGTCATCCCCGTACATCTTCTGGATCTCGAGCAGTTCCTCCTTGACAACGTCGTAGATCAGGACATCGTTGCCCAAGAGATCCTCCAGATAGGCGATGCGCTCCAGCAGATCCCGGTGCTCTTCTTCGATCTTGTGCCGCTCGAGAGCGGTGAGGTTGCGCAGACGTAGATCGACGATGGCCTGAGCCTGCTCCTCGCTCAAACCGAACCTTCCGATGAGCCCCTGCTTGGCCGCCTCGGTATCCTCGCTCGAGCGGATGATGCGGATGACCTCGTCCAGATTGGCGATGGCCACCAGTAGGCCCTCGAGGATATGAGCGCGCTTCTTCGCCTTGTCGAGCTCGAACCGGGTCCGGCGGACGATCACCTCCTTCTGATGGGCGATGTAGTGGCGGAGCATGTCTTTCAGCGACAGAGTCTGCGGTACGCCGTCGGCCAGAGCGAGCATGTTCACTCCGAAGGTGGACTGCATGGCGCTGTGCTTGAAGAGCTTGTTGAGCACCACCTTGGGAACGGCCTCGCGCTTCAGCTCGATGACGATGCGCATGCCCGAGCGGTCCGACTCGTCGCGCAGGTCGGAGATCTCCGAGATGTGCTTGTCACGCACCAGATCGGCGATCTTCTCGAT